>CAZENQ010000016.1:0-46823 GCA_964513655.1 uncultured Pirellulales bacterium | reverse complement strand
GAGGTAAGTCGCTTGATAAGTTTTATTTCCTCAGGGTCGAAAACCGTGCCATCTCTGCGGAATATATCGTGAAACCAGATGTCAGGTTCGGGCAGTTTGCCCGGTGTGCCCCACTGAAAAATTGTCTGCGTCTTTCCGCTCACCAGTCCCCAGTTAAAGCACCCGATGTTTTCCTTTTTGAAGACCGGCATATGTGATTCAAATGTGCAGTCACGTGTCCTTGCCATATACTCCGTGCACAGCAGCGGACGTGCGAATGACTTGAGCTCCTTGACCTTCTCCTTCAGATGCTCGGCATTCATATACTGATGGAACGTTACGATATCCGAGTTCTCTATTGTCACCTTATTGAGCTGTCTGAATTTCTCGCCCGAGTTCCACAAACCCACCGTTATGGGCTGTGAAGGATTCGCCTCCCTTGCCCATTCAAATACTCTTTTCAATAGTGGCAGCGATTTATCGAAGTAGCCGCTGTTGCCCGGTTCGTTGTACAAATCCCACGCCAGTATCCTCTTGTCCTTGTCAAAACTTCTCAGCAAATCTTGTGTGTATGCCTTTAGCACCGGATAAAGCGCCTTGTCCCGGTTTTGAATTTCCCCTCCCGGGCATTGTACCCATCCCGAATTATGAGTGCCGGGCTTCGGGTCAGGCTGCTTTCCAAGTGTTGGGTTAGGATTCCAGCAGTCGTCGAACAATACAAACATCACTCTTATGTTGTGACTCTCAGCTATATCCAAAAACTCATTAATTCGTTCTTTCATCTTCGTTGGATTCCTTGCCCAGACAAGGTAGTGCAGGTATACCCTTATCGCATTAAACCCTATGCCCTCCGCCCAGCCCAGTTCAGTGTCTATCGTTTCGGGATCAAAATCCTGCTCCTGCCACATCTCAATCTGGTTTATGGCCGTACTCGGAGTAAAGTTGCATCCAACTATCCACCCCTGTTTTGAATACCACCTGTTCGCCCGCTCCGCAGTCCATCTTGGTGAGGACATGTCTGTTTTGCTGCAAGTCATTTGTTGATTGCATCCTATAAGCAGCACGGATAGTCCAACAAGTAAAACCACAGGGACGCTAAATAACTTTTCATCTTTGACTTTAGTCTTTATTTGCATATCACTTTTCTCCGGCTTTACTCTGTAAAGCTGTAACTGTGTATGTTTTCGACTTCTTCGTCTGCTCCTTATTTAAGCCTTCCTGCTGTAGCCCTGTTCTTTGTACTTTTCGAGGAGCTTGGTCAGACGCTTTACTATTTCAGGGCGTCTTGTCCACAAGTCCTTTTTTTCATACGGGTCATCGGCCAGATTGTATAGTTGTCCGGGCGAGCCGGGCTTTGGTGGGCCATCGTGGTATCCAGCGCCTTTAGATTCGAGGATAAGTTTCCACTCTCCTTGTCGAATAGCGAACACGCCTGCGCCGGAGTGGTGGACAATTGCTTCACGAATGGGTTTGTCAAGCTTCTTTCCCAATAGAGCAGGCAGTATATTATAGCTGTCCTGCCCTGCGTCTTTAGGCAGTTCTGTTCCCACAATTGCTGCACACGTACCCATCAAGTCCGTTAGACAAACAACCTCATCGCTTGTCGTACCTGTCTTTATCTTACCCGGCCACCGAGCTATAAACGGCACCCGATGTCCACCCTCCCATATACTGCCTTTAAAGCCGCGCAAATCGCCCGCCGATTTATGCCCCCTAATCCCCTCGCGCGGACCGTTATCACTCGTAACAATCACCAGCGTATTATCACTTATCCCGAGCTTATCAAGTGTCTTGATCACCTCCCCAACACTCCAGTCGAAAAGCACAACCTGGTCACCTCTCGGCCCCGCCTTACTCTTGCCCTTAACAAACTCCGGCGGAAGCCACGGTATATGTGGCACCGAAAACGGCAGGTATACAAAAAATGGTTTTTCAGGCTGACCCTTTACGTGCTTTTTAATAAAAGCTGTCGCGTTGTTTGTAAACTCAATGTCAGCATCTTCATGCCTCCAGCCCGGCACCATCAGCAGCTCTCTGTCTTCGTCTGCCGGGTCGACTGGGCTGACCATACTCGGTATGCCCACGGTATGGTCATTTTCGATAAAGCAAAATGGCGGGTCATCCGTGGTGCAGGCCGCTGTGCCGAAGAAATAGTCAAACCCCCGCTCTGTCGGTCCGTCCTTTATAGGCCTGCTGAAATCAACCTCCATCTGTTCATAATCTTCCTCTACATCCGCTTGCCGCTCCTCCTTCGTCCCCCAGTTCAAACCAAGATGCCACTTCCCTACACACGCTGTACCATACCCGTGCTTTCTCAAAAGCGATGCGACCGTCATCCGGTCTTTTTCAATCAATGGCCGGTTAAATCCCCCGAACACTCCCCGCTTAAGTCGCGACCGCCAGCAGTACCTGCCCGTCAACACCCCATACCGCGTCGGCGTGCATACCGCCGATGGCGTATGAGCATTGGTAAACCGAACCCCCTCCCTCGCCAACTTGTCCATATTGGGTGTGGGAATCTTTGACTTCGGGTTGTAGCACCCAACATCACCGTAACCCATATCGTCAGCCATGATGAAGATAATGTTGGGTTTTTTCTTCTGTCCGCCCAGCAGTGCCCGCGGCATCGCCAGCGCCGCCGCTCCATAACCCAAAGCTCTCAGGAATTCGCGCCTGTTCATTACCCTTGCCTCACTTCTTACAAATCTATCATCACCTTCATCGTCTTATCGCCCTGAGCTTCGATGTATTTGTACGCCTCCGGATATTGCTCAAAGGCAAAGTGCTTTGTCACCAGCGGTTCAGTTATGATTTTTCCTTCTGCAATCATCCGGGCCGCCTCGACGTAATCTTCGTGTTTGTACATCAACGTTCCAATCAGGCTCAGTTCGTGCTCGCCTACTACTGCCATATCGATGCACGGTTTTTCTCCGAAAACCCCAAGGACAACAATTTCTCCGCCTTTCTCGATATTTTCTATCGCTGCCGACAGAGTTGCCTCAACACCCGCAGCCTCAAAGGCGACCTGGAATCCTTCCTCGCCGAATACGCGTTTAACAGCGTCAGCCAGGGACTCTTTGCCTGCGTTCGAAGTGTTTTCGATTCCGCATTTTCGAGCGATTTCAAGCCGGTAGTCGCTGATGTCCGTAATCAGGATGTTCTTGGCCCCGCGACACCGCACGAACTGCGCTACCATATTCCCGATTGTCCCGGCCCCGAGCACAACCGCATTTTTGCCGCTGACATCACTGGCTCTGGCGGTTGAGTGTGCTCCTACCGACGCCGGCTCAACCAGCGCTCCCTGCTCAGCAGTCAGCGACTCGGGCAGCGGAACAAACCGTTCCTTTGGTACAACAAACAAATCCTGCGCACAGCCCGGCGCCTGGAATCCCTGAACTCTCAGTTCCTCGCAGACATTATAATCTCCACGTCGGCAGGGACCGCATTTGCCGCAAACAAGTTGCGGCCGGGCCGTTGCCAGTGTCCCGGGCTTAACGTCTTCTGCACCTTCACCGACTGCTTCCACAACACCCGAATATTCATGGCCCTGAACGACGGGGTAGGGCGTGAAGGGGTGTTTGCCATGATAAACGTGGATATCGCTGCCGCATACGCCGATCCGCTTAATCCGCAGCAGAATCTCTCCGGCACCTGCCTTTGGTTCTTGTACTTCGCCAAATTCAATCTTACCTGGTTCAGTCATGACCGCTTGTCGCATATTTAATCTCCTTGCCTTGCAAAGCTACAATCTGCCAACGACCTTGTTTACCCAATAAGACAGTACAAAACAATCATCAAAACGAATAGTATTCCGGCCATAATACGCGGGTCCGTTACGCTTTTTACCGCTCCTGTACGGATGCTCTCAAGCGGATGCTCCCAGCAGAGGTCCTTCAATTGCTCCTCTGACGGACGAGGCGTCAACAAGCTTACAATCACATAAATAACTATGCAGGTTGCACAAAGGATAACACCCACCATCATAAACGGAATTCCCCAATCCTCAGTTACAATTTGTCTGGAGCCAATCAACGGGATGTCTATACATAAGTAGATGACCCCAATCAACAGATTGAATATAAGGGTTGCCATCGCCGCCTGCTTCGTGCCGCGACGCCAGAACACGCCAAACACAAAAATGCAGGTAATCGCAGGCGCAAACATCATGGGTATTTTGTTGATTGCAACGAAGATACTTTCGAACCTCCCGCCCTGAGTTGACCAGGCCATCGCCAGCAGTACCACCACGCCGGCCGTCACCCGCCCGATCCACACCAGCGTCCGGTCCTTCGTTTGCGGCCTTATGCGCTGGACAATATCTTCGGCCATAAGCGTCGCCGTGCTGTTTAGAGCTGCTTCTATGGTGCTCATAAGTGCTGCAAGCAATCCTGCCGCGAAAAGACCTTTGATACCGACAGGCAGAAGATTCTTCATCATCACCATCAACGTTGCGTTGTTGTCAGCGCCAATTTGGTCTTTAAAAAGGACATAAGCCAGAACACCCGGGAAAACCATAACGAAGACAGGTAGTATCTTCAGGTAACCTGCGAAAACTGCGCCGCTTTTTCCATCGCGTTCTGTCCTGGCGGCCAGAGTCTTCTGCACGATGGTCTGGTCGGTACACCAGTACCATATGCCCAACACCGGGTAACCGAACAACATTACGAGCCACGAATAGTCATTCATTCGGCCGGTCTGAACATTACGAATAGACTGAAGCATATTTGCCTGTTCGGGTTTGATTGCCTCCTTGAATTGCGCAAAAGTTTCGATGCCGTGTGCAGGTAGCGCAAATAAAGCGGCTATCGTCAGTATGGCCGCACCGCACAAAAGTAGAACCGCTTGAATCGCATCGGTAATCATCACCGCCCTTAGACCTCCTATTATGGTGTAAGCCGCCGTGATGACCGATATGCCGATAATCGAAACATACATGTTCAGTCCGAAGAACTCTTCCAGTACCTTCGCACCCGCATAAAGACTTATTCCTATGTGGACTAATAGCGCGCTCATCAGGAAAATGAACGCCAGAATTGTCCGTGCGGTCGGACAGTACCTTTTCTCCAGATATTCAGGCAGTGTGCTCAGCTTGCTTCTGAAATAAAACGGAACAAACGCCAATCCCAGGAAGATTAAACAAAACGACGCCATCCATTCGAAGTTGCCGACAGCAAGCCCGACTCTGTACCCATCCGCAGCCAGCCCCACAAGATGAATGGTTGAGATATTGGCACAGAACAATGCAGGCCCGATGATTGACCACGGCAGCGACCTTCCTGCCAGAAAGAACTGAGTGCTTGAGGCCTTCTTCCTGTAGCCTGCCCAGATGCCGATAGTCATTATCCCGAGCAGATACACAATAATAATTACCAAATCAGTTGTCCCAATCCCGGTTCCTATCTCTGCAATTAAACTTGTTGTAACCATCTCTTGCCCTTTCTCTTAAACAACCAAAATCCTTTTTGTATAATCAGCCTTTAGATATTACCATTTCTTATCGGTGAAAGCGATATCTGAATTGGCTCGGCGCATTTACTCTTTATGCGAATTTAAAGCTTCAAATGCTGTTAACCAAATCTAGTCTCTTAAAGAATTCGTCAACTCCGAGTATGCCGGAATTTCCAATTGACTTATCTGTCGCTCAATCAATTTTCGGATGATGGTAGCGTTCGATCTTGAAGACATAAGCATGCTTGCAGGGTTTCCTGTCGGGAGTTTCGATAACAAGACCTTCCCTTGTTATCTCCCAATCGAGCTTTCTGCCGTCGCCGAGCATGGTAATGCGCTTGATCTCTTCAGGGTAGAAGCCCGGATAACGTGGTGGGCCTTCTTCCTCGAGTTCGAAGTTCTCACCGTCGTATGTTCCCTCAAGTTCAAGACCGCCGACCTCTATGAATACCTCTTGTCCTTCCTGTTCGTATTCACCATCGGTGCCTTCGCCGGCCATGCCGCCTGAGACACGGAGTTTGCCGTCCTCTTTAAATACCCACGTATACTCCGCATCATCATCCTTTATAGTAAACGTCTTTCCCGCCAGTGGCACAAATTCGGCTTCACTATCGTCCTCATCCTCATCGTCCTCATCATCGTCTTCTTCGCCTTCTCCGCGAAGAGTCTCGATGATAGCCTCTTCGCCGGGCCAGGCAAGGAACGTTGCATACAGATCATCACCCTTGACCGTGAACCGGATGTCTTTGCTTGTGTAGACAACGTTGGATTCATTGAAACCAATAGCTGAGGCATCCCCAAGGTTGGTCGGACCTTCACTGGCGATTAACCAGGGACTAGTGCCGTAAATCGCATCACCGTTGATTTCCAGCCATTCACCTACTTCCAGCAGTAACTCCCGTGCTTCTTCTGGAATAGTCCCATCAGGTTTCGGGCCAACATTTAAGAGCAGATAACCGTTTTTGCTCACACGGTCCACAAGGTTATCTATCACCCGGTTCGGGCTCTTGAATATCAGGTCGTTCGCATACCCCCATGCGCCGCGGTCATCGACCGTCGAGTCCGTTATCCACTCATGATAGGTGAGCTTGGGCTCCTGGCCAAGTTCCAGGTCCCGCACGCCGGTGGCGGGTACAAGGTCGTTGCCCTTGTAGGTAACAACAACTTCTTTGCCCTCGGTCTCAGCATGGTTGTAGTAATAGGCCAAAAAGTCCTTGACGTAGCCCTCCGGAATCGAATCGAGCGCAAAATCAAACCAGATAAAATCGGGGCTGTAGTTGTCGATGACCTCGATAATCTTGCCGTACCACTCATCTAAAAACTCTTGGTTCCTCATCTCACCCGGCTCGTGTGGCTGGCCGTAAAGACCGGCATACTTGGGATCGCCGGCGTCGTAACGCTCATCCCAGACCGGGAAGAAAAACCAGTTCGCGGCGTGGTGAAACGCGGTAACGAACTTCATGTCCCGTTTCTTGATGGCCTCCTCGAGTTCACCAACAACATCTCTCTTCGGCCCCATCTTTGCGGCGTTCCACTCGGAATATTTGGTATCCCACATGGCAAAGCCATCGTGGTGCTCGGCAACAGGTCCGGCGAACTTCGCCCCGGATTTTGCGAATAAATCGGCCCACTCATCGGCGTCGAACTTCTCGGCCGTGAACTTCGGTATCAAATCCTTATAGCCGAATTCAGGCGTCAGCTCACCAAAGTTTTTCTCAAAGTGCTTGCGGGCTTCGCCGTCCTTCTCTCTGTACATAGCGAAAGAGTACCACGTGGTGTTTTCACCGTAGGCATGCACCGCATAAGGACCCCAATGAGTGTAAATCCCGTACTTTCCGTCGCGCAGCCACTGGGGGATCTCCTTGTACTCGCGCAGCGATTCCCACGTTGGCTCGTATTTTTCGACTTTCCGTTGAGCCAACTGTTCCTGGCAGCCGACAACAAGCAGGCCAAACAGGACCAGACAAATTAATGCTGACTTTTTCATCTTCTTCCCTTTCTAAATATAATTTGATTTATTCTTCCATCAGCTAATCTTTGGATGATGGTAGCGTTCAATCTTGAAAGCATATGCATGCTCGCAGGCTTTCCTGTTCTTATTCATTCTGCTCTACACCACAATTTAGTCCCTAACAGGCGAAAGCCCGACTGTAATTGGTTTGGTGGACTCAACCCGAATCCAGACTATTAAATCAGTACCGTCAGCCGCTCTCCTATGACCGGTCTGGAAATCTTTGCTCTGAGTAGCCTTGCTGCCATTAATCTCGAGTGAGGCTCCAGCGCCCCCCCAACCTTTAATTACAAAAGCAGGATTAATCACCGGCGACTCTTTGCTCGCGGCCAGCTCAAACTTAATCTCTGAGCTTTTGACTGGCTTCTTGCAGACGAGAACATAGGCAAGCTGAGTTGGATCGTAACCTTCACTCTTGTAGGCGCCGCCAGCCCGCTTTAGCTCTGCTGGCTGCAGCCATGACTTCGCCAGAGGTACCAGCTTGGCGACCGGCTTGTTGGTCATACCGTGCAGCATAATTTTGGTCTGCGACTTCTCGCCTTTGGCATACGGCTTCCACTCAACTGTCGCGTTCCCGGGAAGTCCTATGTGGCACAGCGACGAATGTGAAGGGTTCGCGGCTGACTTGGCCATCCGACCATCCGACGCAACCTGCGACACAGGCCAGTGGTCCCAGAAGTTAAAGTGTGACCCCCGCCCGTGTCCCTCATACGAAGTTATCAATATCCCGTCCTCTTCGGGCGGCGCAACGAGCGCAAATGGTTTCAGCGACCCCTTAAGATTAATCTTTAAAATATTGGCACGCGCTGGCCCTGCGCCAAATTCAGGCCCGCCGTCCTTCGTCCAGTAGTGCGTTTTACTCTCGCCTTTCATGTTAGCTAGCGAGACTGCGCCGAGTTCAATATTATCATCAGGCATTGTCCCCGGCTGGTTTACCACAATCGACTCCTGAAATTCCGTCCACAAATCCGGACGGGTCGTGTGTACCATAATCTTACGCACACCGACGGCATCCGGATATATGGTGTAATACTCATCCACCCAGTCACCCCAGCCCGTCAAGGGGTCTATGAAAGGATGGTTGTAACGGACGTCCACAGGGGCGTAACGCCAGTGAACAACCACACGCGCATCGCTGCTTTCAATGATTCGCACATGAGAGAACCGGCATTGCTTGTCGCTCATCGGCTCGACGCATCCCTCGGTATTTGGGCTGTGATGCCCGCGCCGCTCAACAAACTCATTCGTGTACCACACCCCCGTATCCGTCACCCAGCAGGGAATATAGCTCGTCCCGCGCCAGAAGACAAACTTATGTCCCCCATCGTCAAATCGGACTACCACATCAGTATGGCCGCCCACCCGCCACGGGTTGTCCCACGCTTGGCTGTATTTAAGCTTGGTATAGTATGCTCCAAACCGACCCGGCCCGCTCGGACCCGACGGAAGTTTAAAAAGCTCCTCGTTTGCACTACCGGCTATAACCACGTTTAGCGCTACGGCCAGAAGCACACCAACCATAACCACGCGCATTTTCTCACGTACCCTTCTCTTTTCCATATCTAATAACCTTCAAAATTAAGTTTCTTTCTTTCCCGCTCGACATTTAACTATAACGCAGCAGGTGTCAGCTTTACCTTGACCGGTCTTGTGGATTCAGCCTTAATCCACACAATCAAATCACTGCCGTCAACCGTATGTCTGTGGCCGATACGGAAGCTCTTGCCCGCCTTTTTTGTCTTGTCTTTCAGCGTCAGTATCGCCCCTTTATCGCCCCAGCCCTTGACTACAAAGGCAGGATTGACAACCGGCGATTTTTTACTGCCGGCAAGTTCAAATTCGAGAACCGGTGGCTTTCCACGTTTCTTGCAGACGATTTGGTAAGCGCGCTGCGTCGGGTCATAGCCTTCGCTCTCAAAGTCGCTTCCAAATAAGCCCTTCTTCAGCTTCAGCTCCGGAGGCCTCGACCATGACTTCGCCAGAGGTACAAGCCGGGCCGCTGATTTCGCCGTCAATCCGTTGAGCATAATCTTTGTCATCGAATCTTCTGTCTGTGAATACGCTTTCCAGTGACAATGTGACAGTGACGAATGCGAAGCCAAATCGGAATCCCACGCGTATCGCCCGTCACTCGGCTTTTGCGCCGTAGGCCAGTGGTTCCACCACGGGAACATGCTGACGTCTCGACGAAGCTCGTGTGCGTAAATGTCCCAAACCGGCTCGGAATCCGGCGAAACCGCTACAAATGGCTTGTACTCCGATTTCGTGTTGACCCAGTGAATGTTGGCATTCTTGGGGAGTTTCACTACACCTTCTTCATCGGCCTCGGGTGGTACGCCGTGTTCCCATGAGTAGGTGTGTGTCTCACTCTTCATATTTGCCAAGGTAAGTGCGTCGGGATGCAGCACCTCTTCCGGACGCTGGCCCGGACCCATCACGATTATCCCCTCATGCCACTCATGCGGTGCTTCCGGCTGCGAGCTGTGCAGCGTGACTTTTCTGACTGCCACCATGTCGGGGTAAATCGTATAAACTTCATCCGTCCAATCTCCCCATCCCGTTAAATCATCAACCTTCGCCAAATGGTACCAGTTGTCAACCAAAGCATAACGCCAGTGAACGACCGCGCGTGCGTCACTGCTTTCGATGATACGAACATGGGAGAAACGGCATTGTTTGTCACTCATAGGCTCGTGACAGCCTTTCTCGCTCCACGTCTCGTTGAATTCATTGTCATACCAGATGCCGTTCTCCGTCACCCAGTGCGGAATGTAACTCGTTCCCCGCCAGAAAACAAATCTACATGCCGATTCATCGAACCGGACCACCACGTCCGCGTGGCCGCCGACTCGCCACGGAGCGTCCCACCCATCGTAGTATTTCAGCGTAGTATAGTAAGCCCCGAACCTTCCTTTCCCTGGCGGCCCCGACGGTAAACGACGCGCCGTTAGCGCAGGTTCCGCCTTCGGGTTGTTCTTGGCCACATACTTCGAGATTTCATTCGCACTAAGGCCCCGGTTGTAAATCTTCAATTCGTCGATTAGCCCGTCGTAGAACGTATAGACAGCCGCCGTCGCGTTTGGCCGAAGTGTCCCGTAAGGCTGCCTCTCGATGCTGTGCTTGCCTATCAATAAATCCCTTTCCTTCGCGCCTGTAAATTCGCCCGTGACATCTTTACTTGCCACACGCTTACCGTCAAGATAGAGACTCATACCGTCTTCAGGAGTATAGACCCCGGCGATATGCGCCCACTTTCTAAGCTGTATACGCTGCCCCGATTCAATCTCGTACCGCTTGCCGTCTGCATAAATCTTAAAACCTGCATGCCCCAATGCGTCGATGCCCAAAAAGTATCCCGCCTCACCTAACGTGCTGTGGTCCACCACTGGACACCAGTTCGTAGGATATGCGGCTAATGCAACCCACGCCTCAACGCTGAATTCTCCGCAAACTTTTGGAGCGTCAGCTGCATCACGATCACGCACAATGTAACTCGTATTACCGTCTAATTTAATAGCATTACCCGATACGCCGGCAACTATCTTAAAGTAAGCACCCTCGACCCGGTCCTTCACGCCGCTCACCTCATCAACGACCGAACGAACCATTATTACCTCGAACTCTTCTTCTTCCTCCTCCTCTTCTTCTCGCAATTCCGCCAATCGCGCCCGCACTTTTTTCATATCTGTTCGCAGCTCATTGTCTTCTGCCTGCAGGGCTTTCATCTCTCGCCGCAGCTCCTTCAGCTCCTCCTCTAATCCTTCTACATCTTCTTCGCCCTCGTCTTCCTCAAGTTCTTCGAGCTCCTCTCGAAGCTCCCTCATCTCGGCCCGCAGCCTTCTCATCTCACCCTCAAGTTCCTCCATATCTTCTTCCGCTGCGACCTCCATCCGTTCTTGCAGTTCTTTTATCTGCCGCCCCAGTTCTCTAAGCTCTGCCTCTAATTCCTCTACATCGCCCCCTTCTTCCTCAAATGGCCTGACAATCTTCTGCTCGACCAGCTTCTCAAACTTCCACCAGGCCGCCGGTCCATCTTCGCCCGCGGGCGCTGTGTTTGACAACACCATTGTCGCTGCTGCAAAAACCACAATGCTAATTAGCCACTTCATCTCTTTTGCTCCCTAAAAAATCGTTTCTATGTTAAAGCCTCTCTTACAGATTAGTCCCGAATGGGACTGAGCAAAAATTTGGTCGGCTTGGCGGCCTCGGTCTTCACCCACACAATCAAATCGCTCCCTTCCAGTCGATGATTGTGACCAAAGCGGAAAACTTTGCTGCGATTCACCCTTTTGCCGTTAATCTTCAGCTTCGCATCACTTCTGCCCCAGTTCTTTACCACAAAGGCTGGATTCACTATCGGTGAATCTTCACTGGTGACGATTTCAAACTCAAGCGTCTCTGCCGCGCCGCCGGTTTTCGACAGAATAAACGCCCGCTCGTCCCTGCTGTAGCCTTCGCTCTTGAACGCTCCGCCTTTTACCTTAAGCTCTGGCGTCTGAAGCCACGACCTCGCTATCGGAGCCAGTTTCTCAATTGGCTGATTCGTAAGCCCCATGATAAACCGTCCATGACTGGTCCCGTCCTCATCCACCTCGACCGCAGGTTCCGGCGACGTGACCGCTGAGCTGGCTACCCGGTCCGTAAAGTAGGCATAGCGACCGTCGGATGGCGCTTGCCCGACCGGCCAGTGGTTCCACGTCGGAAACTTCGAGTAATCCCTTACTTCATTCAACCCCCCGCCATAGGGAATCACCCGCGTCCCCAGTTCGTAGATATAAAACGGCTTGCTCTTTGATTTGAAATTCACGATGTTTATATTCGCGTTCGGCAAATCGTTTGTAAATGTTCCTGCAGTCCCGCCGTCGCTCGGCCAGGGTTCCCACCTCTGCCTGCGGACCTCACCCTCCATGTTCGCTTGGATTAAGGCGTCTATGTGAAGGTTATCTTCCGCTCTCTCACCCGGATTATTATAAGATGCCGGCTCGGTCGTACTGTGCTCGCCGTTCATGTTATACACCGTAAATGCCCGCACCGCCACGCCATCCGGATACACGTAGTAATACTCGTCTGCCCACGCGCCTATGCCGCCACGGGATATATTGGCAATTCTGTAGAGCACGTCGTTAACGGCATATCGCCAGTGGACAACGACGCGAGCATCATGGTTCTCAATCATCCGGACGTGTGCGTACCGGCACTGCTTGTCGGACATGTGCTCACAGCACCCTATGACCTCGCCCCCGCCGCCTTCAGCGCTCTGGTCGCCGACCCATTTCCCGTTCTCGGTAACCAGGTTCATATTGAAGTTCGTCCCCCGCCAGAACACCATCTGATACGGGTTGCCGTCGAAATTCACGACAATATCGGGATAATCATCCACTCGCCACAGGTTGTCCCATTCCGGATAGAACTTCAGTCTGCAGTACATTGCCCCGAATGTCCTGTCACCTTTAGGAAGTTCCGGCAGCTTCCGCCATTTTAGCGCTGGCGCCCGCTTGGGCTTGCTCGACTTATACGCTTGCCTGACCTCCTTAGCCGACAGCGCACGGTCGTAAATCTTCAGCTCGTCAATCAAACCGTCAAACGAATAAGACGTGTCAAAGTTAACGTCGCGTCGGACCAGAGTCACGGAGTCCATCCGTGTCTTCTTGTGGTTCCTGCCTATCTGCAAATCCATCCCCTCTGCAAAGTCAGGCGCCCCCCTTACCTGCCGCTCCGCGGCCAGTTCCCCGTTGACGTAAACAGCAAGGCCTTTGTCCTTCTCGAACACCCCCGCTATGTGTGTCCATTTCGTCATAAATGGCACCATTTCCTTCTTGGTGTTGCACTGCTGCCATTTTCCGTCCACCGCTGCGTGAAACCCGGCACGTGCGAACGCGTCTATCCCAAGAAAGTACCCCGCCTTCTTGTCCTTCTCCTGATTCACAATCGCGCACCAGTTATAAGGATACGCCTGCGGTACAATCCACGCCTCAATAGTAAAGCTGCCTCTAAGCCGTGGTGCGTCCGCCGCCTCCCGAATAATGTGTGTAGTAAAGCCGTCAAACTTGACAGCCGTTCCCGAAACGCCTCGCCGATGCCAGAATGTTCCCTTTATCGCGTCTTTCTCGCCGCTTATGCTGTCAACGGCCACATCGCCTTTGCCTTCGTCGAACTTCCACCACGCCGCCGGCCCCTTATCTGCTGCAACACTTGGCGCACAGCACGCTGTGTAAACTATCACAAAAACTGTCAGATAAATTACTTTTCGCATCACAAGACTCCTGTGTCTAAATTACTTTGCTGACGAATGCTAAACTATCTTACCTTGGACAAAAACGAAACCTGAACTGGCTTCATCGATTCTTTCTTAATCCAGACAATCAAATCGCTGCCTTCGAGCGTGTTTCGATGACCGTATCGGAAACTTTTACCGCGTTTGATTTTCTTGCCGTCTATTTTCAAAACAGCATCCGCCTCGCCCCAGTTCTTAATCACAAAGGCAGGGTTAATCATCGGTGTTCTCTTACTTGCCTTCACTACCACCGATATCTCCGCACCCGTATCCGCCAACACATAGGCCCGTTGTGAGCGGTCATAGCCATCGCTGCGGCAGCCTGACTCGACCTTAAGCTTGGCAGGATTCAACCAGGACTTCGCCAGCGGCACCAATTCTTCAGGCGACTTGTTGGACATCCCCTCCATCATGATTTTCTCCTCATAAGGCCTGTTGCCAAACTTCTCCTTATACGTTGGCACCCAGACATGTGTCAGCGAGCTGTGACTGGTTCTATCCGGAAAGCTCGCGTATCGGCCGTCCGAAGGCATCTGGCCCACCGGCCAGTGGTTCCACGACGGGAATACTGCATAATCCGTGACCTCACCGCCGTATACGTTCCCGCCTCTAAAGTCACCAATCGTGTATGGGTCATACTCTGCCTTGTAGTTGACGATGTGAATCTTCTTGTTATCGTAATCAACATCATCAGGAGGACCATCAACCCAGTTATACCTCTCCACGTTGCCTTTAATGTCTGCAAGTATCAACGACGGCTTCGTCTCCAGGACCTGCTCGGGATGCTGGTCCGGCCCGAGAATCGCCATCCCTTCCTGCCATTCATGGTCCCGCTCACCATCCGTCCACAAATGCATCGTCTTGACTGCAACACCATCAGGATATATATAGTAGTACCAGTCGGACCAGTCCCCCCAGCCCGTGTCCTCGTGGTAGTTCGCTATCACATGAAGCACGTCCACAAGCGGATAACGCCAATGCACAACAACTCGCGCCTCAGTGTTTTCTATTATCCTTACATGGTTGGTATACGATTCCTTGTCCGACATCGGCTCCTGGCAACCCTGGCCGCCGCTCCTGTTCCACGTCTCGTTAAACTCGTTGCTGTACCACTGCCCCTTTTCGTTGACCATCATCGGGATATATCCGACTCCCCGCCAGAACACAAACTTGCTCGGCAGTTCCTCGAACTCCACCACAACGTCGGGATGCTCGCTGAAACGCCACAGATTGTCCCACGTCTCATAGAATTTCAAATGTGTATAATACGCACCGAATTGGCCCGTTCCTTTTCCTGCGGGAAGCACGCGCTTGTCCATCTCAGCAAGGCTTTCGGCTGGCTTGAAATTCTTATACGATTGAGTTATCTGGGCGGCACTCAGCGCCGTATCATATATCTTGACCTCATCTATCAAGCCGTCAAACGAATAAGAATCGATAAACGTATTGGCCCGTACCGGCTTTGTAGGCCGCCGGGGTTTGCCCTTGCCTATCCTGACATCCTTGCCGGACATAACAATATCGGCTTTAGCAATGGTTTTCTCGCCGCTGAGTTTCCCGTCTACATAAAGGTTCATCTTACCGGTTTCTTTATCATAGGTGCCTGTAACCTGATACCACCGCCTTCGTTCCAGATGCTCATCCGATACCAGTTCCTCCCACTTCTCACCCACTTTGATTTTCAAACCGGGATAGCCGAGCCCGTCGATACCCAAAAAGTATCCGACATCATCTTCTTTTTTCAGTACAAACTTAAAATCATCCGAAGGCTCCTCCATCTCTTCCCGTTCATCCTCTCCGGTCAGCCACGCCCTCGGGCCGGTCATTTTCTCTAACACCTCGGGCACATCGTCGGCCTGCTGTACAATCGGTGCCCAGCTCCACGGATAGGCGCCGATGGCCACCCATCCCTCAAGCGTTATAGCAGAAGAAACCTTAGGCGCCTTGGACGCCGCCAGTGTTATAAGGCTGTTGTACCCGTCAAACTGCAGAGCTGTCCCTGACACGCCTTTTTTCCATAGGCTCTTATGCCCCTCAATGGTGCACTTTTCGCCACTGACACTTTCAACTGCAGCATCGCCCTTTGCTTTGTCGAACTTCCACCAGGCGGCGGGACTTCCCACTGACTTTGTCTTCACCGGTGCACCTCTTGCGGCTTTGGCCTTGGCGGACAAGCTCGGACGCTGCGTTTTCTTGTCCACAATGCCGTCTCCTGTGAGGCGAAACGTCTGCACCGTCTTATTGGCGGGGTCCCTCCAATCGTCTATCTTTGCCGTACCCTGCTTGATGGTACGTGTTACTTTGCCGTCCGCTGCGATTGTAAAGTACTCATCAACAAACTTCGTCGCATCTACCCCTGTGTGCGGATTCTTCCCGCCGAACTCCGGCAGATATCGCCACCACACAACCGCCTTTTCCGGAGTGCTCTCGATTAAAAATATACGTGAATACGTGTTGACTATATCAGGCCGTTGACGGGGACCATCACCACTTCGCGGGATTACCTCTTCAATAAATGTCTTACCTTTTTGCGTCTCCCAGTAGGGCAGATAGCTCGAGCCTCGCCAGAAGACAAACTTGCCCTCTCCCAGTTCAACAACGATGTCCGCATAAGGCCCTGTTCGAGAATACTTCTCAAACGCCTCACCGGAGTCGATTTTTGTGTAGTAGGCCCTGAACTTGCCTGCAAGGGCCATATCCGATGCAACCAGAACTACGATACAAATAACAGCAACTTTCAACCATACCTTCATTTTCTTGACTCTTTCAAATTAAGCTTGAATTCTTTATCCTTTTGCCTCGAACACAAACTCCGTGTCACTCTCTGATTCATACCTGACCCATACAACTAAATCCTTATCTACAACCGTCTTTGGATGCCCCACACGCAAATCTTTGCCATCCTCAACTTTCTCGCCGTTTATTGTTAAACTTGTCCCCTTATAGTCCCACTTGCTAATCACAAAAGTTGGATTAAAAATCGGTGAATCCTTGCTTGCCTTGATAACCACCTCAATCTTTGAGCCGTCCCCTTCCATAACATACGCCCGCTGTCCGCGGTCATACGATGCGCTCTTACAGCCTCCTTTTATTTTAATCGCTGCAGGATTCAACCACGACTTGGCCAACGGCATCAGTTCTTCGGCGGATTTGTTCGACACACCCTCCATCAATAGCCTCTCTTCAAAAGGCCTGTCACCAAAGTCTTCCTTGTATGTTCGCAGATAAACACGATTCGTCGCACAGTGAGATGTTCTGTCCGGGTAAATTGCATATCGCCCGTCAGATGGCATCTGTCCCACAGGCCAGTGATTCCACGTCGGAAAAACAGAGTAGTCAGAACCATAATCGGCAAATTGACCTCCCCCTTGAAAATCTCCAATCGTAAAAGCATCATATGATGCTTTGAAATTTACTACGTGAATCTTCTTATCGCCGTAATCGACTTCTTCAGGCGGACCGTCTGTCCAGCCATAGCTGTCTACCTTGCCGTCAAAATCCGATAGCATTAAAGTCGCTTCAGTCTCGAGAACCTCTTCCGGGTGAAAGTCCGGGCCCATTACCACTATAGTCTCGTGCCATTCATGGTTCCTCTCCCCGTTCGTCCATAAGTGCATCGTCTTAACCGCCGCACCATCAGGGTAAATGTAGTAGTACCAGTCTGACCAGTCGCCCCATCCGGTATCCTCATTATAGTTGGCTATCACATGAAGAACATCAACAAGTGGAAAACGCCATTGAATCACAGCACGCGCAGGCGTGTTCTCAATAATCTTGGCATGGTTGTGATAAGACTCCTTATCAGACATCGGCTCCTGACAGCCCTTGCCCCCGCTCTTGCTCCATGTCTCATTGAACTCATTTGTATACCAGTGACCCTTCTCATTAACCAACATCGGAATGTAGCCGACACCGCGCCAAAATACGAATTTGCCCGGCTGTTTGTCAAATTCCACCACAACATCGGGATGACCGCTGAAACGCCACAGATTGTCCCATGTCTCGTAGAATTTCAAATGGGTGTAATATGCGCCGAATTCGCCCGTTCCTTTTCCTGCGGGAAGTACCCGCTTATCCATCTCAGCAAGGCTTTCGGCTGGCTTGAAATTCTTATACGATTGAGCTATCTGGGCGGCACTCAGCGCCGTATCATATATCTTGACCTCATCTATCAAACCATCAAACGAATAAGAATCAACATAAGTGCTCGTCCAGATAGGCCTGATAGGTCTCCTTGGTTTGCCCTTGCCGATTCTTACATCCTCGCCGGATTGTACGATATCACCCTTTGCAACTTCCTTCTCAACACTTACTTTTCCATTTATATAAATAACCATCTTCCCTGTAGCTTTGTCATAAGTACCTGCGATATGATACCAACGCTTCCGCTCCAGAACCGTATCCGAGACTAGCTCTTCCCACCTATCACCAACCTTGACCTTCAAACCGGGATGCCCATAACCATCAATGCCCAAAAAGTAACCAACATCGTCTTCCTTCTTAAGAGTCGTATTCCATTCCACCCATTCTTTCTGGGCTTGTGTCTTGTCCTCTAATTCTTCAGCAACATCGTCGGCCTGCTGTACAATAGGTGCCCAGCTCCATGGATATGCGCCTATCGCAAACCACCCCTCAAGCGTTATGGCAGAAGAAACCTTAGGCGCCTTGGACGCCGGCAGTATTATGAGGCTGTTATACCCGTCAAACTGTAGCGATGTTCCTGACACACCTTTCTTCCATAGGCTCTTATGGCCCTCAATGGTGCACCTTTTGCCACTGACACTTTCAACCGCAACATCGCCCTTTGCTTCGTCGAACTTCCACCACGCGGCCGGACTTCCCACCGACCTTGTCTTAACCGGTGTACCTTTTACGGCTTTGGCCTTGGCGGACAAACTCGGACGCTGGGTCTTCTTGTCCATAATGCCGTCGCCCGTAAGGCGAAACGTCTGCACGGTCTTGTTCGCAGGGTCCCTCCAATCGTCTATCTTTGCCGTACCCTGCCTGATGGTACGTGTTACTTTGCCGTCCGCTGCGATTGTAAAGTACTCATCAACAAACTTCGTCGCATCTACCCCTGTGTGCGGATTCTTCCCGCCGAACTCCGGCAGATATCGCCACCACACAACCGCCTTTTCCGGCGCGCTCTCGATCAGAAATATGCGTGAATACGTGTTGACTATGTCAGGCCGTTGACGAGGTCCATCACCGCTTCGCGGTATAACCTCTTCAACAAATGTCTTACCTTTTTGCGTCTCCCAGTAGGGCAGATAACTCGAGCCACGCCAGAAGACAAACTTGCCCTTGTCCGCCTCTACAACGATGTCGGCGTACGGCCCCGTTCGAGAATACTTCTCAAACGCCTCGCCGGAGTCGATTTTTGTGTAGTAGGCCCTGAACTTACCTGCAAGGGCCATATCCGATGCAACCAGAACCGCGATACAAATAATAACAACTTTTAGCTGTGTCTTTATTTTCGTGTGCATTTTTGTTTTATTTCGTACACGACCTTTCACACTACTTGCCGGACCTGGAGATTGTAACTTCCATCGGCTTTACGGATTCCTTCCTCATCCATACAATAAGGTCACTGCCCTCCAGCCTGTGTCTGTGTCCAAACCGGAAATTCTTCCCGCGTTTGATTTTCTTGCCGTCTATTTTCAAAACGGCATCCCCCTTGCCCCAGTTCTTAATCACAAACGCCGGATTAACCACCGGCGATTCCGCCGAAGCAACAAGTTTACATTCAAGATTACTCCCGCCTTTCTCACGGTTGACAATATATGCCCGCTCCCTGAAGTTATACCCCTCACTGACAAAGCTGTTGCCCCTGACCTTCAGTTCCGGCGGGTATATCCACGATTTGGCCAGCGAAACCAGCGAAACAGCCGGTTTGTTCGTCATGCCGTATATAGCGACATTGTCCCTCGGCCCGCCCCACGCCAGCGACGAATGCGCCATACGGTCCGCCGCCTGTGCGTGCCTGCCGTCCGAGATGACCTGCGCAACAGGCCAGTGGTTCCACCACGGAAAACGCGAATACTCTGGCCTCACCTCGACGTTAAACACCTCCATATCCGACCCCGGCCTGAATATCATAAACGGCCTGTACTTCGCCTTCAAATTCGTCATTTGAATAAGTGCCTTCGCAAGGTCGAATTCCGGATAACCGTGTTCCCATGAGTAACTGCGGCTCTCGCCTTTCAGATTAACTAACGTAATAGCTTCCAGTTCACAGTTGTCCTCCGGCCTCGTACCCGGCGCACTGAAAAATATCGTCTCCTGCCAGCCCCCCGTGCCCGGCACCAGATTGCGTGTCCCAACGCCGTCCGGATAAATCGTATAGTACTCGTCCCCCCAGTAGCCCCACCCCGTCGTCGGGTCAACACCGCTCTGCCGATACAAAACATCAATCAGCGCATACCGCCAGTGAATCACCACCCTCGCATCGCTGCTCTCAATCAGCCGCACGTGAGAAAACCTGCACTGTGCGTCAGACATATGCTCGCAGCACCCCGTCGGCACCTCCTCACGCGGCCGCGGAGCGTCCCAGTTCTCGCCCGTCTCCCGGCTCTGGTCCGCCATCCACTTACCGTTCTCTGTTACCCAGCATGGTGAATATCGTGACCCTCGCCAGAACATAACTTTAATAGGTAGCTCATCAAACTCCACCACCATGTCTGAAAGGTCTCCCGTCCGCCACAGAGCGTCCCATTCATCGTAATACTTCAGCCTCGTATAAAACGCCCCAAACCGCCCCCTCTCAGGCGCAGTTGGAAACGACCTCGCCGCGAACTCCGGCTTATGCCTCGGCCGCCTGGCCTTATACGCCTTTCCAATCTCCTTATCGCTCAGTGCCCCGTCGTAAATCTTTATCTCGTCCATAATCCCGTCGAAGGAATACCACGAAGGATACGTCGCCCACGTCCGCACCGGATGCGTCGGCGCCATCGGCTTGCGGTTCCTGCCTATCAGAATATCCAGCTCCGGCGCGAACTTGACCTTACCCACGGCCGAGACCCTCCCCACTTCTTTGCCGTCCTTATAAATCCTCATACCCTCGCCCGACTCGTAAACAGCCGCAACGTGATACCACCTCCCCAATTCCAAATCCACCTTCGCCCCGACCTTGCCCTTCAGCTCCTCCCGAACCTCACTCCTGCACTCGACCCACTCCTCTCCAACCTGCACGCCCAGCCCGAAGCGCCCCTGCGAATCAATACCGAAATAGTATCCTCTCTCACCGTACTCGCCTTGGCTCACTATCGGGCACCAGTTCCACGGATACGCCCCCAGCGCGACCCACGCCTCTACACTAAACGAATCCCCCAGCCGCGGTGCCTCGCTCGCCTTACGAACAACCCGGCTCGTGAAACCATCCAACTTGATGGCCTTCCCCCTGACCCCTCTTACGTATCTGAAATTGCCGTCGATTTCGTCCCGCGTCCCGCTGACGCTGTCGATGACAGCGTCCTTCTTACCCTCATCAAACCTCCACCACGCCGCCGGCCCATTACCACCCGCAAAGCAGCCCATTGGCCGCGTCGCCAGTATCAGCGTCACACCCCCCAGGATAATAAGTTTCTTTCCGAGCAAATTCACGCTATGGACTCACCAGTCTCACCTCCTCCTGACCAATATACAGGAAAATTTCACCCTGTGCCCCTCCGTGGGCGTCACTGAGCAAAAGCTCCTTCACCTCTTGCCCCCTAAATGATACACATTTCTCCACACAACTAAAAGACCATTTTGCGTAAATCTTTTATCATTTTGCGACACCGGCCCCCTCGATATGCCAATAATCCCCATTAATCCCTCCGCTCGACAACCTCTTTCTCGCCCCCGCCGCTTGTATGAAAACAAACGGGGCCTACGCCGAAATTAATCAGCGTAAGCCCCGTATTGAGGCAAACTCAACGGCCTTGTATTAAACCAAGACCTGTTTCTTACAGCCACTTACGGCCACAGTAACGGTGCTTCGAGCCAGTGCTCTCCAAGCAAGTCAAAGTCAATGAAGTTAACTATATCAATGTTGCTCGGGTTGTAAGGACCTCCCGGAGGACTCTTCGGCACGACGTTGGCCAGCGAGGTGTTCGGTACGTAGGTCGGGATAACTATCCCGCTCAAATAGTACACCTCAGCCTCGGTCAGAGCTACGTCATAGATGAGTATCTCGTTGAAATCGCCGATGTGGGTTGCAAGGCCCATATCTTCCATGTGTAGAGAGTTGTAACCATCGCCGATTCGTACGATATCATAGTTGGCATCCGCCGGGATATTGGGGTCGAAGTTAGCCGGGGCAGCACCCTTTGTGCCGTCAAGATACACTGTGAGAAGCCCGGTGGTCCCGTTCGCATCCTGTCCGCCGTCGGCATCATACGTCGCCGCGACACTGTGCCAGGCTCCGATGCCTCCTAGCTCCGATGTTGCTACATCTGTCCCCGCCTTGAAGAAGTTGTCATAGTAGAGGGCAATATCATCGGGACCCGGGCCGCCGCTGTGCGATTGCTCTTGAAAAAGCATCATCGGAGAGTAGGTCTCAAACGCTAAATCAACGTTAACGTTGGGATCTTCCCAGTCCGTTGGAAGACAAGGGTCGGTCGAACTGATCAGGGCCGTCACAGCTTGTGCGCTTGACCTGTAATTGATGAATATCGAGAAATCATTTGGACCGTGAAATGGATTACTTGCGGCGAAGGGGATATCCACATAGCCGCCAGTGTTCTCAATCGTCAGATAACCGCTGCCTACACTCGTCAGTGTCGCGGTTGGCTGACCGTGATAGAACGGTGCGCCGGACGTATCATTGTAGTTGGCGTCGGTAGCGAACAGGTACTCGACAAGCAGACCGCTGCGGCTGGGCGCTACCGGGAAGACCTGATAGTCCTTGTCTAACCAGTCATCTGACATCAATTGAATGTCAAATCCGTCTGTAATGCAGTCATCTCCCGCGATGTCCCATGCGACAAGCTCCGGCCGGCATCTCTGAGGATGTAGCCGGATATCCTCGAAGTATAGCGTACCCGTGCCGCCCGCCTTTGACTGGCCGATCGGCACTCCACCAAAGCCGATATGAATCTTGTCAATATTCGCAAGGCTCACGCCGCTGAAATTCGCGTCTCCAAGGTCAATGTTCCACTCGGTCCACTGCGGAAGCTTCACATCGTTCGGGTCTTCGCCACCGCCGTCGCCGTATAGCTTGGTCCCGGTGCTGCTGCTCGTATCTTCTAATTGGACCCACATCCTGTCGTTGCTGGTAGCGCTGTTGCATGGGTCGCCGTAGAAGTATAGAACCATAGACTTTATCCCGGCGATTGTCCAGTCACCGCCGACTAACATATCAGCAATGTCCGCATCAATTTTAGCGCCGACCTTTTTATAGGCCGTGCCGCAGTCGTAGAGGTACTTCAGAGAGTTGCCGTCGCGGGTGAAGTTCGCGTCCCTTTCAACGAATACCTCCGAGCCCGTACTGTTCGTCCAGTAGTCGTCCCACACGTTCCACAGCGCGGCTTGGTTCGCGTAACGGTCGAAGTCCTCAACTTCAAAATAAGGGCCTGTCGTAAAGTCCCAGACCTCACCTTTAATCGCAGTCCCGCCGCCGTTCTTCTCGTCGATGCGCCAGTAGTGAGTCTTCAGCAAATCCAGCATACCGGTGTTGTAGTTCGCGTCAGAGACCGCCTGGTTGCCAATGTACTGGTTAGTAGAGCTCGTCGTCGCGTCGTTCACCTCGTCAAAGCTCGTCCCGAAGTAAATGTCACACGTCGTGGCATACCCGTCTGGCCCCCATTGTAAGAGGACCGGAGGAGGTATTTCGCCTGCCCCGTTGAGCGGATACAAATCAAGAGCTAAGCCCCAGGTGGTAAATTTGAAGTCAATCCCGGGATGCGGGGTTCCTGCATCATTGGTGTCCACGCGCCAGTAGTACACCGTCGCGTTGGCAAGGTCACCGGCGGCGCAAGGGTCGACGGTGCATGGACCGATGTTTGAGGCTATCTTCGCATTGTTCGCCATATTCGGGTCAGTGCCGAAGTAGACATCATAGGTCAAGGGGCCCGCAAGACACGGGTCTGGTGCCCAGTGCAGATCGGTATTCGGCTGCACTTGCTTTTCTTTGTGAGCCGGATCCGGGTTTCTGGCCTGACCGGCCCGCGGGATGCGGAGCCACTCTCGTCCTGGCCCCACCTCCGGGTCAGCGCCGTCATGGACCACCATGTCGACAACTATCTCGTCGATCTTCAACCCTTCGGTTCCGTGTTCATATCCGAACAGAAGAACATGGATATGCGAAATATCCTCCTCCTCCCTGAAATCCTCAAAGGTGTGCCTGTACGTGCTGTGTTTCCAGCCGGGCGCCATATTAACTTCCGCTATGGGAGAAATGTCTATGACGCCTTCCTCATTACCAATTGCGTCCATTTCATACGTATCCTGTCCCTCAAACGCATCCCGTTCTACCCCCTTTCCTACCCAGGCTCCTATGAGAAGTCCCAGGTAGTTCTCTCCGTTCGCATCGTTCGGTGTGTTCGGTCCGGGCCACCACATTACCTGAAGCTGTACCGTCAGGTTGGCGCCCTCTCCCTCGGGAATCGGTTGAATGACACTTTCCTCTTCTATAACCACGACTGTGGCGTTTGGGTCCCAGACCCAGGCAAGGTTTGGGTCATTAACCCCTTCCCAACTAAAACCAGCGTAACGGAACCCGAAGCACGCATCCGGCGGTTCCGGCCCGTAGAGAATAAGGCTCGGCTTGTCATTCGCCTCGGCCGTGGCAGAGTTGCCGTCCTCGAACTCCCACAGGACCGCGGCAGTTTGGTCGCCGCCCGCAAAGTCCGGCATCACCATATCGAACGCCAAAACATTGCCGCAAAGACCCAGCACCAAAACAAAACAAATTAATGAACATACTTTCTTACTCATAATCGTCCTCCTTTAAAGAAGATTAAAATATTAAAAGGTTCCTTAGCAACATAGCCAAACCGTTTAGTATTCTTGACAGGCACGAACCACGTGGACCATCCACGGGTAACCTTTGCACAGCTAATTAGCTTCGCACCTGCCTCCAATAGCTTTTCACCATATACAAAAAACATTCTCTTACCGCGAGGTGGGTTCACCCGTTGCGCCTCCTGTTTCGTAGCGCACCACACCTCGTCCATACAACTGCGTATTATACCATATTCCCCCGCACAAAAAACGCCATTTTGCGGAAATTTTTTGTCATTTTGCGACACTCCCCCGTCCTCCTCGCCTCCAACCCCCAAAAAAGCCGCTCTTTACCTCATTTTCCCTGCATTCTGTAAAAAATTCAGCCATCAAAATATTCTATGCTGATAAAAAAATTTTGTTTCCTGGCAAAAAAAATACTGCGCTGACAACAAAATTCTGTCTCGCAAAAAAAACTGCTCCCCGCTCATACACCACCCTTTACCCTGTGCGCCCTTACCTTGCGGCATTTCGCTCCCGCTTAACTGCCTGCATTTGTCTTTAGTAATCTGTAAGGTGTGCCATCCACGGGGCTTCACTTAGCCAATCATTGCGCTCCATACCGCCGGCCTTGGTCCACGGGCCGTTTGTCGCGAATTGTCGATGCCACTTCAGAGTCCACAATTCCTTCAGTCCAACGTTCCTGACAGTGCCGTCGACGAAACAACAGTTCACCGTATAGTCGTGGCGGTTGATTACGTAGCGTCTCATCTCTGGCTGGTCCAGACCCATCTCGCCTTCGTATGCCGGGGGGCGATGAATGTGTTCCGGGAAGCCTCCGGCCCATGCGCAGTCCAATATCATCGGTATAGTACCCGCCCCTTTCACGCTGGCCCTTCTCCAGTTCGCACCCTCGATACGTTCCCATCCCTCCGCTTGATTACCGATCCATTCGTTGACTCCGTAGCTGCCTTCGGGTTTGTACCAATCGTCCGGTTCTATTGTGTCTTGGCGGGGCCAGCCCCAAAGAGCAGCCTCGCGCTCGACAAATAGCGATTTCGTCGCCACCGGGCAGAAACGCAGCTTTCTATTGCCATAGTAAGGCATGAGAGTCACCGGCCAGTGATGGCCCCCCGCAAAAAAACCATCCTCCCCGGCCGCGTGCGGCCAGCCTGTATCGAAATACCCCTCGTTATCACCCACATACATTGAATAAACAGTGCCCCACTGTCGTAGATTCGATTGACACAGAACTTCCTTCGCCTGCTCCCGCGCCCGGCTAAGCGCCGGCATCAGTATCGACATCAATAGCGCAATGATGGCGATTACCACTAATAGCTCCACTAACGTAAACCCCGCCCGCTTTAACAAAAGTTTTGAGTAAACCCCCTTTTTTGTTACCTGCGTACTATCACCACACATCTTCATCTCTAACATTATAAATCTTTTTGACCTTTCCGTCAAGAGCAAAGTCGCGCCCGGAATTTTTACAGGCGCTCACATGTTCAGCGAGGAGGTTTTCCGAGTGCCCGTCCTCTTTAGTAGTCCCGTGCCCTTCTCATCCACTCCGGCCAGTCCTCAGGCTTTACGCCTCCCACCTTCGTCCACGCGCCGTTCGTCGCAAAATTCCGGTGCCACTTAAGCGTCCACAATTCCTTCAGCTGGATTCTCCTCACTGTCAAGTCCAGAAATACCCCGTTTATCGCCATGTTGTGACGGTTCAGGCAGAAACGCATCATCTCGCCCTCACCCTTGAACCAGAAAAGACCGTCATATTCCGGCGGGGGGTCCATGTGTTCCGGAAATCCCCCCGGGAAATCGCAGTCCAGAAGTAGCGGTGCATTGCTTGCCCCCCTGACGTCCGTCCGCCGCCAGAATTTCTCTGCCCCGCCGTATCCTTCACCTACTTCATCATTTACGTTCCCGGCCCACTCGTTTGCACCGTAGCTGCCGTACAGTCCTTCATACCCCTCAACCCATTCGTCTTGGATCCATCCCCAAGTGTTGTCTTCAGTAAATATCCCCCATGCCGAAAATGCGCTGTCCGGATTCGCACCCTCACTCACAAACCTGATTGCCGCAGGGCAAAGACACAAGTCCATCTCCCCGTAATACGGCAAAAGCGAAATCGGCCACAAATGCTCCGGGCCCCCCGTCGCAAATCCGCAGATACGACCCTCGTTGTCATCCGTGTACATCGCGTATATCGTGCCCCACTGGTGCAGGTTCGATTGACACAGAACGTCCTTCGCCTGCTCCCTCGCCCGGCTCAACGCCGGCATCAGTATCGACATCAATAGCGCAATGATGGCGATTACCACCAATAGTTCTACTAATGTAAATCCTCTTTGCTTGGCCATACCTAAACTTTTTTTGGCCTTGGCCGCTGGCGCTCTCAGAAATCGCGCGCCGTTCTCATCCAGTCCGGCCAGTCCTCAGGCTGCACGTCCCCCGCCTTCGTCCACGGACCGTTCGTCGCAAAATCGCGGTGCCACTTCAGAGTCCACAATTCCTTCAGATGAATCCTTCTGACGGATAAGTCTAGGAATACCCCGTTTATCGCCATGTTATGGCGGTCAAGGCAGTACCGCCCCATCTGCTGGTCGACAATGTTCCACTGACCGTTAAAAACCGGCGGCTCGTCTAAGTGCAACGGGAAACCCCCCATGAAGCTGCAGTCCAGAAGCATCGGTATATTCCCACCACCTTTCACGTCCATCCTCTTCCAGTGATTATCCGCTTCCGGTATGTTCCCAGCATATTCATTCATCCCGTAGCTGCCGTAAAGACCGTCATACCCGTCCACCCAGGCATCGTGCAGGAAGTACGCATTCGCTTTATAGATGCCCCACGCGCTGTAAGGACTGTCCGCAGCCCCGCCATCTGACCAGAGTTTTGTCGCCGCGGGGCATAGACACAAATCCTGCTCGCCGTAGAACGGAAAAAGAGCTACCGGCCACCAGTGTTCTGGTGCACCAGCGTCGTATCCAGGGATATAACCCTCGTTGTCCCCCGTATACATCGTAAGCACGACACCCCATTCGTGCAGATTCGATTGGCACAGAACGTCCTTTGCCTGCGCCCTCGCCCGGCCAAGCGCCGGCAGCAGTATCGACATCAATAGCGCAATTATCGCAATCACCACCAATAGCTCCACCAGCGTAAAACCCTCCGCTAAGCCCCTGCGCCCGCGATGAAACTTCTCAGATCCCAAATGTAACGCCGCCCTCCGAGTCCCTGTAATCGCACCCTTGGCCTCTATTGCAGAGCCTCCCCCGCACCGAATCTTTCCTCCTGACCGTCCAAATTCTCTTGTGCACCGCATATATATACCTCTTTTTACTGCCTATACTGTACGCGCTTGCCCACTCGCGCTCTCTTGTCAAGATGCGCACATCTGGCCTTCTGTTCCATACTTTTTCTTATTTCTTCTGTCGTCTTACCTCTTTTTTTCGGTAGTTTTCTTTCTTTTTCTTTTATTATAACACATTTCAAACACTTTGAAAACGCCATTTTGCGGAATTTTTTTATCATTTTGCGACAAAACCTTGACCCCTCAAGAATCCCCCTGTATAATTAAACCCTTGAATACACTAAACTTACAACCGATTACTTGATGAAGCCCAAAACCCTAAAAATCCCGAAAATCATGGTCCTGCTCGAAAAATCCCGCGCCTACTCCCGAGGCCTCCTCCGAGGACTTGCCAAATATTCTCGTCTCCATGGCCCATGGGCGTTTTATGATGAGCCTCCGTTCTACATGAATTCCACCGGCGGGAAACGAACATTATACCGGATGAAGGATTGGGGTGTCGACGGTATCATCATGCGTGACACCCAAAAGATACAGCAGATGCTCGCAATAGGTTTACCCACAATTGTCACTGACCTGCGAAAGAAGTTCTCGGGTTCGCCTATTATCAAGACAGACGATGTTGCGATAGGAAAGATGGCCGCCGAGTACCTTCTCAAGCTCGGGTTACGGCAATTCGCCTTTTGTGGTTTTGACACTATGTTTTGGTCGCGTGACCGTTGCGAGGGATTTGCCGACAGCATCACAGAGGCTGGGTTCACTATTCGGTTCTATAAACAACCGAAGTCACGAGTTAAGCGTTTGCCCGCAAATGAGCTGATTTTGATGGCTGACTGGCTAAAGTCACTTCCAAAGCCGCTTGGGTTGATGGCTTGCAATGATGACCGGGGCCGGCAGGTTATCGAGGCCTGCAAAATCGCGGGCGTGCATGTGCCGGAGGATGTGGCCATTGTGGGAGTTGATAATGACGAACTGATATGTGAACTCTCAAGTCCCCGGTTGTCAAGTGTGGCGCTTAGTCTCGAGAGGTCGGGGTTTGAAGCCGCAGAGCTGCTCGATAGACTGATGCGCCGCCAAGAGAAGATGGCGGATCAGCAGATAATAGTTCAGCCAACGCGTATTGTAGCGAGGCAGTCGACCGATATCCTGGCGATAGAGGACAATGAAGTGGCCGAGGCCGTGCAATACATCCGTCAACATGCCAAAGAGGGAATCCAGGTCGACGACGTGGCGCGGGTAGTAGGCGTCTCGCGGCGGGGCCTGGAAAGGAGATTTCGCCAAGTACTAAGATGTTCAATCCTCAGTGAAATGAGACGTGTTCGTCTCGAGCAGATTATCCGCATGCTGGTGGAGACAAATCAGTCGATAGGACATATCGCGCTGGCCCTTAATTTCCCGAGCATTGAGCACATATCACGGTTCTTTCGCCAGCATATGAGAATCAGTCCGTTGGCTTATCGCAAGAAGTACGGCAGTAAATAAAAAAAACCAAACAGTCATTTCTTAAGACAGCGACGGGTCGGTGTCGCAAAATGATAAAACTTTTCCGCAAAATGGCGTTCCCACAAAGCACGTTAATCGGGTATATTGTAGTACATGGGAATGTTTGCAGAACTGGGTCTGCTTGGCGCACAAGCCGTCTCGTGGCCCATTTTGCGAGATAGGCCCATGTATTCTTGACCTTAGGGATGATGGGATAGCAGTTGGATGAAATCACGAGCCGGCTATTGACTTAGCTGTCCCTATATGTTAAAATGGTTGGATTCGATTAAGGGGCTTCTTTCTCACACCCGCAAACTACGAGAAGGGCCTGTTTTGTAGCCTAAAATGTCAGGAGGAGGCAGACGGTGATGCTAAAATCCACAGGGGCTATGCCACTGGCATCGGCGCCGAAAAACAAAAGCGGACTGTTGTGCGCGGGCAATTTATCTACCTTAATTTCCTGCCTTGTTTTGCTGTTGAGCCTGACAATTGGTGTGGCGAATGCCACATACACCGATTATATCGGTGCCGGTCATGATGCCGGTGTAACGGTGACGGCATGCAGCACAGATGATACGGCCACAGGACAAAAAACGGTGGATGGTTCCGGACTGTCTGGGGGAACCCATTCGACGGTCTGGGACGACGGATGGCTGGCATATCAGGGCGCATCTAATCCGAATCCTGCGCGCTCGAGTTATAATTACTGGATAAAGTATGATTTTGGTGAGCTTTATAACCTTGCGGATATGTGGGTATGGAACTCAAATGGTGACGTTGGGGACGACTATACCACGCGCGGCCTCAAGAATGTTTACATTGACTATTCGACAAATGGCAGCACTTGGACCGGATTGACAAGCACCCAATTCAGCAAGGCAACTAATTCAGATGCCTATGCGGGTTTTGCCGGTCCGGACTTTGCCGGGGCGACCGCGCGATATGTCCTGATATCCGCCGTGGACAACTGGGGTGCGAGTGATGGGTTTTATGGTCTGGCGGAGGTCAAGTTCAACGTAGGTGGCGCCGTCGGTCCGAACAACGTGGGGATTCTTGGCTTATGGACTGAAGGGACCAGCCACGCCGCCGAAGCTGGCAGCGACCGCTGCCTTATTTTAACAGCCCACACCGAGGACAATGACGCCGATATGGATATAACATCGGTGACCTACGGCGGTCAGTCGATGACCGAGATAATCGAGCGCAACTTTGGAACTAGTAACCGGGCGTACGTTGGAGCGTTTGTGCTTACCGAGTTGGGTATTGCCGCCGCAAGCGGCAGCACTTTCAGCGTCACGTGGGCTGAGTCGTCTTCGAAGACGCCGGCATATTCGAGTGTCTTCCTGGAGAACGTGTATCAGGCCAGCCCTATCGGACCAACTGCCAGCAACGGTGCTGGGGGTAGCGGGACTATATCTACGGCCGCACTTGGCACTGACGCCGGTGATATGGTTATTGTCGCCAGCTCCTCGGATAATACTGGTCAATATGATGTGCTCGGGGGCTTTATGGAGGCCGTCGAGTTATCATCTTCGCATTTTGATGGTGTGTGCGGATATAAGTCGGCGACCGGCGTTGACGAGACGCCGAGCGTTCAACACTCTACCACCCCTGCCCAAGCTATTATTGGTTTTGTCGTACGGGGCATCGATTCGGGTCCGCCTGATACGAATGCGCCGACGCCGGACCCGTTGACATGGTCTTCAGTGCCGTCGGCACTTAGCCACACGGCAATTGCGATGACGGCGACGACGGGCACTGACCCGGCAGGCGTCGAGTACTCTTTTGAGGAGACCAGCGGCAATCCGGGTGCCACCGACAGCGGCTGGCAGGCGAGCCCCAGCTACATAGACGGCGGCCTCAGTCCCGAGACGCAGTACACTTACCGCGTTAAGGCCCGCGATAAGTCCCCGAATCTCAATGAGACGAACTGGTCGAGTTCCGAGTCGGCAACGACGCTTGAGCCTGTGATGACCTGTCCGCCGGGCGATTTGACCGGCGACTGCGATGTTGACATATTCGACCTGCAGCTTTTTGCGATGCAGTGGGTGGATGAACCGGGCTGCGCCGGTCATCCCATCGATTGTGCGGACCTTGACCAGCAGGACGATGGTATCGGCTTCGATGATTATGGCGTGCTGGCCGATGACTGGCAGGTGGAAGGCCTGACGCTTTTAATTAACGAATTTATGGCGTCTAATGACTCGAATAAGGCCGACCCTCAGGGCGAATATGAGGACTGGATTGAGATTTACAACCCGACTGGTGTTACTATTGATATGGCCGGGATGTACCTTGAAGACAGCGGCAACAGTTGGCGAATTCCCGATAACCGGCCCGGTGAGACCACAATCTCACCCGGCGGGTATCTGCTGATTTGGGCCGACAATGATGTCTGCGACACGCCCGGTCTTCACGCCGGGTTCCGACTCAGTGCTGGCGGTGACGAAATCAGGCTGTACGCTGACGATGGTTTTACCCTTGTTGACAGTATCAGCTTTGAAGATATGTTCACGGACATATCGCATGGGCGGTACCCCGACGGCATAGACAACTGGTTTAATATGACGGGCACGCCCGGCTCAACCAATACAATCGGGATGGCAGGAGCCGTATGGTTTTCGCAGCCCGAAGGGACATTCGTCAACGACTTCAATCTTGGATTGACAACCGAATCATCTACCTCGGATATTTATTACACCCTTGATGAGAGTGAGCCGACTAATGGAAAAACACTCTATACCGGTCCATTTACGATTAGCAGCACCACCTGGGTTCGGGCAAGGGCCTATGAGTCGGGCCTGGTGGCTGGGCCTGTTATAAGCAAGCCTTATATCAAGCTCGACAGTGACCTGCAGAACTTTTATTCGAACCTGCCGATTGTCATAGTCGAGTCCTTCGGCCAAAACATCGATGAGTTGGACTGGTCGCACCATCCGATGCTGCTTGTCACTATCGATACGGATGAGATTACCGGCCAGGCGGCCATCACCGACCCCGCCGACTACGCCGGTTACGGTGGGATACACCTCCGAGGGGGAAGCTCTGCCGGAGAGGACTACCGAAAGAAACAGTACAAATTCGAGACCTGGGACGATAACAGGCCGGACCCGCAGCCGGGAGCTCAGTATTTAGACGACAATGTTTCGCTTCTGGGCCTGCCGGCCGAGTCCGACTGGATTCTCCAGGGCCCCTGGTCCGACAAGACCCTGATGCGAAACTATCAGATGTACACGTGGAGCAATATGATTGGTCGTTACGCCGCACGTACGGTCTTTGTCGAGGTGTTCCTCGATTATGACGATGACGGCAAAGTGTCATGGAACACCGGACTTGACGGTTCCACCACCGATTACCGCGGCGTATATGTCCTGATGGAGAAAATAAAACGCGACAACGACCGCGTCGATATTGAAAGGCTGACTCCGCTTGATGTCTGTGAGCCGGATATTACCGGCGGCTACCTTCTCAAAAAGGACCACGAGAGCGCGGATGAGGATCCAAACGTGAGCTTCCCAACCGCCACCTATGGCGACTGGCTTATCTACGCCGAACCGGAACCGGACGAAATCACCTCGGCGCAGAAGACCTGGATTAAGAATCACTTCGACGCTTTTGAGGCGGTACTGGCAGGAGGCAGCTTCGACGACCCGGTCACCGGCTACACTCAATACATTGACGTTTTGTCTTTTCTCGACCATCACATCCTTGTGGAGTTGGCCAAGAATGTAGATGGCTTTGTGGTCAGCACTTATCTGTTCAAAGACAGGCTTGGCAAAATCAACATGGGGCCAATCTGGGACTACAACGGCTCGCTCGGCGGCGCTGACTATGCGTGCAATTGGGACCCGAACGGCTGGCTTCACGACGCCGACGACGCTGATTGTTGTCCTACTGAGACCTGCTGTGTACAGGATGGTGCGTGGCCTCTGGACAATCCCAATGGCTACGCCTGGTACGAGCGGCTGTTTCAGGACCCGGAGTTTCTGCTCAAGTACGCCGACCGATGGTTTGATTTGCGAGAAGACCTGTTCAGCACCGCGAATGTGCTCGCTGACATCAACGACAACGTCAATCTGCTCACCGATGTTAACGATGTCAACAACGACCCCATAGGCAGAAACTTTGCTCGATGGGATATCCTTGAGGTAGGGGGCGTGGAGACAATCTGGCCCAACTACTATGACAACTGCTGGGCAAGCGGAGCCACATACATGGATTATGTGGACTGGATGAGGGACTGGCTGACGGCCCGCCTTGCCTGGATGGATAGCGCAATCGATGCCAATTATGGCGACACACCGCCGGTGATTAATCTAAATGGCTCACCCGCCGACCTGGGCGGCTATGCCAATGTCGGTGACTCGGTGACTATAACCGGCGGAACCATCTACTATACCCTTGACGGTAACGACCCGCGCCTGCACGGCGGCGGAATTTATGGAAGCCTGTATGGCGGTCCTATCTCATTAAACGGCAGCAAGCAGGTTAAGGCCAGAATCAATAGCGGCGGCTGGAGCGCCCTTAACGAGGCCGTTTTCGCGGTTACCCCCGTTAAAGACAATCTCCGCATCACTGAGATTATGTACCATCCGCCGGACGCGAACGACGGAAGCGACCCCAACACCGAATTCATCGAGCTGAAAAATATCGGAACGGAAACAATCAACTTGAATTTGGTCAGCTTCACAGACGGCGTCGATTTCACTTTCCCGGATATGAATCTGGCCGGCGGCGACTATGTGGTTGTGGTTGAGGACCAGAACGCATTTGCGTCGCGGTACCCGAGCTTTAGCGGCACTATCGCTGGCGAGTATACCGGAAAGGCAAGTAATGCCGGTGAAAGGGTCGAATTGTGCGATGCGCTCGGCCAGACCATATTAAATTTCAGATTCAAGGACGGCTGGTACGTGATTACCGACGGCAATGATTTCTCACTGAACATTATCGACCCCTGTGACCCCGATGCGAACAATTGGGAGTACAGCGAATACTGGCAGCCCAGCAGCGTTGCAGGAGGCACCGCCGGTGCTGACGATACCGGCCACGTTGCCGCTCCCGGCGCCATCGTAATTAACGAAGTGCTCAGCCATACCGATAACCTTGTCTATGGCGACTGGATTGAACTGCATAACACTACAGATGCCAATATCAGCATCGCCGGCTGGTTCCTCAGCGACGACCGCGACAATCTCAAGAAATATGAAGTTCAAGCGTCGGATCCGCGTGCGACTGTCGACGCTAACGGTTACGTGGTCTTCGACGCGGCAGACGACTTCCGCGATTCGAACGACCCGGGCAGTAATTTCCAGTTCGGCTTGAGCGAGCTGGGCGAGGCCATCTATTTGTCCAGCGGTTCTGGTGGTAACCTAACAGGCGGATACTCAGAAAGAGAGGACTTCAAGGCGGCTGAAAATGAGGTGACCTTCGGCCGTTATACAAAGAGCGCCGAGGCCGCTAATGATGTGGACTTCGTCGCAATGGCAAGCGCAACCAAGGGATACGCAAACAGCGGCCCGGAGGTAGGTCCGGTTGTCATCAGCGAGATTATGTACCATCCTGCATCCAACGGATACGCCGAATACATCGAGCTGTGCAATACAACGGGAAGCTCTGTGCCGCTCTACGATGTGGCTAATCCCAACAATACTTGGCTGTTTACCGATGAGGACGGTGGTATTGAGTATTACCTGCCGCCGGGCAAGAGTATACCGCCAAACGGATATATGCTCCTGGTGAAGCATTCAGTGGCGTTTAATTCGGAATTCACGCCTGCCGGCGGTGTTGAGATACTTGAGTGGGCTTCCGGCCGGCTAAGCAACGCCGGTGAGAAAGTGGAGATTCTCAAGCCCGGCGACCCCGAGCCTGACACCGGCTTTGTCCCCTATATCCGTGTCGACCGCGTGAACTACAGTGACGGCGGACATCCGGAGAATTTCCACGAGCTTGGCGCTGACCCCTGGCCGACTGATGCCGATGGTGGTGGTGACTCGCTTACGCGGATTAATACCAGCCTCTACGGCAACGACTTGGGTAACTGGGGCGCCAATACGCCGACGCCCGGTAATTAAAGTATGGACAAATCAGCTTAAACGGATTTAATTACAACAAGCCTAAAGCCCTTTACGGGCGCCTTTTGGTTTTGGCATAGATGCTGGATTGCGCGCAGATACTACGTTGAAAGGACAAAAAAATGAAGCCGGAAACAAATTACGCCCGTCCAGGTCGTAGCCTTTTGTCTTTGGTATCAATGCTGCAGTTTACATCACTGCATTTGCTCTGTGTTGCGGTCTTGTGCCTGGCTGCGGCCACATCATTGCGGGCAGCCGAGGCGAAGAAACCTTTGACGCAAGCCGAGATTCCCGTCGCACCAGACGAGATGCCTGACTATATCTTGGCGGAACTGAAAAGAGACCCGTTCATCAAAGAGCATTTTGGCTGGAAGCTGGCATTTTGTCAGCACCCAATGTATTTGCTGATTGACGAGGACAGGGGTGAGCCAACGGTCGGTGAAAGAGTCCCGCCCTGGGGTGCGGCGAGTGCAAAAGATTACGTGGAAAGGGTCAGGAGAAATCTGCGGTCATTGGAGAATTTGCCCGAACTTAAGCTCAATTATCAGTGGTCGGCGATGGAGCTGCGCTCGATGGCTCGAAAATTCCCTGATGTCTACGATCGGATAAAGAAGCTGCATGAGAAGGGGTCCCTTGACTTTCTAGACGGTACTTATTCGCAGGCGCATCTACATGTTCTTGGGGCGGAGAGTAACTGGCGACAGTTTGAGTACGGGTTGGAGGTTTACAAGGAACTGTTTGAAAAGAAAGTTGATGTTTACGCGCGTCAGGAGACAGGGCTGCATCTGCAGTTGCCGCAGCTTCTGAAACTGTTCGGGTATGAGTTTGCGTGCCTGCCTGCCTTTATCGGTACGGTGGCAGTTTTCGACGGCCAGTTCGAATTGGTTGGGCAAGAGGGTGTGTACGAGACAGTAACCGGCGATGAGTTTGTAGAGGCGGTCGGTCTTGACGGTTCGGCGATACCGATGTATCTGCAGGGCGGTCTCGGATGGGAAGAGGAAAAGGAACATCGTGAATTGCAGCAGGACTTATACAGCGGGCCCAAAATCTGGTTCACATTTCCCGACATGGCGGAAATCGACCGGGAGACTTTCGAAGAATACCGTTCTTTGTTCGATTGGGTGCTGCTGCGGGATGCTCTGGTGGAGAGGTGGCGGGTATCGCCGGCTCGTGCCAAAGCGAGATTATCTTCTTACTGGTCCTACATCGAAGGCGTCTGGGCTGAGGAACTGCTCAGGAAAATGAAATCGGCCGAGGAGATGGCTGTGCTTGCCGAGCAGATGTCCTGCATGGCCAAGCTCGCGGGACAGCAAGTCGGCAGGGCCGATGATATCAAGCAAATATGGAAGACAATCTTAAAGTCCCAGCATCACGATATAAGCTGGATTGAAGTCACAGACCTGCGCAGGAAAAGTATCAATCGACTGGATGGTAGTATAAAAGCTTGTACGAAGATAATGACGGAGGTTGGTCGCAGGCTCGTCGGCAAAGATGACGATTCCATGGCAGTCTTCAACGGACTGCCGCGAAAGAGAAGATGTCTGGTCGGATTGGATGGGAAAAAGGGCCTGGGGAAAGGCAAATTCCAGGAGTTTAAAGGCGATTCGTTTGGATTTGTGGATGTTCCGGCAGGGGGGTACAAGAGTTTTGAAGTTGTCCAGACTCCGGCGCCTTCGAAGAAAACAGCTTTGCCTGAGAAGCTCAAGACAAATCATTACAGTATTGAATTTTCTAAGGATGGATTAATAGAGCAGATAACGGCCCGCAATGGAAAGCAGCTTCTTAGTTGCGGTGATTACTTAGGCGGTGAAATCAGAGCCCGCATCGCGAAGGAGTGGGTGGATAACCGCAAAGCTAAATGCACATATTATTCGGGAAAGGTTGCTGATATCCTGGAACGCTCGACCTCGCTTGCGGAAATTCCCGTATTGGAACGGTATTACTTCTTCAAGGATGAGCCGGTCATAAAAGCTCAAATCGAATTCGACTTCAACGGCAATGAGGTCGGATATTTCTGGATTGATAAGACGAAAATAAATATCTACTACCCGACAAGGGGCTCTGACGTTTATCACGATATTCCTTTTGGGTATATAGCCGCCGAACAAAACAAACCCTTGTTTGCAACAAACTGGTTGTATTGCGGCGGGCTTGTATATGTTAATAGAGGCACAGTTAAGCACTGGGTGGAAGATGGGGTCTTGGCCAATGTGGTGGCCTGGGGCGGAAACCATTTTTCGAACAGGCTTCACTGGGATTGGCTGGAAAGCCCACAGTATGATATCCGTCTTTATGGAAAGCAAAAAATTGAATATTTCCTTATGCCCTGCGGTGAATTCAATGGCAGTACCATAGTGCAGAAAGTCGCCGATTTGATTTCCCCTGTGTTTGTGTGCGCGGGAACAGGTGAAAAGTCCTTCTATCAGATTAAAGATAAGAACTTGGCGGTCACCAGTGTGTATGAAAGGGATGGTCGGGTATGGACGAGAGGATATAAATTGCCATCTAAGAAAAAGTCCAGGTACCGCGAGTGGGAGATTTTTAATACACCAATCGAGAAAACCAAGCCGGGTTGGCTTTTTGGGATGTAGGTCTCCGGCCATCTGTCAAAGGAGGAAAATAAATGGCAAGCGAGGTTTTAAACAAATTGACACAGGCAGAATCGGCCTGCTGCCGGACTTCCCCGGAAAGTGGCGCCCGTAATGCAAATAAATTTTGTAATGCAAAGAGATTTCTTTTCTGGTAGAAATATAAGTCAGAGTCAATTTGGTTGAGAATTTTTGAAAGGAGACAGAAATGACCAGAGAAAAGAAAGTGGGTATGGTGGTTTTGTTGGTGGCAATGATGATAGTTATGAGCGGTTGCGCCCAGCAAGAAGTCAAACGTGTCGGAATGGTTGTCGGCATCCGGCCCGAAAAAATAGATGAGTATAAGGCCCTGCACGCCGATGACAATCCCGGTGTCCGCGACCTTCTCACCAAATACAGTATGCACAATTTCTCAATCTTCTTGCACAAGATTGAAGGCAAGTACTATGAGTTTGGCTACTATGAGTATACTGGCGACGACTTTGAAGCGGATATGGCCAAGTTGGATGCCGAACCGCGCAACAAGGAGTGGCTGAAAATTTGTGACCCCATGCAAGTCCCTCTTAAAGGTTATGATTCTTGGGCCGTAATGGAGCAGGTATATTATAACGAGTAAAGGCAAAAGCCTTGGCTGAATAACTCGGTTTTCATTTGTTATTTCTGGCCCGGATACTTCCGTAAAATTCTGGCGTTACTGGTGTGGTGATTTGAGATATTTGTCGAAGAGGCGAGGCACCAGTTTGTCCACTTCGTGTTCCTCCTCGAAACCGTGCCCCGCGCCTTTGACGATGTGAGATGTCACATCAACACCACTTTTCCTCAGTGCATCATAGAGCAACTGGCTTTGACAAAGAGGTACGATGGAATCCTGGTCGCCGTACACAATCAGAAACGGTGGGTCGTCTTTTGAAACATAAGTGATGGGATTGGCACGAACTACCTTCTCTTTGTTCTTCTCATAGTAATTTCCTCGCGCGTGGTTAATTATGATTTGGGCCAGATGGATTGCAGTTTCCAAAGATTCAGACTTCGAATCTTTGCTTGGCCTCCGTAGGCGAATATCTTAACTGACTTATCATCAGTGTCCAGCGGTGAACACACAAACATCGACATGCGGCCGTCATTTCCGAACACTTCAATGCTCGTGCGGTCAACCAGAATATGCAGCTTGAGCCTGCTGTCAATGGGTGTCAGTTTGACCTTTCTGCGTTTACACCGCAGCATCTGCTCTTTCGCATTATAGGCTAATCGAGCGCCGCGAAACCTAAAACCGAACCAACCGGTGCTGCTCAGCTCAATTTCACATTGAATCTCAAGCAGCTCGGCAGATATCTCCGACAGCAGATTTTTCCCTGGCTTAAGGTTGATGTCCTTCCATGAATATTCGACATCCCGTAGCCTGGCAATTTCCCGAACCGGCACCAGGCACAGCCGAATCCCTTCGCCAAATCTGCGAAGTGTCAGTTCACACGGGATAGACATCTGCTGGTTGAAAGGCATGCCCGGAAATTCGCCGCCCACCATCCAGCCAATTTGAATCCTTCGGCCGTCCGATTGGGGAATATCGCTCCACGTCTGCGCAGCATAGAAATTTCCGACTCGCGATTCAAACGGCCCGCTTTCCGGCGTGAATTTATGCCCATCGAAAGTGCCGAGCAGGTATCTGCCGTTAGCGCCCCAAAAGACCCAGCGGGTATCGGTAGGGTCTCCATCGACGGCAAGTTCAAAGAAATCCGGACACTCGCTGCTGTCAGGCAGCGTCAGTTTCTGTAGTTGGTTCCAGTCCCGCAGATTCTTTGACCGAAGAAGCATAAAGTCATTCTCATCAAGGTACAGAGCCATAATCCACCTCTCACTGGGTTCGTGCCAGATAACCTTGGGGTCTCTGTTAGCGCCTTTGATGTGGCCGATGATAGGATTGTCTTTGTACTTGACCCAGGTTCTCCCGCGGTCGTTGCTGTACGCGATGCTCTGGGTGTACGGTTTTTCCACAGGGGCGAACTCACCTGCTGAAGTATAAAAAGCGACCAGCACGTTTTCCTTGCCGGTTTGAAGGCCAGACGTATTGTTCCAATCCACCACGGCCGAACCGGAAAATATCGTCCCGAGTTCGTCCGGTTTGATGGCATTCGCCAGTTGTTTCCAGTGAATAAGGTCCGTACTTACGGCATGGCCCCAGGTCATGTTGCCCCAATTGATTCCGGTGGGGTTGTGCTGAAAGAACATGTGGTATTCACCCTTATAGTAAACCAGTCCGTTTGGATCATTGGTCCAGTTCTGTTTGGGCGTAAAGTGAAATTGAGGTCGATACTCTTCATTGTAAAGGCAAGTGGTATGCCCGCTTTCACGTTTTTCACCGGCGTTAATCAGACCTCCCGATAACTGCCAAACTCCCAGTGAGGTAGCACCCCAACCGACTTTTTTTAGAAATTCCCGCCTGGTTTGCCCGTGTGTATCCATCCTTCATTCTCCTTTGTCGTGATATATCAGTCTTTATTTTGGAGTTTTACTTTTCTACATCGATTATCGCAAAAGTGTAGGTCGGCATCGGCTTTGCCGGCTTAATTAGCGTCGATAATAATACTAATTCACCACCGGCGAAAGCGAAATCTTAATCGGCTTGGGGGCTCCGGTCTTAATGCACACAATCCGGCAACCGTCGTTAGTCGTAGCAAGCGGCTGAAACCTAAGTCCTTGCTGACTTCGCTCAGTTCTCCGTCGACGCTCAGCTTGTCTCTTTTATCGTTTCAGCCCTGTTGGTCAAGGCTGGATTGGCGCGCAAGTTTTCACTTGCCTGCATAGGGAGCTTTGCGAACGATTTTGAAGGTATAAGCATACTTGCACGGTTTTTTCTTTGGCGTCTCGATGACAAGCCCATCGTCTGTCAAACGCCATTTCAATTTCTTACCGTCGCCCAACATCGTGATGGATTTTATCTCCGATTCATACAGTAGGCGACGCTCCACCTCAACCTCGTCCTCCTCATCATCTTCTTCTTCCTCTTCCTCATCTTGCTCCTCTTGTTCTTCGAGTCGTTCCTGCAGTTCTCTTTGCTCTGCCTTCAATACCTTCATCTCCCTCAACAGCTCTTTCATCTCATCTTCGAGCTCTTCCACTGCCTCTTCGTCGTCTTCTTCTTCCGCCTCTGAGATTTCTTCCTCCAGAGCCTCAATCGCCTCTCGGATGGAATCTATCTCTTCGTCAAGCCCTTCCAGCGCCTCCCGCAATTCCTCCTCTTCTTCATCTTCCTCGTCATCGTCGGGGTCTTCCTCGTCATCCTCCTCTTGCCCGAAGGTCCTGATTACAAGCTCTTCACCAGGCCAGGCCAAAACCGTAGCATAAAGGGCATCACCCTTGGTCGTAAACCGTATGTCCTCCGCCGTATATTTGATCTCTGACTCGCTGAAACCGCCTGTCTCTTCCAGACGTGTTGGACCTTCCCCGGCAATGACCCATGGCGACGTCCCGTAGATAGCTTCGCCGTTGACCTCAAGCCATTCGCCCATCCCAAGCAGCAGTCTCTCTGCCGGCGCCGGAATCGTCCCGTCGGCTTTCGGACCTACGTTCAGCAGAAGATACCCGTTCTTGCTCACCCGGTCGACCAGGTTGTCAATCAGCCTGTCCAGAGGTTTGTAATTGGCCGTCTTGACATACCCCCACGCACCCTGGTCGTCAACCGTCGAGTCGGTAATCCATTCGTGGTAAGTAAGGTCACGCTCCTGACCAAGCTCCAGGTCAACCACGCCCGTGCCCGGCGCAAGGTCATGGTCCTTATATGTAACCACAACCTCTTTGCCGCTTGCTTCGGCCTTGTTGTAATAATACGCCAGAAAGTCCTTTATGTAATCTTCCTGAATAATGTCCAGGGCGAAGTCGAACCACAGAAAGTCCGGGTCATACTTGTCGATGACCTCGATGATTTTGCCGTGCCATTCCTCGATGAACTCCTTGGATGGCTTCTCGCCCTCGTCGTGGATAAGACCGTACAGCCCTGAGTACTTCGGGTCCGAACAGTCATATCGCTCGTCCCACACCGGAAAGAAAAACCAGTTCGCCGCGTGGTGAAACGCCGTAACATATTTCATACCACGCTTCTTGATTGCCACCTCCAGCTCGCCGACAACATCCCGCTTCGGTCCCATCCTCGCCGCGTTCCACTTAGACCACTTCGTGTCCCACATCGCAAAACCGTCATGGTGCTCCGCAACGGGCCCGGCAAACTTCGCGCCGGATTTTTCAAAAAGCTCCGCCCATTCGTCCGCGTCAAACTTCTCCGCCTTGAACATCAGGATATAATCCTTGTACCCGAACTCGTCCAGCTTGCCGTACGTCTCTTCATGGTGCGCACGCTCTTCAGATTCCGGGTCCATATAGATGGCGTGGCTGTACCACGTTGCGTTTCCGCCGTACGCCGGCACGCAATAAATACCCCAGTGCGTATAAATCCCGAACTTGCCGTCCCGTAGCCATTGAGGGGTATCGTGCTTCTTCAGCGACTCCCACGCCGGCTTGTATCTTTTTTGCGTTTGTTGCTCCACGGCCGTGCACGACACCAGCGCAAATGTGCCGACCACCGCCGTAACAATAAGTATCATCCAACTTGCTTTTTGTCCTTCAGGCGGTCTTGGTAACATATTTGTCCTCCTTTCGAGTAACTAAATTTATGTGATATTTACTATTTGGTCGCCCAGACCAGTTCATGAACCTTACTAAGATGCCAACTTCCCCTGATTCGTGCAACCTGAAACTTACAAATTTTTTAACCCACTAAAATTAACACTAATTTGGGTACGGCGAAAGCTAAATCTTAATCGGCTTAGTGAACTCGGTCCCAAGCCAGACAATCAGGTCGCTGCCCTTCAGCGTATGCCGATGTCCAAACCGGAAATCTTTGCCCCGGCTGAGCTTTCTGTCGCCGATTCTTAAATAGGCTCCCACTTGTCCCCAGTTTTCAATGACGAACACTGGATTAATCACTGGCGACTGGTCATCGGCAAGAATTTCAAAGTCGAGCTTCGTAGCAGCGCTGTCCTTTTTGTTCTTCAGCACGAAAGCACGTTGAGCTCGGTCATAATCAGCGTTAGAGTAGTCCCCTTTTTTTTTCAGTCTGACCAATTAGTTTTAACTCAGGTGAATTAAGCCATGACTTCGCCAATGGTACTAATCCCGCAACCGCTAAAGGCGGCAGTGATATTAACAAAGCCGAATAATATCAAACACTTCCTTTAGCCATTACTTGTCCTCCTGCTCATATTACCATTGTCGCAATCCTGCTTTTTTGTTCTCTGTTTCCGTTCGTGTCGTCCTTCTGCCATTATATTACTTATCTGTCGCTTATTATCCACTTTTTTCTTCTGCCTTTATCTTGGCTCCCCGAAAAGTAAAAAGCCCCCCGACCTTCACGCCCACGGCCCCAAATCATGAATCGAAACGCTCTCCCTGTCATCCCGTACCTGATACGGGACCTCCTCCTTCCCTCACCCCTAACCCCCCAACCCCTAATATTGCCTCCCCGCATCTACGCAATACCCATCACGCGCGACGCACGACGAATACTACCTCATCGGGCACGGAGCGCTTACTCAATTCTGCCCAAGTATCCCCCGCCATATCACGTTCGCGATAGACCGGTCCGCCATATTCACAACACCATCGCAGTTCACATCACAGTCGCGTAGCGTATAAGGCCCGGCCGAACCCGTCCGCCAGAATACATTCGCTATCGAACGGTCCGCAACATTCGCCACCCCGTCATTATTGACATCACCTAAAAGTGCTGTCCCGAACTGGCCCTCCGCTTGCCCCGTATTGCCGTAATCATCACAGCCACTATTACTTTGTCAGTAACGCCTTGAGCCTTGGTAGAGCTTGGTGGACGAGTTCAGTCAGTTTTTCACGGTGTTGGCCACCGTACCCACCCCACAGCCATATTAGAAGTTCCTGGATTTTCTCCGCGGACAGTTCTTGCCGGTCATTAAAAAATAAATCCTCGGGCAGGTTATTTTGCTCCGGATTAGCCAGCAACTGGAAAAGGGCGGCGGCGGCTCCGACAGCCATGTTTACCGGCTCGATTCCATACTCCAACGCCATTGACATCGTTCCGAAAATCCGGTCACTATAGCCTAACTTGCGCGCTATGTCCCTTCCCGCCCTGATGGTTGTGTCTCCCAAATACGGATTCGTCATTCGTTCAAGCAAATCCTCCGCATAGCTTCTATAACCACGCTCAGTAAAAAGTTCATCGCCGAGCCCGCAATATTTCTTTATTAGTGCAGCTCCTGATTCATTTAAAAATGCCTTTGCCGCTATTTGCATTAAGTCGGCATCGTCTTTAAGCTCGGTCATCTTTCTGTAACCTTTAGCCATGCCGAGATATGCGAGCATGGCATGAGTGGCGTTGTGGCCATAGAGCTTTGCTTCTTCAAAGGGCAGCAGGTCCTCTTTTTCGACGAAAACTCCAATGCCAGGTTCAAACTCCTTTATCGTGCATCGCGTGACAAGTATGCGGTTAAACTCCTCAACCAGAAACGCCCTCTTCGCGCCCGGGGCAATTGGAGTCAGCTTCGACTTTTCAATCTCGGCTGGGTCGCTAACGGCCCTGCTCATCTTGCCTATAACTGTGTTAAGCAACTGCACATTGTTGCCGGCAGCAGCAGACAATTCCTTGGTAACAGCACCCTCAAGTATCTCAGCAGCGCGATTGTTATTTTCAGCAGCATAGATGACCGTGGCGGCGGCTTTGCTGCTTCGCAGACCCTCTGCCAACAGCAGCGCAACATTATTGTCCCCCATAGTGTAAAATGACACTGATGGCAGGCAGGTTGTTATCTCAGTCGATTCGCTTAGGGCCTCAAGCAGGATATTTCTGTCATCATCAATATTGGGGTTAAATAGTTCGATATCGTCAACCTTTACAACCTCGATACCCTCAGCCTTTGCGACGTTGACAAAATACGTCCCATTGTTCGCCCTGACAGCATCGACGAGTTCCTGGTCTGTTTCTGCAACCACAATGCGACCAAAGTTGCCGCTTTGAAATGCTTCGCTTGCAAACAGCCCGCCTTGAATAGGGCCAAAACCAAATCCTGTAAAAACGTGCTGCCTCATAATATTGCGCCGGTGTACTTATAAAGACACGAATGGCTGTTGGTTTGTAAGAACTGCCATTTACAAATCATAAGTTCTGCTTTCCGGTCTTTCGCTTCAAAGGATTATTTGCCGATAAACCTGCCGTTTTAGCTCAACCCGGCCATCAAATCATGAAATGTTGCATACGACACGCCGCCGCGCACCACCTTGGCCATTTTCTCATAACTTTTTATATTGCGATACCTGTCACCAAGCGGGGCTTTAATAAAAAGGGCTGCGAATAGATTTCCCATCTGGATGGCTTCGGCGAAGTTCATGCTGCCGGTTGTAAACTCATCGAGATTGTGAGTGATGTAAGCAATCAGGCCGGCTCTAAACGAATCACCCGCACCTATGAGGTCAATGACATCGCCTGCCATAAAGTTTGACCCTGTCTTGGTTGGCCCTTCGACCGAACCATCCGGTAGCATGTGCTTTTCGTAAGCTCCGTTGCTGACGGTAACGCCGAACATTTTGGTCCTGCCGTTGTTTTTCCAGAATCGTTCGGCCAAAAAATCCAAAAAGTGCGAGTTTGTTTCAATCTCGTCAAACGTAGTCCAGTCGCGAGGGCTCCCGAGAGTATTCTCTATAATCCTGGCCTCGTCGCAGGAAGTAAAGAATAGGTCAACCACAGGCAAAACCGGCACCAGAAGTTTATATTCAGCTGCCGGTGTGCCCGAACTAATCAGCTTGTGAGGTTCACCTGTGAGTGTGTGACTGTCAACGATAGTGACAATTCCCTGCGCGCCGGACCATTCGATAAACTCAGCTAAGTCCCTGCCATTGTTGGCGTCACCTTTGTCTGACAGGCCGCAGTACATATAGTAGACGATTTTGGGATTTAAGCGGGTCACTGCTTGCTTAAAATAATCAAAGTCAAAATCATTATTTGCGTTGGGAAAATAAGCGATTCCACCCCGTTGTTTGCCCCCTCTTTCATAAATAAACGTCGTCCCGGTGGGCAGCTGCTGGTGGATGTAGGTCTCGGACATATCAATATTATTGTCGACCATCGTGTCATAAAAATAGCGACCCTGGGCATCCAGCCCGTCAAAATCTCCCTTGCCGAGGTTGACTCCTACAGCCACTCTCAGGCCGGTTTTTGCAATCAAAGGAGCCGTGTTACCAGGTCCGCCCGCAGTGGCAAAACCTTGTTTTATCCATTGATTAAATTGTTCTTGAGCATAATTCGGCATCTCTTCAGTGTTGCACTTGGCTAATCCTCCCGGGCCCACTAATCCATCGACGAACTCAAAGTCCCCCCTTCTAAAGTCGACAACTCCCGTATTCAGAATAAAAACATCTACGCTCACTATTTTTTCTCACTGCAGGCGGCTGTTCAAAAAATCCTCTTCTCGTTCCTTGCTCCAGTATTCAACACCTTGTAAAGGGGTCTGTTGGATATGCGGGTAAAGGATTGCCTTGCCGTCGATTTTTCTTTCTTTGATCATCTTCAATACGTCAATGGCATTGTCCAGCGAACCTACGGCAGCAACGTAATTGCCGGCGTCTATTTGTTTATTAGCTATTGCTTGAAGAGTTGCTGCCATATCACTGGGTTCGCCGCCGCTGGAGCCGACAAGTTTTATCTCATCGTAGTGAACAG
>CAZENQ010000015.1:0-48879 GCA_964513655.1 uncultured Pirellulales bacterium | reverse complement strand
TGTTTTCCACAGCCGTACCTATAAACGGCAGCCCCTCCAGCGTAAGAAATCTCGGTGCGGTTATCTTGTTTATCTGTTCAACACTCTGCTCGATAACCAGCGGATTTACGGAAACGTAATATGTCGGCCTGAAATCCCATTTATCAAATAAAAGATAAATCCGGTTCATACCAAAGGTAATCTCATTCCTAAGAAAGGACAAATCCATCTTATTCAGGCTCGGACCGTTGCCGATAATCACACAGCGCTGCCCGCGATGTTTGTCCTTAAACTCTGCCAAACGAAGGTTAGACTCCGCCAGTGCCTTCTGCTGTCTTGGAATAATACCGCAGCGCTCTACTTTCTCGCGTATCTGATTGGATAATCGCGAGGACGCCTCAATAGTGATGGTTTGCGTAGGCGAATCAACGATGCACCTTTTGGCTTTTATTTTCTTCACCGCGCCCACAACAAAATCCGGGTGGCTGCTGTCGAACCTTTCATACCTCCTCTCGTATTTATCCCGTAAAAATAGAAAATTCTGCCTGTATTTCTCTCGTATTTTATCAAAGTTTCCATCGACCTTCGCCTCCTCAAAAACATTCATGCTGTCTTCGAGGCTTAGATTGGTTTGCTCAGACTGCTCAAACCAATGCGTGTTCTTGGATATAGCGAAGGTCGCGAGAAACAGCCCTCCCTCTTTAAGCAGGGACATGCTCTTCTGAAATAGCTGGCGAATTTTTTCCTTCTCGTTGTGCTCGATAGCTGAAAGCCAAAAGATGATGTCGACTGAATTTTCGGGGAAAACGTCCAACTCGAGGAAATCAGCATAATAATCGGCATTCTCGAGTTTGGCTTGATGACAGTATCCCTGCGGCCGATCAATGCCTATAATATTAACGCCAAATTTCTTTTCTAAAAAATTATGAAACTTCGTCCGTCCACAGCCAACATCGAGAACAGTCAAGTCACGGCGCCGATTCTCCGAAAGATAGCGCTCAATTTCCTCAGTTATCCACACGTGGTCAAGCACATAATTCCAGCCAAGTGCAGGGCTCTTAGTCAGATGATTTATCCCACATTGGGCTAATTCATCGATCAGATCAACCCGCCTGGATATAACGGCCGGGTCCAGAATCGCCAACAAATTCTCCTCTTTCTTTAATGCCCCCGCCCTCGCTAAGAATTTTGTCTGAGCAGCTTTAGGAGCGCGGGGCTCTTGGGAAACCTGCTTTGTCCGTCTGGGCGGTCGGCTGAGCAACAAAGTAGTTCCTAAATGCCCTAACTTTCTCCATCCATCGGGTAGAGAATCAATAAGTTCGTTGGCAAAGACGGTGATATCAGGCCACTCAGGCTCCGAGTAATCATCGAATAATACAATCCCACCAGGCTGAACAAAACGATAGTAATTTTCCCAATCGTAGCGAACGCCTCTATAGGAATGGTCACCATCTATCAAGAGCGTTGCGAAAGACTTTTCTCTCAGGCCTTCTGCCGCCCGCGGGTCGCTGCTCTTTACCTCTCTTAAGTCAACCGCCTCCTTTGTAAAACCAAACCGCTCAATGTTCTCGAAGAAAACTGCACCCGTGACCGCGAGACCTGTCTGAGGGTCCCGGGTTTGGTCATAGAACCCGGACATTGGGTCGATACAAACAACCTTACCTTCAACCCCAAGGTCACGCATTGCGAAAAGCTTGGCAAGGCAACTGCCTCCAAAAAGTGTCCCGATCTCGATACTATCAACGGTCTTACTGCCGGTTGCTCGAGCGAATTGCACAATGGACAAATAATTCAGGAGCTTATTGCGCACCCTACCGCAGGCCCTGCCTACAATCTGCTCTTCAATCAGAGAGATGGCTCTTAAAGCCCTCTCCACGTCTGCCTGCTCTACTAACGGCAGTAGCGTTCTTACTTCGACATAAAGTTGGTCTGCTTCTTCAGCTTTTTCTACGCTTGCCGGTGCTGGTTTAACTTTTGATTCTCGGCTGGCGTCGATAGTCTCATTGGAAGACTGAATTTCGGAAAGAAACCTCAGAAATTCTTGGTCATCAGATCGCACATTCAGGCAGGACCGTATGGCCTGCTCGGCTTCCTCGATTCGTCTCAGTGCCTTAAGACAAAGGGCCCTTTCATAGTTTATCTGCGGCGTCTCGAGCATAAGCCCCGGCACATCCGCAATGATTCTGTCATAAAGCTCCAAAGCCTGTGCATAGTCACCCCCTATCGCCAGATTGTGGGCCTGCGAATATAGCCCCACAATCCGGTCCCTGCGTTGAGTCTCAACCGCACTCACTATTTGACCCATCTTATACCGTTAATCCACATGCTCAAACGGAGACTTCTGCCAGACTGCGAGGCCGGGAGTGTACCAGGACACAGTCTCAAAATTGACCAAATTCCCCCCGTGACGATTTAGTATTTCCCTTATCGCTCCGTTAACTCGCTGGTCTTCATTATCGTCTGCAATTAAATATGTATTATCAAAAAGCACTATAGACTGCGGACCAAGCAAAGGTAAAATCGCATTAAACTCTGTTATCACATCATCGAACAAGTGAGAGGCATCCAAAAATGCGACTCGGATGGAAGAATTCCTTTTTGCAAAATCTTTCAGAAATGTGTGACTATTTTCATTGACGGCTTCGATAAAATCAGAAACACCTGCCCTCTCAAAGTTGGTAAGGGCAATCTCATAGCTTTTCTTGTCTAATTCAACCGTATATACTTTCCCGTGAGAGCCTGAGTCTTTCAAGGCTTGCGCCAACATTATCGTTGTACAACCCAGATTTGTCCCCGTCTCGAGAATGATGTTATATTTCTCAGGATGCAAATGAGAAATCACCATATCATAAACCAAGTTCCAGCCGGGGTAACCGATTGTAAAACCGGTCTTTGCTGTCGCTTGCTCAATCGTAGACACACTGTCTTCCAGTGAAGCTAAATACTTGTTTGGAATCAAAGCCTTATCGTAGTTGAACCTTCTATAATATATCGGAGCCTTCACGATCGCACCTACTCAACTTCCTGTAAAAACTTTCCAATACTCCCACCCTGCTAATTCCTATCTTGCGACCACCGGGTCATGCAGACATGCACCGATGCCGCCATCGACACTCACCGCCGCGCCGGTCATAAAGCTCGCCTGCGGACCGGCAAGGAAAAGTACTATCTGAGCAACCTCTTCAGGTCTGGCAATCCGCTTCAAAGGGTGGTAATCGCCTAACACCTCCAGACCTTCCAGATTGTCCCCGAACCCGTCGCGCAGCATCGGCGTGTCAGTGGCCGCCGGGATCACCGCATTGACGCGAACGTCCGGAGCCAGCTCAATCGACATCGCTCGTGTCAATGCGACCAGCGCGCCTTTGCTCGTGGCATAAACGGTAAACTCCGCCTTGGTTACCATGGCGTGGACACTGGCGATGTTGACTACACAGCCTCTGGCGGCCCGCAACAGCGGCAGAAATCGCTGAATCAGCCAGAATGGCGCCAGCAGATTTGTGTCCAGAGTTTCCGACCAGTCATACTTGGTAATTGCTTCGATGGGTTTTACTATCTGGATGGCCGCGTTGTTAACCAGCGCATTCAGCCGGCCTTGGGCAAGCTCTTCAACCTGCTGGTAAAATGATTCACATGCGGCATCGCCGTTGCCCAGACCGCTGATGTCAAAATGCAGCACCTCGTAGGGCAAGCCTTCCGTCGGCCGCCGGTCGACCCCGATGACCCGGTAACCTGCCTCAAAAAAGACATCACAAGCTGCCTTTCCGATTCCACCAGCTGCTCCCGTTACTAACACAGTCGGCATGTCGTTTGTTCTCGTTTCCATTTTACTTTACCTTTCAATACTTCCAATAAATTACGGATTGTATTCTGATGTACTCTTTCCCACGCTTCAGCGCCGCTATTGGCGTTGTGCGGGGCCAGCATCACGTTATCCATCGCCAATAATGGACTCTCGACCGGAAGCGGCTCAACCTCAAACACATCCAGCGCGGCACCGGCGATTTGCTTCTCTTGCAATGCCCTGACCAGGGCTGGCTCGTCAATGACAGGCCCTCTTGACGTGTTAATCACAACCGCCGTCGGTTTCATCAGGGCAAACTCAGCGTCGCTCATAAGGTGAAAACTTGTCGGATTCAAAGTGCAGTTCAGACTGACAAAATCAGCTTCATGCAGCAGTTCCTCCCGCCACACCATCTCGATGCCCGTCTCGGTCAAAAACCCAACTGGCATCTCCACTATGTCATTGCCAACTACCCGCATGCCGAACGCTGTCGCCCGACGCACCACCTCCTTGCCTACATTGCCAACGCCGATTACACCAAGCGTACATTCGTGCAGCGCAACGCTATGGACCTTGGACCAGGTCCCCTGTCGCATAGTTCGGTTCACCCAGGGCAACTGACGGGCAAAGCTTAGGATATAACCCAACACGGTATCTGCCACAGGTTTACTAAAGGCGTTGGGGGTGTTGCACACGGCTACGCCCAAGTCCCTGCAGGCAGCATGGTCAATTGAATCAATCCCCGTCCCCCACTTCGACAGGACCTTCAGTTGAGGAGCTGCCCGTAGAACACGTTCCGTGAATCGGTCGTCACCACATATAACCCCGTCCACGTCTTCAACTAGTTCGAGCAGCTCTTGTTCCTCGAACCGCTCCTGGAACGGCGGCACTATAAGCTCAATATCTTCGGCTTCAAAAATGTGGCGAAATCTATCAATCACCAGTTGCATATAAGGAGCTGTCACGAGTACTTTATAACGCATAATTGTTACACTCTTACCGTAGCGCGCTGCTGATATAAAAATTCCGCGACGCGAAAATCCAGTTCGTCGTCAATGTCCCAGGCCTCCACAGGGTCTATCTCAAACATAAAAGGCCGCTCACCGATACGATTGCCGCGAGCCTCCAGACTACTTTTGTTGAGGATATAAATACAGGAGTTCTCCTCATAGACAGCCTGCAGATCCTGGGTACGCAATAGAACATTAGTATCGTGATTAATTGCCTGCCCCTGAGCATCCCACAGACGCTTTTGCATCCTGGTGACAGAGAAAAGACTGTCATAAGACGGATGCTTGTCTATAAACAGCTCAATAGCCCGCGTGATGGTCTCGGTACTCAACAAGGGATTAGTGCTGTGGGTTTGGAGGTAGTAATCAGATTCAACTTGAGTGACGTCATGGAGCAGCACATCATTCATCGGCACGGTATCGGCCCGTAAGTTCTTCGGTCTTTCAATCAGCCGAATCTCCGGAAACCGCCCCGACGCATCTTCCATAATTGTCGGACTGTCAGTATCGATAATCACTTTGGTAATGAGAGGACAGTCCAGCAGGCTTTTGATGATGTGTTGGTAGAGCGGCCGCCCTGCAAACGGACGATAATTCTTGCCGGGCACCCGTTTGCTGTCATGACGCATCGGTACCAAAGCTACAACACGAGCCTTCATGACCTTCCTCCTGATACAGATAGTCCCTCTCCGGCCTCAGAAATACTTCGCAGCACGGCTCTGGCCGGTGCCCCATCGGCATCCACCAGCTTCAGCGGCAGGCAAATCAGCTCATAGCAGCAGGGCTCTATATCAGCCAGATTCAACCCCTCCAGGATAACTACACCTGCTTGCAGTAAGATTTGATGAGTTAGCGGACCGTCACCGTAGCACTGGACTGATAGGTAATCGACCCCAATCAATCTGATTCCCCGCTCTACGACCCATTGAGCACCGTCATCAGTTAGTGCCGCATAGTCCTTCATGAATTCGCTTGTCTCTTTGGCCCATAATTCGGAATTGCGCGTGCGGAGCAAAAGCCTCTCCGTACCCTCCGGAAGATTCAAACCAGTCAAAACACTGGCTGTAATCTTCGTTACCTCCGGCACATAAGCCACAAAAGCGTCTCCGACCATCACCTCCAAAGGCAGTTTCTCGACGGTACTGCCGCTATCTATAAAGTGCCTCGGAGCATCCACGTGTGTCCCCACGTGGACATCGCACCCCAGCCGGGATGCGTTCGAGAAATCTCCCTCCTCCAGCCGCAATGTCCGCGTAAGCTCGACTCCCGCGCTTCCAGGCCACGTCGGCGTACCAGCATGCAAAGGAACCGTGATGTCTATAATCTCAGACAACTCGTCCCTCTACTTGTGTGTTACCATGCTTACTCAAACCGTAGCCGTGCATAAAATTTCGCCCTTGTTAGAACTCATCTTCTTATAATCAAATATTATTACGATAAGCTTCTACAGCCTTCCTGCCTTTGCGAACCCTGCGGAGCTCCGCAAAGGCGTCGGCCTTCTGGACCGTAACAGCCAGGCGTAAGTCCTCGTATAATTTTTGCAGCCGCTCTCGCCGATTTCTGAACTCACCTGATTCCAGAATTCCCGACTGCACGAGCTTTCCCGCGAGAGAGTCGGCCTGCTCGCTTAAAGCCTCAACCTCACTAATGCTACCTTGCCGGGTCAGCTCTATCTGCCTTTCCACCAGACTCTGTAGCTCATCTAATTTCGATGATAATTCGGATATCTGTTTATCGTTGCTCATCCGACCCCAACCCCCGCTGTAGTTCCATTTTGCGACTTACTGCCAAACGCAGTCACCTGTCTTGTTTTAGCCAGACTATGCTCAACTTCTTCCAGAAGGTCGGCTGCATCGCGGTTAGATGGGTCCAGACTCAAAACATCCAGAAGAATTTTCTTGGACTGCTCAAACAGCTCGTCTTTCATGTATAACGCCGCCAGAGAAAACATCACCGATGTATCACCAGGGTGCATATTCAAGTACGCCTCCAGATAGTGGATAATTCGTGAAAATGAGCCCATCTCGCAGGAGGTTTGAAACAGACCCAAAAGAGCCGTTAGGTTATCATTATCCAACTCCAGGCATTTTAGGTACATCTCAAAAGCTTCTTTGTAATCACCTTTCTGCTGCGCAACTAACCCCAGACCCCCATAGGCCCTGGCACAATTGACGTCCAGCCGACACGCAACTCTGAAGGCTATCTCAGCATCGTCCAGAAGGTCCTTTTGCAGGGCAACCACCCCAAGCCCAACGTATGGGCCCGGCTCATCGGGCTCTAATAATGCTGCTTTCTCGTAGCAGCGCTGTGCCTGCGCATGGTTGCCGACAGAGGTGTAACACTCACCAAGTTCCTGTAAGACTTCGTAATGCTGCGTCGCGTCATATTCTTGAACGATATTTCTTTCTATCATGTCCATAACAATTCTTTTCCTTCGAGTGTTTGTTTTGCCCTTTCGAGTAATTCAATCGCCGAATTAAAGCTCTTCTTTTCACGTCTGACTTTCGCTTCTAACAGAAGCGTATCTACCGTCGGCCGCTGCCGATTGACTTCACTGCTAAGTTCGGCCGCCCTGGAGTGACCGCCACTCTTAAAAAAAGCCTTTGCAGCCAGACTCTTCATCCACAACTTGTTCTCGTGATGTTCAGCGATATACTCATACATCTGGGCCGCGGCCGCCCATTTCCCGTCCTTCTCCACTGACCGGGCTTCTTTTAGGAAGATGTCAAACTGGAAAGGCAGCTCTTCAAAACTTGGCTGTCTCAAGACAACACCGGCAGCTCTCAGCGACTGCCGCACCGGCAAATTTGGAAAGCTCCTGCGAGCATACTGTAGGTCAGCTTTTCTGACCACCGCCGCCCAGAGCATATCGGTAGAGCCTTCCAGTTCAAATCCCTCCCGGCTGACTTGGCTGTTAAGCAGACCGTACAGCGGGTTCTCTACCCACATCTCCTCTACGGCAAAGCCGCTTGGAACTATCGCAACGTAATCACCTTTGCATCTTTCTAAAGCTGTATCTATCCGCTCAGCCCCGGTTGCCATAGAGCTGACTGGTACAATCACAATGTTTGGCATATCTGTGTTCAGTCTGGCAAAATCCGTCTGCGGTAGTGGCAGATAAACCTCGTAGGGAAAGAACGTATGCCGCCAGATAGAACCGATTGTTTGTCCCGCTTGTTGGCCCAGTCGGTCCGCAGCAAAGATGATGGACAAATCCTTCATTTTCGGCCAGGGCTTCGGCGGCCTTGTGGTTCGTATTGCCAGGACGTTCCTCAGATAATCGCTCTTGTCCTTGCGTCGCTGCACCGAAATCCTGTCACATTCACCGACAGGACTGTAGAATTCGCCTGTAATTTCATGCACATGGTGAGAATCTGAAAAGAACGCCAGCCGCCGCGTCATATCCCAGTCTATCAAAACGTTGAGTTCCTCATTATAAGTTCCCGTCTTCTCAAGCAGGTCTCTGCTGTGCATCACGCTCACGTGAAGAACGTGGTTGAAGTACAGCATAAAGAAACGATCAAAGTCCCGGCTGACTTCAACAACCTTACTCAAAACCTGTCGGCTGCCGTCCGCCATGACCTTGCAATATGCCTTATACAAATCGCTGTATGCTACCTGGCAGTCTGTTTGATTCTCCAGAGCGTTGACCAGCGTCTCGATATGGTGCGGATAATACAAATCATCATCGTCAAGATAGGCGACGTATTTGCCCTCCGCTCGGGCCAATGCCTCATTCAGCGAAAACGCCTTGCCCCGGTTCTCTTTTCTGTTGATAAATACCAGACGCGAATCACCAGCTGAGTTAACGATATCGCTTACGTCTTCTCCGCCGTCATTGACCACAATAACCTGCAGGTTCCTGTGACTCTGGTGCAAAACACTGGCCAGAGCTTCGGACAAACATCGCGGCCGATTAAAAGTCGGGACCAATACGCTGACCAGCGGCCCAATTTTTGTTTCGCCGTTTTTTAACATCGTAAGACTATTTGGATTTCTCTGTTAACTAAAAATTACACGACATTACTCTGCTTGAGCTTCGGAGCAGCAAACTCTGCGGATGGTCCTGTCTCCGCAGGTTTGCTGTTTTGTCGAGAATTTATTTCACCTTCGAATTGCGCAAAAATGTCGTTGATTTTGCTTAACTGATTTTTCAGCGGGTAGTGCTCTTTAACAAACCCACGATACTTTTGAGGTTCGTATTTATCTGAAAGTATTTGCTCACAGAATTCTTCAGAGATATTAAATAGAAACTCCGATGGGAAGATCTGGTCCGCACCGGGAAAGTTGTGTATGACCGGTTTCAAGCCGCAGGCCATCCCTTCCAGAATCCCCATACCCTGGCTTTCTCCGATGCTGGTCGAGACAATGTAGTGTTTGTCACGTAACCAGGAACTTACATCTACCTGCCAGCCGTCAAAAAACACTACATCTTTCAGTTCAAGCACCTCCACCATGTGCCGAACGTATTGTTCAAGCATTGGGTTTTGCGAAGTTCCCCCAAAGAACAGCTTGTATTCGGTGTCAATGTAGTGCAGCTTTTGCATACATTGCAGAAGGAACATGGGGTTCTTTCGCATATTTAAGTAGCCCACACAGGCGATATTCTTGCCGGGGGCTCTTTGAGCGAACTTAAACTTATCAAGGTTGACGCCGTTTGGAATCGTAATAAGCTGCGTGCGGCCCTCGATATCGGGTACTCGTCTGAGCAGGGCATCCTTGACAAAAGAGTTGCCGACAGTGACCAGCGTGTCGATATTCTCCCACCGGACCTGGCTCGGCCAGTTGTGGTAAGCCTCGAAACGGTGAAGCCTGACAATGTTTTTAGAAACCTTCGGCAATTTCGACGCTTCCACAACCGCATCTGTGCACCACTCAAACCAGCAGATATCGCTCCAATTCATCAGCTCGTGCATTTCGTTGATGCTTTGACCCTCAAAGAACTGAACCGGGAAACGACTCTTGGTAAATTCAAAGATATCTGTTAGGAATTTTACGTCGCCCTTCAATCCGCAGAAGAAGGCCACCTTTGGTCTCTTGCTGCGAATCACCTCAATCATCGGAGGAAGAACTTCCTGGTCAGGTGTGGTTGCTATCGAATTAAGCAGCATTTCAATAGCGTTGCCTTTATCGCCTTGGTTCAAAAAGACGTTGGCGGTCCTGTTCAATAAATCTGCACTCAATATGCCCATCCGCTCCATATCGTCGAAAAGCCGCATGGCTTCATCCGCGCTGCCGACGGCCAAGTATGCTTCCGCCAAATTCCAGATTATTTCAGGACTGTCGCTTTGCAGGCTTTTGGCCCTGACAAAATGATTGACGGCTTCATCCGAGCGGCCCAGACAGTGCAGAATCGCCCCTGCGTCGTTCAGGACTTGTGCATCTCCAGGCGCAGTGCGAAGATGCTCCTCAAGGCAGGCAAGAGCTTCCTCGTGTCTGCCGGCCTCAGCTAACTCCAAACCTCTCTGATACTGATTTGAACTTGTTTCCATTGTCATTTTCCTTTATCCCCAGCCAGCAAGGCCCCAAACGCTTTTTTCTCTGTTTACCAAATCGTTTTGCAGGTCCACGAAACAAGGTCCTTTTACAAACCTATGGGCACACGGTCACACGCAATCATTGTGCAAATTTCGTGCCGTTAGCCCTAATATGCACTTGTCTGCAATTTCACCGGTCTAACCGGAAAATCTGTATAAATATCAAACATACCTGTTGCTTAAACAGCCACCCATATCCCCATTTGCGGGATATTACGAAAGCCCGATTTTTCTTTGATGCTTCACTTCTCATCCAGGCAAATGTTCCCGATCACGCTATTTAGCCTTCAGGAACCTCAGTTATCTAAGATAATCCAGCAGTGACAAAGACATAATCCTTGCTGCTACCGACAGCGACATCTCATAAAGAACCTCGCGACGCGAGAGCTCAATAGCTACTTGGGCGATGTCCGCCTGCGATAGGCGAGTAGCCTCATCCTCAGCATGATATTTTATCTGCTCTAAACTCTGCTGGAGGTCATCAAGAAAGCCAATCCTCGTCCCCGTCACAACAGAGTTTTGCACCAAAAGGTTCTCTATCTCTTTAACTGAATCGAACAGGCTGCCCCGAAGCTCCCGCAATTGAGCCTCGGAAAGCCCCTTTTCGTTCCTTAGTACATCCCGAATGGTTATAAGCGTGTTGAATATGTCGTAAGTCCCGGGTACGCGTACCAGCTCGACGCCGGTGTTATTTATTCCCGTGGTGTCTACATAGAGAATCTTTGTTGTTCGTGAATCAGTAACCACTTGGTTGCTGTCCCCACCCACAGGTACGATTACATAGCTGGCTCCGTCATCGATAGATATCTTGTAATTGATGCCGTCGTGAATTACCGTCAGCCACACAGCACCGGTAACATTCGATGTGCCGGTGCCGGCCTGGGCACCGGTACCCCCGCTGAAAATCGGAACACTGCGCTCGTCCGAACAAAAGATTTCATCACCCACATAGAAAGCGCTGGATTGTACGCCGGGACCTACCTCGATGTCTCGGTTTTCGTCACTGCCTTGGTAACTTACACTCGTGATTTCTCCGTCGGTGCGTTGCACGACATACGGCGCCGACGCCGTATCGCCTCCGCCAAAAAGGCGCTGGCCCATTCGTTGGGTATTGGCCAACAAAACCGCCTGCTCTAATATGTCATTGATTTCCTCTGCAGTCCTTGCCCTCGCCTCTTCATCATAGATACCGCTGCTAATTTGAGTTAGACGCAACTGCACCTGAGTGAAATATGATGTCATTTCCTCAACAACCGTGGATGAATACTCAAGTGTGCTCATGGCCTCCAAAAGGTTATCTATATAATTCTCCAGTGACCTTTCCTGGGAATTTAGCCCCAAAACCTGGTAGGCACTTGACGAATCGTCAGAAACCCGGTTTACACGTGAGCCGGTTGAGGCCTGCTCCTGCAGGCGGGACAATGCCTCAGTGTGCAGATGCAAGGCAAAGCTGATATTGTTGTAAATATTGCCTAATGTCCCGCTCATAAAGACCCTCTAAAAATAACTTTGCCCGTTTACATTATGTCCATAATGGTTTGTATCGAGGAGTAGACTGTGTTCAAATACTTTGCCATCGCTTGGAACATCTGTTCGAAAACGAGCATCCTGGCAGCTTCGTCGTTGATGTCGACACCGCTTATTTCGCCCTGCTGTTCGGCGAGATTTTGTACTATAACCTCGATGTTGTCCTCTTGCATTTGCTTGAGGGAGACTGTTTGGCCAAGATTCGTAACCAGCTGGCGATAAAACTCGCCGGGCGCCAGACCATCAAGAGTACTTATTGCTTGCTCCCCTAAGCCTGCCATTCTTAATGCATTGGCATTGTCCGTCATATCCGGACCCAACGATGTCGCCACACGCCTGGGTTCAGCGCTTATCTCCGAGCAAACCGCTATATCTAATGCATTGTTGCCTGAGAAAAACGTATTAAGTCCCGCTGCTGCCAAAGCTCCTGAAGTATCTGTACTGCCAAAAGCGTCAACTTCGAACGTCTCAGAGTCGTTCAAATCCCCTGTGCTCAGAGATATTTTGATTCCGTTTCCTATGTCGAGTTTGTCACCTGCTGCGTAACCGGCACCGACATTAAGAGTAGTAACCACTTCACCATCACCATTTTCCACCTCAAGCTGCAAGGTACCGTTGCCTACCGAGCCGGTTCCTATAACCGTAAACGTAAAGGTTTGGTTCTTCGTGCCCGTATAAATGCCGGATACGGATATAGTCGGCGGCGACCCCGTCAACGTACTGTTGGTTGGCTCCGGCAAAACTGCAGGTAGAAAATCAAACTCATAGTTCGAATCAGCCTGGATACTGAGCCGTGAGGAGACCACCGAAGCGCTCAGCCCTGTAATGGCTGTAATCTTCGTCGCTAAAGTCGTTAGCGTATCGGTCGATACGTCAACATCTACTTCGTTGCGTGTTATCTCGCCCGTACTCGTATTGACAACTCTTATATATATCTTGCCGTCGACTACAGGTGGGTCAAAATCAGCCAAATCTTCGTCCAGCATCGTCCAACCGGTCAATTCAGTGAACGAGCCGGCCGAGCCCACCCCTTGGACGTGGTATTGGTTTATCTGTTGTATTATTGCACTTGCTAAGTCATCCAAATCCTCATGAATCTCGTAGATAAGCTCGTTTTTCAACGACAGTAATCCACCGAGCCGCCCGCCCTGCAAGTCTGTGCGATAGTTGAATGTGCCTGCGATGGTAACACCTAATTTGCCCGCTTCATTCAAACCCACCTCCAGTTCGGTTGCAGTGTTGCCTGTCACTCCGGGTAAGCCGCCTATGGTCACATCAACCACGCCGTATTCTCTATCCACAGTCTGGACACCAATCAGCTTTGACAGCTCTGTTATGTATTGGTCTCTTTGGTCCTGCAGGTTGTTGGCCTGGCCTCCGGCTATTTGTAGTGTTTTTATTTTGAAGTTCAGTTCGGCAATTTCCCCCAGTAAAGTGTTTATCCGCCCAACGGTATTTCCAGCCTCTAATATAATCTGACTCTCCAACGTCGTAAGGAATTCTCCCATCGTTCTGAATCGAATGGCCATGGCCTCAGCTGACGAGATAGCCTGGCCTTGCCAGATTGCCTCCCCGGGATGAGCGCTCAGGTCCTGCAGCGCGTTGAAAAATTCATCTATCGCCTTGCTTAAACCACTGTCTGTTGAAAGCTCTCCAAAGCTGTTTTCGATGGTGCGCAATGTCGCAAGCTCCTGTGAAACCTGCCCTAATGACGACTGCTGCCGGAGAATCTCACCCTCCAGAAAACTGTCAATCAGCCTGGTAACACCCTCAAAATTAACGCCGCCTCCCAATAGAATTCCACCCACCTCGCTCATGTACGCAGGCGAAAGCTCTATCCTCTGGCGGTGATATCCGGCAGTCGCTGCATTGGCAACGTTGTTGCCGATTATATCAAGGGCCTTCTTGGCCGCATCAAGACCACTGAGGCCTATGGAGAAGCTATCCATTTCTTAACTCCATTCGAAAACAGCTCTTGAATTTCCATTGGCTCTACCTTCCAAATGGTCCATCTAAAACTGAAGATTTACAAAAGCTGTGTCTCTATGTCGTTTAGTGGAACCGTCACAATCGTAGTAAACCGTACCTGTCTTGCCAAAGTTGAGGATGCTCTTCAAAAGCAGACGGTTGAATCTTGCACATTCCGACAAAAGCAATGCCGTGCTTAAATGTTCCTTCTTAAGTTCTTTAATTAATGCTTTTAATTCCGCCTTTCTCTCAGCTACTTGCGCTTTTTGTTCTTCCGGCAAAACTGCCTCGAGTCCGGACAAGGTCACTTGCTCAGGACCACAGCCCAAAGCAATCGCTAATTTTCTTCTTATCGACTGCCGTCTTGTTTCTTGGCTTTTGTGACCGTCCGACTCGGTCTGGATACCTTCAAGCAGCCTGCCTAAAGAGGTCTCGTCACGCTTTACAACCAGACTGCGCAGCTCATTCAATCGGGACAAACTTGCCCTCACATACTCAATGTCCTTATCCAGACAAAGCAGCAGTTCATCAACCTTATCTTCTACTTCAATGGTCATTGGTTGCATACGTTCCAACGTGCTCGCCCTTTGCAGTTTATAACAAAATGGGACTCTCGCCCGGTAGCTCCGTTGTTGCCTTCGTCTGGTCCGAATTGGTCAAAGCCTGGTATATATCCTTCCACAACCCGAAACCGCCGTTGTCTGCAATATGCTGGGACAGGTACAGCCAAAATATCCCGTGTACCTGCTTGGAAGCCCCATCCTTGTCAAAGCCCCAGTCCCCGATAGTATCTCCCATCTTCTCCAGCAGCTTATTGAGTAGAACCGACTCAAAATCTTTGGCCGCTTGTATTTTCTTATCTTCGCCAAGAGTCTCTATGTTACTGGGGTCCGGTTTTCTGATTTGTTCGGGAGATAGACCCGTGCCCAAATGCTCAAGCGGCATCGGCGGCGAAACCGGCTGAGTTAATATCAGGTTCGTGCTGTCCATCAGAATCTCTCCTACATTATCACCAGCTTGGCTTGCAGGGCTCCGGCCTCTTTCAACGCGTTAAATATCGCTATCAGGTCCGTCGGTGTCGCCCCTATCGAATTGAGCGTATTGGCTAAGTCGGAGACAGTAACTGCTCTCGATACAGGAATTAGATATCCATCCTGTTCTTCGACCCCTATGGTTGTCTCCGGAACCCTTTCTGTCGTCCCGGCGTCGGAGAAAGGAGCAATCGGCTGAGAAACAATCTCGGTCTCCTGGATTCTTACAACTAAACTGCCCTGCGAAATGGCTACCGCAGATATGCCGACGTTCTCGCCGACTACGATGGTGCCGGTCCGTTCGTTAATAACCACGACCGCAGGAACATCAACCTTTACTTCGAGTTTCGTAATATCGTCGATAAAACCGGCGATACCTGCCTGGTTGATTTCACTCGGCACGTTTACTTGGATAGTACCCGCATCGGCTACTGCCGTACTGTTCGGATAGGCCTGGTTGATGACCCTGCCGATTCGCTCCGCGGTCGAAAAATCGCTGTTTCTAAGGTTAAGCGTGATTAGTCTGTGTCCTGCGATGTATTCGACAAACGTAGCTATCTCTTCCCTTTCAACTATCGCCCCGTTGGGAATTCGTCCAACCGTCTGGTGGTTCTTTGTAATCGAAGCCGCGTCACCCGATGCCGCCCAGCCGCCGATTGAAACCCCTCCCTGGGCTATAGCATATACTTGCTTGTCAAGCCCCTGCAAAGGTGTAGCTATGAGCATTCCACCCTGAAGGCTTTCCGCATCACCTATGGCGGAGACGTCTACATCAATTCGTGAGCCTTCGCGGGCAAAGGCCCCCAAATCTGCTGTTACCATAACCACCGCAATAGTACCGCCTGCCACATCCCCAGGAGAGAGAAAAATCCCTGAGTTCCTAAATATACTGCTTAGCATCTGTCGTGATGGCAGTGTGCTGTCGCCCGTGTCGTCTAGGCCTATGACCAGCCCAATTCCCATCAAAGGATTGCTGCGTATCCCTTGGATGTCGACGATATCTTTTATCCGTTCGCCGTCTGCAACTTTACCTAAACTCAACACGAGTATCGACAAAAGTATCAAGCGTGATTTCATAAGCTATCGCTCTCAAAAAAACATAATGCCTTGGTATTAACTGCTTAAAACGGCCAAATAATATCAAGTATTCTTCCAAACCAGCCGGGTCTGGTGTACGGTTCCGCGTAACCCGAATTCTTACTCACTATACGAAAGTCCGCGACCTGTGCGCTCCTGACCGTGTTATCAAACGCAATATCACTGGGTCTGACTATACCGCTCATCTCTATGGTCTGCTTGTCGCCTGCTATATCACGGCTGCGAGTTCCTATAACCACAAGGTTCCTGTTCGGCAGGACGTCCACAACCACTACGCTTACGCGGTCTACAAAGCTGCGCTCGTCCTTGTAATCAGCCTTGCTCTTTAACTCATTTGTCGATTCCGCGGTTAGACCAAAATCACCAATATCAACGTACTTGCCTATTTCTCCGTTAAACACTATTGACTTATCAGTCTCTTTCTTCAAATCTCTTTTCGCCTTGTTGTCCACCTTACTGGCCTCGGTGATTATAATGGTCAGCGTATCCCCTATCTGTCGGGCCACGTCGTCGGCATACAAATCTTTCATGTTCTTGCCTCGCTTGGACCAGATAGAGTTTGCATGTGAGCAGTTGACTGGGGTTAGCAAAAATCCTGTAAATAGAAGCATCAAGACTACTCTGGTTTTCATTGGGCTATCCTTTCAGAAAACAGGTTCCACAGTTCCATCTTCGTTGACTCTTGCCAAAATTAGTCGTTGTGAGTCCACGTTTCGGACTTTTACATATTCACCGACGCTGCCCTTCTGCATCGCTTTTCCAACGGCGGTAACCGAAAGTCCGGGTCGCTCCATGCGAATGATGACATTTTGATTGCGCTTGACGATAACATCAGGCTTCAAATGACCCATCATACTTGGGCGAAGAACAGTGTTGGCCGCAATTCCGCGCTTGGCGACAAGACCATAAGGCGCGCGCCAATTGGCTGGCTCCGGATTGTCGGATAGACTCTCTTCTATCTTGATGTTCTCAGGACTGATCAGTCCGCCTGCGGGGATATCAACCAGTGCCGTTGCTCTTCTGCATTTGTACTTGAGCCGGAAAGCCACCTCACGCGTCCCGACCTCCTCGCTGTCGGCAAACACGGAAATCTGAACCTTGCTTTGATTTCTTGTCCCTGCGACTAAACGCGCAACAAGCTCTACTCTTTCGCTTGTCTCCGGAACTACCAAGTCTTTGGGTGTCCGTATCGGGTCAGGTTGACAGACCCGGTCAGCAGGCAGCTTTCCTTTCAGAAACAAACTCGCCTGTTCAACGAATCTGTCACTACTGATTATGTGTTGCTGCTGTTTTATCCTTACCTTTTCTGCTCCAGTTAACATCACTTCGGATGAAGGGATTCCACTGCAGGCCAATCTGCTCAGAAGCATCTGTCTGTCGACAACAATCTCCTGGCCCGCCACTGAAAGCCGCCCCAAAGCAATCTCCCTCGCTTTGGCTACAAGAGATTCTTCACCGCGTATTATGCTGACCTGACCCAGCTTCGCAGTCTCTTCCTCGATTGTGACTTCCCGCGGCAAATAAACCTGCAGAGTATAATCTTGCCCTTCACTGGTTTTTTCGCTGTTTGCCGATGTCTCGTGAAACCAAAATACTGTCACCAGACAAGTAACTAAAATAACACTTACTGCTTTACTGTTCATAGTGGCCCCTTATCTGACTATGCTGTTTGCCGTTCGGAGCATATCGTCGCCCGCCCTTATTGCGCGGGAGTTTACCTCGTATGCCCGTTGGGCGGTTATCAAGTTGACCAGTTCAGTTACCATTTGCACATTGGATTTTTCCAAAAATCCTGACTGGATCGTTCCAAAACCGCTTTCCCCAGGCGTGCCGGTCGTCGGCGTACCGCTTGCCTCCGTCTCTGCCAGCAGATTATCGCCTTCGTTGGAGAGACCCGGCGGGTTAGGAAAACGCGCTAGCTGAATATAGCCCACAACCGACAGTGTTCCCGTAGAATCGGTCACATTGACACCTCCATCCTTTCCAATATCTATGGATGTAGCATCAATAGGAATCGTTATGGCCGGCTCTATACTGTATCCGGTGGTCGTGACTAATTCCCCGTTGGCATTGATTTGCAAAGCGCCGTCACGGGTATACCTCAGCTCGCCGTTTGGTAAATTCACCTGAAGGAAGCCCTCCCCCATAATAGCTATGTCAAGACTCCGCTTGGTACTCTGAAGATCACCGGGACTAAAAACCTTCACCGTAGACGCGACCCTAACTCCGCTTCCTATCTCCAGACCTCCCGGAGTATTTATACCCGAAGCAATTTCAATACCGGGCTCTTGCAGCGTCTCATAAACTAAGTCATGAAAGTCAATCTGGCTTCGCTTGAAGCCATTGGTGTTGATGTTCGCAAGGTTATTCGCAATAACATCCACCATTATTTGTTGAGCCGCCATACCTGTCGCCGCAGTGGAAAATGCTCTTAACATAATACTGTTCTCCTTATCTTAATTCTCACTAATACAAAGGTACACTGTGAAGTCCCTAACCCATCGCTACGCTCATAATACTACTGGAAGTCTGTGACTGCGATGAGACGACCTTCATGTTTGCTTCATAGAGTCTGGAAACCATTATCATGTCCACCAGCTCGTCGACCATCTTCACGTTGGATGACTCCAGATAGCCCTGTTTTACAACTATCTGCTCGGCAGCAACCGGCACTATGCCCTCTTCTGGCATCCGATAGCGGTTTGCCCCAGCCGGTACAAGCTTGTCCTCGTCGGCTCCGAAATCGACAATACTGAATCTGCCTATGGCTGTACCGCCGGCACTGATACTTCCATCACTGGCAACACTCAGTTCCGACAGTCCGACCCCGGCCGGTATCATGATTGGCCCGGCCTCACCCGCTACCGTTCTACCCTCGGAATCAACAATCTGTCCGTTTGGGTTTGTGCGAAACATCCCGTTGCGCGTGTAAAGTGGCCCCTCCGGTGTCTCTATTACGAAAAGTCCCTTACCGTACACGGCTAAGTCCAGCGTTCGGCCCGTCTGGGTAATACTCCCTTGGGAAAAATCAAATGCCGAATCCAATTCAATAATGCCCGGCGAATATGTCTCCCAATCGCTTCCTTGGGCTTCAAGGGACCTAGAAAATGCGTTGCATCTGCGCTTATATCCGACCGTGCTCACGTTGGCCAGATTGTGCGTAATGATGTAGAACTCCTGCATCAACGCATCAATACTCGGAAGAACTTGCTCTGTTATCCCGGACATCTAATATCCCTCATAAAGCTGTTGACTCGGCAACCCTTTGTTCCGCGCTCGCCGAATCGTCAATATCTTGTTCTTTACCACCGGCTTTCACCGAAGCCGCATTCGTAGCACGGATTAGTTCGTTAATGTCTGGGTCGTGCAGCCCCGTCAGCTCAACTGCTATTGAAAAACCATTCTCTATTGCTTTGACGTGCCTGACCTCACCAGTGTCTTCTATTACTTTTGGCCTTTCGCTTCCTTCGTCTCTTTGCAAATCTGAATCCTCGTCCTTTGCTTCATCCAACCTAAACAACACCAGAACTCTCTCTCCCACCTTTACTTTAAGTGGAGCTTCTATTCGCAAACCAGGGCCGGCCAACTCAGTGACTACCCCCGGAATAAATTCCGGAGGGCCCCAAGCACCGGCAGAAACCTGCCTGCCCTCGGAGCCCTCCTCACCGCTATAAATGTTTAACGGCAACAGCCTTGTGAATGGAAAACGCGCTACAAAAGCCGGCTTGTTAACTGGTACACGCAAGAAACGACGCCGATTAATGAACCTTACATCGGAACTGTGATTCAAAACCAAAAGGTCCCGATCACAGCCTGCTACGGAAGTGTCAAACTCCCAAACCGACACACCAAAGTAATAACGCACACGCCAAATCTCGCCCCCTGTAATTTTTAGCGGCATTGCGAGCTTAACTGTCAGCCCTATGTCATTGTTCTCTATAACCGTCGACTCAATATCATCGGAAATACGGGTCCGGCGCCGCGTAAGATACAACTTCTTACCTGTTGGGATTTGCCTACTGCTCAATTTTCTCAACTTCGCCGCAGTGTCTTTTGACGAACCAGTCCGGTTTTTAAAACCAAGTTTCTCAGCCAGAAAAGATAAATCGGTCTTTAACCGCCGGCTGATTCGCTCAGATGTTTGTCCCTGCGCAAGGTCTTCTTCTATAATCTTCGTGGCCCCACGGTCAAAAGCGCCGCCCATCGTGAAAATCGATTCACTTCGCTTTAGGCCCGCTCGACGTGCTATATCCTCCAGAACCCGACGCTCACGTCCGCTCAGACCCCTTTTCTCCGCATACTCACCGAACAACTGCTGGGCAACCGCTCGTTCCTCCGTCTTTCGTTTATAGCTGACCATAATAAGCAACACGGTCGCGACAATTATGATTACCGCTAACGTCAGAGTAAACCAGCGGTCCGTCATATAGTCGGTGTTAAACTGCTTGTTTAAGGCCTCCCACCGCTGCACTGGCGTCAGTGCTAAGAAAATCGTGTTTAACCATGTTGTCATTATAGGTGCTGTTGCCATTTTAAACTTCCAAATGAACGTCCCATTTGCGTCTCTTGTGGAGGCCCTTTAAAACCTCTTGTCCCATTTCCGGGACTACGCAAAAGGGGGCCACTAACTACTATCTGATAAGATTGGTTAACTCTCGCAATATTTCGTTGGCAATTCGAATGGTTCTCGCGTTGGCCTGGAAGCCGTTTTGCGCCTGAATCATATTGACGAACTCTGTTGCCACATCTGCATTGGATTTTTCCAGTGCCCCGCCATGAATCGTGCCGGCACCGCCGGTCATGGCCTGTGTCGCTACTGGCTCGCCTGAGTTCGCCGAAGGACTAAAATAGCCGCCGCCGGCGCTCTCTAATGCCGCGGGGTTCTGAAATAATGCTACCTGTAAAGTGGCGATGTCTTTCTTGATGCCGTTCGAGAACGCGCCGATAACCGTGCCTTCATTATCCACCGAAACAGTAGAAAGCCTGCCTGCTGCATAGCCGTCTTGTCCTCTTGCTACCGCGGTGGAATTCCCCGCAAACTGCGTCAGGCCGTCCAACTGACCTACTGTACCCATCGTAAGCCCGATAGTTTGGGGATTCGCGGTATCATGCCCAAAGGTTATTACAAACTCCGGGTCGTCCGTACCGCTTAATCCAAAGTAAGAGCCGTCGCTCGCGTTAAAACTTATATCGTCAATGCGACGATCTTGCATATCCATCTGGTAGATATCACCGGTAATTGACATCAAAAGCAGGTCCCACGTATTGGCCGTGTCCGTCCGGATAAATGCACCCGAGAGAACATGCCTGCCGCCCTGAGTATCATAAACCGTGATGTTGATGCTCTTGACTTCTTCGCCGCCCACAGTCAGTATCTCGAAATATGCCGGTGTCTCCAGCGTCCCGTCACCAGCATATGAAAAATTCATGTCTGACTTGCTGTAGCCGCCGGTATCATCGGTTGTTCGTATCCTGCCGTTGATGAGCGACGCCGTCGAGGCCGTAAGAAGGTTGTTATTCAAATGGTCGACAAAGTCCCCCAGGGTGGTGGTGCCGTCGACACTAAAGCTCGTCCCGGCGCCGGCAAATGGCGTGCCGTCCGGATGATAGCCCGAAATTGTAATCGTACCCGAGGTCAATGTCCCCGTATACTGGTCGAGCAGGTCAATTTGCGTCGTCAGATCGGCCGTCGTACCGTTATTGGTGGTATAAGCTATGTTCGAGTTGAGTATCTGCCTTTGTGGTGTATCAAATGCCGCGTCCGCGCTTAGATTACCGGAGACCATTACCTCTGACGTGGCATTCGCTGCCATCGCCACATCGTAGGGAACATGAATATTGCTGTTGCCTGCACTCTGAAAACCGTCACTTTCACCTGTTGAACCAATACGCTGAACAAGATAACCAGTTGCCGGATCAACCAGATTCGAGGCTGCATCCACTCCAAACGCACCGGCGCGAGTATAGAGGCTCTGTTCGCCGTCGCTTAGCACATAATAGCCTTCTCCCTCCATCGCCAGGTCCAGAGGATTGCCTGTATTTACCAGATTGCCTTGCGACATATTGGGCGCTATACCGCCTATTCCAACGCCGGTGCCCATCTGCTGCGGGTTCGTACCGCCGATACCGGACGTCGGCTGCGATGCCTTCTTTATCGTTTCGCTCAGAAGCTCGGCAAACGTTATCCGGCTGGACTTAAAAGCCGTGGTATTAACGTTGGCAAGGTTGTTGCCCGCTATATCAAGCATCTTTTGATGGGCCTGCAGCCCGGTAACGCCAGCTGATAATGCAAAACTCATTTTTGTTTCTCCTTACAATCTTATCTTAGTTCTCTATTAGTATTACGGCATCTAAGCCAAGCGTATACTCTTCTGCTTCTTCACCTTCCCCGGCCGTCACCCCAAGAAGAATTTCACCTGTCACGGGGTCATTAAAAACGCTGTCAACCACTCCTGCTGTCTTCTCCAGTTCGCCGGTCATCCTGTCTTCCGCCAGAAAAGTGACACGCTTGCCTAACAGCGAATTTGCATAGCTGCGGTTGGTGGTCGTAAGAACTTGTGCAAAACTTGAATTCATTGACTCAAGTTGATTCAGTTGTGAGAACATCGCCAACTGTGAAGCCATCTCATTGTTGTCCAGCGGTTCCAGTGGATTCTGGTTCTGCAGTTGCGTCACCAGAAGCTTCATATAATCCATCTGCATGTTACTTACTGCCGCTGTCGATGATACTGAACTCATAAATTCTCCAATCTTTTTCTCAAAACCATACCGACATAACCGCTCAGCCAACCAGCAATTGATGTGCCACACCAAAATCAACGCCGACCTCGTCCATGCATAACCCCCTGTCAAAACAGATGTTAGAAAAACCGAAACATCGACTAAATCTCAAAAATCAACCGCGTGAAAACTCGTCACAAGAGGATAATTTTTCCTCCCTCCCAGAAATTTTTGCCGGAATTGGTGTGGGGTTGTCGTGAAAAAAATCCTTTTGCTCCAAAGCGCCGTGTATCACTGAAACGTCCTATAAGAAATGACGGCGTCCCTTTATAACTTCTACCTTCCTGTTTGGTTGGAGCGTCCGATAAAACTATTGCGAAAAATCAATTCAACTTTGCCTTGACAAACCGGTGACATTATTGGCCCGTCCCATAAAAAATTAAAGTTGTCGTAGGTTTTTGTCGATTTACTGGGCATTCACGTAACCTAAAAACCAACACACTTAAACCTAATTGTCTCAGAACAAGGATGACTTTACGTAGAATTGTTGTCGTAAGTAACCGCCAGCAAGTCCAACAATTAGCTCGCCAAATCACACAGGAAATACTCGTGGCTGATGACCTTGCCGAGGCCTTGGACATCACCGAGACGGTCAATCCCGACTTGCTTGTTTTTGATAATCGCTTTAGCCCGGACCATATCCGACAGTTCTTGGATACGACCGATAAAAACCAGATACATGTCCCTGTAATAGTGGTTGGCGATGGCGAGAATCAGGCCGAACTCGCAGCGGAGTTTATACGAATAGGTGCCCTCGACTACCTTCAGGGAAAACAAGATTACAGCCGACTCGAGACAATTGTAAGTCGAATAAGTGATAACTCTAAAGGCAACGACCCCGAAAGAAGTCTCAGCGACTTCTTTGCCGAAGACTATGCCGCTTCTGCCCAGATTGTCGGCCGCAGTAAAGCGATCCGGCACACGCTTAAAATGATGAAACTTGTCGCCGCCAGTCGTTGTAACCCCATCTTAATAGTTGGAGAAACAGGAACAGGCAAGGAACTGGCCGCCAGGGCAATACATCTCCTCCGGCATCCGAACGAACAGTTTATTGCCGTAAATTGCGCCGCGCTTACTGCAAATTTGCTCGAAAGCGAACTCTTCGGACATGTCAAAGGCTCTTTCACCGGCGCCGACCGTGAAAAAACGGGCCTCTTGGAATTGGCGGGCTCCGGCACAATCTTCCTTGATGAAATAAGCGAAATGCCTGTGGATTTGCAGGCAAAGTTACTCCGCGTACTTCAGGAAAAAGCCTTCCGAAAAGTCGGTGGCATAAAGACCATACCTTGCAGCGCCACGATAGTAGCCTCGAGCAATCGCAATCTGCAAAAGCAGATCCGAGTCAATCGCTTCCGGCGAGACCTGTATTATCGCCTGAATATCTGTCCAATTACTATCGCCCCTCTTAGAGCATCCGAGCGCAGAGAAGACATCGAACTCCTGGCTGAATATTTTTTGAAAACATCAACTATATGCCCCGAAAAAGCCGGCAGGATAACCTCCCTGACCAAATTGGCTGTTGAAGCCCTTCAGAAACACGACTGGCCTGGAAACGTCCGTGAATTATGCAATGTTATTGAAAGGGCAATACTGCTCGAAACCACGGGCAAAATCGGTCTAAGCAGCATTATAATTGACCGCCCACAATATGATAATGAGTCATCGGACGGCCTGACAGCCGATCACGCAGCAAGTTTCTCACTTGAAAAGGCTGAACGCGAGCTGATAGCACGGGCCCTCCAGGAAACCGGCTGGCAGAAGACTCGTGCCGCTACTCTATTGGGTATAACCAGAGCAACCTTATACGCCAAGGTCAAACAGTACAACATCGAAAAGCGTTTGCTTGTCACAGCGGACCGCGAAAAACAAATACCTGCCGAAATCCCGACTCCGTTTCATCACCAGCCCGCAGCAGTTCCGTAACAAAGCAAGCCTGCTTTAATTCCAGCGGCTCGTGCCCAATTGTTTCCCTGACCGCGCTGCCCGCCGCAGCCTTCTGCCTCTCCATCCATAGCTGCTGGATTTCTGCATCCTCGCTGTCAGAAAATCCACCGGCTCGTATAGAATCCTGACATCTCTTTGTAGCTGGAAAACCCCGATATAAGCCGAAAAACACTATTTCCCGAGCAAAAACACTCCAAATACGCCCTCTCTTACCCCTTTAGCCGACCCTGGCACAATTATTGCTTAATCCTAAGTAAGGTTGCCGGTTCTTGTTTTGAGACGGGACCCGAAATGCCGTATTTTGCGCCTGGGGACCCAATATGTCGAAAGACGGAGCTCTGGGAAGTACGCGATGATACTCTTCGCAGACCTGTGCCGGCTGGCAAGTGAATCAGGCAGGGCGAAGTCAAACAGATATGGCGACAGAAAATAAACAAACTACTTTCGAAAGTAACACTTCTGAGCTGCCTCCTGACAGCGAATTATTTGCTGGCGAGGTCCACGAGGAACTCTCCGAGCGCGAGGTCTTTTCTGGAGACGAGGTTTTTTACAAATCCCTGGCGGATTCCACCCAGCCAACTACGATGCCGCCCGGCCCCCCCGCAGCTGACACAGCCCGTCCCGCCGCCCCGCCCATTTGGCAAAAGCGATTCTCAGGCCTTCAGAAAGCGCTCGCTCTGACTATAATTCTCGTCACAGCAATACTGCTCTATACACTCCTGAAATCCCCAGCCCCCACACCTCGCCGTCGTCGCTTCGCGGCAACGCCTGCCCGCCGGACCGCGCCCGCCGCCCAACGTACCCAGGCTAGGCAGATACCGCCCGAGGACCTGGCACATACGCTACCCCGCCAGACCCAGGTACCGGAGTCTCTGCTCCCACAAACGCAACCTCTGTCCTTGGAACTCGCCCAGGACCTCTATCTGCAAGGCCAGTATGACAGGGCTTATGACGTCTACGAAAAACTTCATCAAGCTCTTCCTGTCCCGTCTATCTCGGGCCTGAGCGAAGAGCAATTACTGCGGGACTTTCTCCAGCTCAAAATGGCCTTGTGTCTGAAAAAAACAGCCGACACCTTGTCTCCGGGTAATATCGAAGACGCAAGCGACCAGGCAAATCATTTATTCAGGACCGCCTCCCAAAGCCGCTCCCCCGCCGTAAGTGTTATTGCCAATTACCACCGTAGTCTGCTCGAAATGCAAAGAAAGCAATACATCAAAGCTCTAACCACTGCTTATCAGACAATTGCCTTGCTCGAAGCGGTTGATTTCGACAGAGACTGGGCCCTGTCCCTGCAGCGCGATTGTCACTTCCTCGTTGCTGAATCGGTAACCAGAAATGTTCTTTCGCTTTGTGATGCTGATAAAGACCTTCCTGACGAGTTCTGGAGCAATCTCAGCGCTCCGCCGGACCCCTTTGCCAACTTGACTGAAATGCAGCTGCGCAGCCTTTTGAAGTCGGGCTCAGAACAATTAAACAAGGCGCTGCTCGGTCCCCAAATTCAAAAACTCAAAAACCAGGACCGCTTGTCACGTTGGTCTGTTACCTGCCACCGTGCGCCTATTGAAGAGCTGCTGGCAAGATTTGCGGCAAACGCTGACCTTGACGTTTCTTGGGCTGGCGACAGGGCACTGGCTTTGGAGCCGCCGATGGACGCTGCTCGCAAACGGTCGGTGACTTTATACCTCCGCGATGCAACAGCACAGCAACTTGTCACAGTCACAGCCGGCTGCGCTGGCTTGTTCGCACGCCTCGACCAGAACAAAACCGTAAACATTTTCAATCCAGCCGATTATGCTTCTTTATCAGAATACATATCCATGCTCAGCCGCCAGGCTATTTCTTTTTGGCAAAGATTTCTGCTCACGTTTCATGACGACCGGCATATGCCACATGCCCATTTTGCTTTGGGCCTTCTGCAGGCACAAAATAACCAGCTAACAGACGCTATTGCCGAATACAAATTGGTAGCGAATCGTTTTCCGCAAGCGCCTTTTGCACCGTTTGCCCTGTTACACTCGAGCAGACTGAAAGCCAACCTGATGGATTATCTCGGCGCCCGCGAGGATTTGAGTCAGCTCGTTGAGCAGTATCCTGATGCCGAGATTTCCAGCCAGGCCTGTTTGTATCTTGCCGATGCCACGGCAAAAGCGGGACTTTCGCACGAAGCCGCACGACTCTACCGAAAAGTCTACCATCTTGGCTTGTCTTCGGAATCGCAGACTGCTGCCGCTTCCGGAGCGGCCTGGTGCCTCTATCAAATACAAGACTATCAAGATGCCGCAAAATGGTTCATTCGATATATCGGCCTTGTCAAAGACCACACAACCCCCGACATGTATTCTGCGTATTTCCTCCTGGGAAAAGCATACTTGGCTTTGGAAAAACCACAGCAGGCTTGCGAAGCCTTTAAATATGCATTGAATGGCCCGCTCCCTAAGGAGCAATATTTTCAAGCGCTCTCGGCCTTGGCCAAGGGCTACATCGAACAGCAGCGCTTCCTCGAGGCGTTTGATGTATTGGGTAGCACCCATCCCTGGCAACTCTCAAACAGTGAAAACGTCGAGATGTTGCTTCTCAGGAGCAGAATCTTTCGGACAATTGGTCTTCTTGATAAAGCCATTGCAGCTCTTGGTGACAGAGCACAGTATCTCCCGGACCCCCAGCTAAAGGCCAGAGTATCTTTAGAATTGGCTAAATGCTATATTGCTAAAGGAAATCTGGATCTTGCTCGCGGTACACTCACCGAAATCCTGATTGTCGTCGAACCCGGGCCCTTGGCACACCAGGTCCAATGGAAATTGGCCGACGTCTGCTTGAAGCTCGGCCAAAATTCCCAGGCTGTATCCATTTGTTCACAGCTGTTAGATTCGCAACCCTCAGCACAGATAAAGCAAAATGCCTTGGCCCTCCTGGCCGACGCTTATAACCACCAGAAAAACTATGATAGTGCGGCATTGGCACTTCTCGGCCGCTGGAGTACGGCCCAGACAATAAATCAAGATTTGGCCCTCACAGACCAGTCACTGCAAAAAACTCCATAAAAAACAGGATAATTGAATGAAAGCTACAAGCAAAAACTTAGAGCAGCATTGCGACGCTGAGCTTAAAACTTCTTTAACTTTGAGTTTTGGGTTATGCCTTCGTGCTCTTCGCTCTTCGTGTTTGACTTTTTGCTTTTTGGTTTCTGTCTGCTGTGCGAAAACCGTAACAGAACAGCTCGATCCAACCGATTTGCTTATGTTGCATTCGACAAAAACTTCGCAGGACGCAAATGCACCGGATATTAAAGACGACCCCCCCGCAACAAAGACCGTCTCACAGCCCCCCATGCAAATCGTGCAGCTTCCCCCGGACCGGCAACAACAGGCACACGCCGATCCCATCGAGATTGCTCCTGTCAACTTCGCTGCTCAAATTGAGGAAAAATCGCCGCAGGATAACTTCATCTTTGCATCAAGTCCGGAGAATCTCCTCGCACGCCAATTATGGCAGGAAAGAATTACTGTTGCTAAGGACGAAAAAAGCCAACGAAGCAAAAATGAGCTCAGGCGGATTATCGAGCAAATTCGCTCGGTCGAATTTGAACCGCAGCGTGAAACGCTTGAACCTGCCGTTGTTACTGAATTGGTCTCGGCAGCCAAGCCCGGCGAAACTCTGCCTGATATAAAGTCGCCAGATGAATCCAAGGAAAGAGAAATCGAATCCGAGAACCGGAGCCGGTTCGCCGGACTCTCAAATGCACGAAAGGGTGCCCAAAACGCCGAGCCACTGCCGTACCAGACCGTAACGGACCAAACTTTGCAAATGCTCGAGAATATATCGCAGCACCCTGAAAAGTTAGACAATCCTTTTGAGTTGGCAGAGGTACTGTTTCTCAGTGGACATCTAAACCAGGCATTGGTCTGTTACCGGGAAGCGCTCAAGCGCAACAACCCTGACGACGCCCAGTCGGCTCAGGAAAGGGCTTGGATTTTATTTCAAATAGCTAACTGCCTGCGAAATGTAGACCGGCCCATGGCAATGAAAACCTACAGGCAGTTAATCGCGGAATACCCCGATTCACCGTGGACAGATTTGGCCAAAGCTCAGGACAAATTAGTCGATTGGTTCGACAAGGATAAACCTGCGGCATTAATAACTGAAAGCCAGTTTTAGACACTATGACGGAAAATGCAAAACGGAGTGTGCCCCAAGTGAGTAAAACCGAGATAAACAACATAAAGCGAGCCTGTCAAAGTGACCAATTCGCAAACGTATTGATAGTCGATAACGACACTCAGTTCGCCCGATTAATGCTCGAGATTTTGGCGCGTAAGGGGATTCGCGGAATTGTTGCAAATGATAAAAAGGCTGCCCTCGACTTACTCGACAAGGATAATTATGACCTTGTGTTTACAAGTGCCCAAATAATCCCACGGCCCGGCCTGTCCCCCCATTCACAGGTTAGCTTTGAGCTGATTCGTAAAATAAAGGCTAATTCGCCCGAGCTGCCTGTAGTTATGACGGCAAGCAACGAAAGCCCAAAACCACAGAACCACCAACGAAGTATCGATACCGCCGTCAGAGCTCTCCAGGCAGGGTGTTGTGACTTCATTATCAAGCCCGCCGAGACTGAAAAAATAGAGACTCTCTTGGATAAATTCCTGCCCAGCCACAGCGTCGCAACCATAGATTCAGCCGACCAGGACACGCGAACCCTTTACAGAATTGTCGGCAGAAGTGGCAAATTGTCCCAGACCGTCGAATTAGCTAAAAGAATTGCTCCCACCTCGGCGCCGGTGCTTATAAGCGGTGAAAGCGGGACGGGCAAGGAGTTGGTCTCTTTTCTTATCCACCATAATAGCAAAAGGGCACAAGGCCCATACGTAAAGGTCAACTGCGCAGCGCTAAGTGACTCGCTTCTTGAAAGTGAGCTGTTCGGTCACGAAAAAGGTGCTTTCACCGGTGCCTACACGCAACGCAAAGGTCGATTCGAGATGGCCCACGGCGGGACGCTCCTTCTCGACGAAATAACCGAAACACCGCCAAGGTTCCAGGCCAAACTGTTGCGAACGCTCGAGCAGCAGAATTTCGAGCGTGTCGGCGGAAGTGAAAATGTCAGTGTCAATATCCGAATTATAAGTACTACTAATAAGGACCTGTTGCAGGAGGTTTCCAACGGCCGCTTCCGTCGCGACCTCTACTATCGCATAAGCGCAGTCCGACTTCTTATACCCCCTCTTAGGCAGCGCGCTGAGGATTTGCCAGACCTCGTATGGCATTTCATAAACCTCCACGCACGCGAAACGCAGCGTACGATAACCGAACTTGACCCGACAATGATGGACCTCTTTGAAAAATATCATTGGCCCGGAAATGTCCGGCAACTGCGAAACGTTATCCTGACTTCACTGGTTTTGGGCCTCGGCCAAACCCTGTCGCTGGCTGACGTCTCCTGGCTCTTTGACGAATTACAGTCCCTGCCGCAGGAAAAACAATGCGATTTTGTAGAACAGTCGAAAAACACCCGGCACATAAGAGCCACAGTATCAGGACTGGGGGGAGTGCCCCTCGAGCAGATAGAGCGACAGGCCATTTTGGATACCCTACACCAGACAGCAGGCAACCAGACGAAAGCTGCAAAGGTATTGGGCATTAGCGATAGAACCTTGCGAGACAAAGTACGCCGTTATCGACAGCAGGGGTGCCTGCAGTCAGTTTCATAACAAGTAATTAAGGCAGAAAAGAAATGGCGGATGCAGACGATACAGAAAAAAAAGAAAACCAACAGGATTCAACCGCACAAAGCTCCGACAATGAGCCGGAAAGTAGCAACAAAGGAACCGAAAAGCCCGACGAACAGCAGGAAAAAACCGCCCAAAAAACTTCAGATGGCGGCATCTTCCAGTGGATAATAATCGCTGCCGTCGTAGTGCTTTTCGCAGGGGCCGGATTCGGACTCGGTCGATTACTCAAAGGTTCACCACCACCCGAGACCGCCGACCAGGACGAATCTTCTCAGCAAATCGAACCGGACCAGATACAGGACCTCTTGATGGAGGATTCGTCTGCCGATTCTGAAAAGAACTGGTACTATGATTTGGAGCCGGCTGTCGCAAATCTTGACGTGCCCGGCGTAACACGATACGTACGCGCAGCCTTGACCCTTGAAATAAGCCTCGAAGTAGACCCAAAAAAAGGCACCGTCTATCTTGAGCAGAAGACCCCCCTCCTCAAAGACTGGCTTACCATCTACCTTGCAAGTCTCAGCCTCGAAGACATTAGGGGCGACCGAAACCTGAAACGCATTCAATCGCAGATACTCGATTCCTTTAACGAAAAACTCTTTCCCGATGCAAAACCGCAAATCAAGAAAGTTCTTTTTAAGGAATTTGCTATACAATGAGCAATACACCTGCTAACAGCTTGAGCAACGAAAAGATACAACAGCTGCTTGCTGCTATTGGTTCCAGGCCCGTAGAAGATACCACACAAATAGAGGCCGCCGATTACGATTGGCGCCAGCCACGACGTTTTAATCGCGAGCAACTCAGCAAGCTTGACGACTTCGCAAAAAAAATGTGCAAGATGATTATTCGAAAATTTGCCACCCTTTGCCGTGGCGATTTCAATGTCGAAGCTGGTTCAATCACACAGCACTTTGCCGATAAACTACTTGACCAGGCCTTGGACAGTGAACAGAATGATTATTATCTGGCTTTCGGCGGCACCCAGAACCGGCCATGTGGAGTTATTGGAATACCCGCCCAGACCGCCTTTGTCATGGTAACACAGTTGCTCGGAGACACCGAATCCGAAAAAGATTCGAAAGCAGACTTGTCGCAACTGGAAGAATCCCTTCTGCTTGACATCGCCTCCGTCATCGTTGAGGCGCTCGCCGACACCCATGCCGGCTGTACCTTCCAGCCGGCCAAAAATATCCTCCGGGGACTCCTCTCCCTTGACCTGAAAGGCACAGAAGAATTCTGCAGGATTACTTTCAACATCCAGAAAACCGACTCAGACGCGACTGAAGCGTACATCTTGATACTGTCCGACAGCCTCGAACCTGTCGTCGGAAAAGCTGAACAACAAGCAGGTCGGTTCCCAGCCGGGAAAATTTCAGAAGCGATCCTTGGCCATCTGCAGAGAATGTCTGTCTCTGTTACCGCCCAACTAACCTCTACAATGCTTAGCTTTAAAGAACTGGTGAGTCTTCAGACCGGCGATATATTGCTGCTTAATAAAAGAGTCGACGAACCCGTCGAATTGATGATAGACGGCCAGCCTCTTTTCCTCGGCCAGCCCGCAAAATCAGCCGGAAACTACGCCGTCGTAGTTACTGAAGCCGTATCCTAACAGAGTATAAAAGAAAAATCCCGTTACAGATACTTAATGATTAATAAGGAATCAAAATTATGGCAGAAACAGAGCAAGCCGTAGAAGAAAAACAGGACCAGCAAAATGGCGGCGAACAAGAGGATTCAAAAAAACAGGCCCAGGCCGTTGACTTCCCTGAAGCTGCCGGGACCGCCCCCGACGGCCCCGCCGGAAGTATTGACATCCTCTTGGATATCGATATATCCGTCATGGTCGCTATCGGCCGGACAGAGATACCGGTCCGACAGCTCTTGCAACTCGGACCCGGCTCGGTACTCAAGCTCGACAAACCTATTGACGAACCCGTCGATATGTACATCAGGGATACCAAGTTCGCCACAGGAAATGTCGTGGTCGTCGATGACCGATTCGCCGTCAGAATAAATCAGATTCTCGGACTTGGTGACTCCCCTGCCAAACCGCCCGAAGCGTAAATCAAACACTGCAAATGATACTTCGGAGAAGCAATAACAATGGCCATCGCCGATAAATCAAGTTCAACAGGGTTCATGGGAGCCCGTTTGCCAACAACAGCAAGCAAAGACCCCGCCAACACATTTTTTATGTCTCACTGCAACGTTGTCCTGGCTGTGGGTGTTGTTGCTGTCCTCGCCACACTTATAATCCCTCTGCCTACGCCGCTATTGGATATGTTTCTGGCATGCAGTATATCATTAGCAGTGGCCGTCCTGATAATTACTCTGTCTTCAAAAGAAGCGCTCGAATTATCTACCTTCCCTTCCCTGCTGCTCTTCGTAACCTTGTTTCGACTCTCACTTAATGTCGCCTCAACAAGATTGATTCTCCTGCAGGGAAACGCCGGAAAAATTATCCAGACCTTCGGTGCGTTCGTCGCCGGCGGTAGCCTCGTCGTCGGACTCGTTATCTTCCTCATCCTTGTCGTCATCCAGTTTATAGTCATCACAAAGGGTGCCGAGCGAATAAGTGAGGTCTCCGCGCGCTTCACTCTCGATGCTATGCCCGGCAAGCAAATGGCAATCGACGCAGACTTAAACGCGGGCCTTATCACTGAAACACAGGCAAACGAACGAAGAGCAAAAATCGTCAAGGAAAGCGAGTTCTACGGCGCAATGGACGGAGCCAGCAAATTTATACGCGGTGACGCCAAGGCGGGCCTGATTATCACCGCCGTCAACATCATTGGCGGTATAGCTATGGGCTACTCACGCGGCATGACAATCGCCGGCGCCGTAAAAACTTACTCTATCCTTTCCATCGGCGACGGCCTCGTCAGCCAGATACCCTCCATAATAATCTCCATGAGTGCGGGCTTCCTCGTAACAAAAATCTCATCACGCTACAGCGTCGGCCAGGATCTCTCTAAACAGTTTCTTAAGACCAGCCAGCCGCTTATGATAGCATCCTTCATCATAGCTGGAATGGCGCTGGTACCAGGCCTGCCTAAAATACCGTTCTTATTGTTGGCCGCGGGCGCCGCTCTCGCCGCACGAGCCGTAGCGCAGCCCGAAGAACTCCACAGGAAAAAGTCCGAAATCAAGCCCACCCAGGCACAGCCCGACAAACAGCCCGTTGAAGAACTCCTCGATACCGACAGAGTTTCTGTAAATGTTGGCGTGCGATTGATTGGTATGGTTGACCCGCGCAAATCCAGCACTGTCTTTAACCGTATCGGTGCACTGCGCAGAAGATTCGCCCAGCAGTTTGGTATCGTTATCCCTCTTGTGCGCCTCCGCGACAATATCAATATCGAGCCAACCGCTTATGAGATTAAGCTCTTCGACCATGTAGTGGCAGCCGGCCGACTCGAACCAGATATGTTCCTCGCTATGGATTCTGGAAACGTACAAGCAAAAATTGAGGGTATAGAAACCAGCGAACCTGTCTATGGACTGCCCGCCTTGTGGATTACACCGGCGAACAAGGAAAGGGCCGAATTAAACGGATATACCGTCATCGACCCCGAATCTGTCTTTATTACACATCTGTCCGAAACGCTGAAAAAACACGCCGATGAGTTGCTCACCCGTGAGGATGTCCAGCTTCTCGTTGACCGACTCCGCAAAACACAGCCTTCTCTGGTCGGAGAAGTTATTGGCGAACTTGTACCTATTGGACTGCTTCAACGCGTCCTGAGGAGCCTCCTCAAAGATCAAATACCCGTCCGGCAATTGAACGCTATTATCGAGTCCCTCGGAGAGCACGCCTCTAAGACCAAGAATCCCACTGTCTTGACAGAGCTGGTTCGAAAATCATTAAGCAGGACAATTACCGCCCAGTATAAAGACCAGAACGCCAAAGTCTCTGCGATAACACTCGAGCCTGCTCTCGAACATCAGATGACTGCAGCCTTGCAGCAGGATGCCGACTCAATGACCATCGCCCTACCGGCTGAAATGGCAATGGATATAAGCCAGAAAATCGCACATGCCTGGAAACACGCTATGGATCAGGGCAAGGACAAGACCGTCCTGCTCTGCGATTCCAGACTGCGGGCTCCTCTGGCGGCAATGTTGTCGCGAACTGTGCCGCCCCTCCCGGTTATAGCTTACGACGAAATCGTCCTCGGCACTGACGTCGAACCAATAGAAACAATATCAGTCCAGCAGACTATGCCAAAAGAACAGGAACTTGTTGAGGTTCTGAGATGACCCGCTGTGCAAAAAATAAATGCGGTGCCACTGAAAGGAGTTGCTGATTATGCCGTTACACGTTCGGTCAATCGCACTAAGTGTCGCTGTGATAGCTTTCTTCGGCATTAGTATAGCGGGCTCAATCTGCGGACTTCCCCCGTTTACCTGCTGTAAAAGGGCCTTGGCAGGTGTGGTACTTGCCTATATAGCGGCGACTTTCGCCGTAAAAGCAATAAACGCTATTTTGATAAATGCTATGATTGCAAAGCACCTGAATCGACAAAAGGAAAAGAACATTGGCCGTGCGAACTAAACGAATTCCAGAACAACAGCTTGTCAAAGACAGCCCAAAGCATCTAAAGACTGTCGCTCTGCGCGCGTACTCCGGCCAGAAAAAACAATCCGTCGACGACCAGCGCATTACCAGCTTTCTGCCTATGGTACATAAAATAGTCCAGCAGGTAGTAACTTATCTCAGACCCCCTTTATCATTTGAAGACTTGGTCTCTGCAGGAACTGTCGGACTGGTCAAGGCCGCACGCGATTACGACCCATTCCGCCGGGCGGAGTTCAAAACCTATGCCTATATTAGAATCAAAGGAGCTGTCCTCGATGAACTCAGAGGCTGGTCCTTTGCCCCTGCAAGTCTCAATAAGCGGATTCAAAACGCTCTTGAGCTCAGCCGAAAAATCACCGAGCAGACGGGCACCGCACCCACCGATGAAGAGCTGGCCGAAAAACTTGGCATAACCATCGACAAGCTCTACCAGACCTTCGAAAATGCCCGCGCCCAGCATTTCGTCTCAATCGACGGTTTCGCGGATAGCACACCTATACTCGGTGATATCTTGGCAGCTGCCAACACAACCACACCCGATGAGCAGATTGAACAAACCGAACTTATAGACAACTTAACTCAGGCCATACAACAGTTACCCGAGAGGAAACGACAGCTTGTACTCCTTTATTATCAGCAGCATCTGACGATGAAGCAGATTGCCGACCTCTTCAAAATTACAGAACCACGCGTCAGTCAGCTGCATGCGAGTGCTCTGTTTAACCTTTCCGTCAAATTGAGGCAATGGAAAGATGGCAGATAATGATTCCAGTATTATAAAGCCGGTCGAAAGCCTGCAAAACATCGGAGGCTTAACACCCACAAAACGTCGGGAACAAAGAAAACGCCGACAGAATCTCCAAAAGCAAAACAAGCAGCAACTCGAACAACAGCCGGAAGATTCAAACGATGAGCAGGACCTCGGCAGCGAGCCTGTTGAGGACCAAAGCCATGAGAATTCCGACAGTACCGGCATCGATTATTGTGCTTGACTTGATAAATCTTATCACAAGAAGATAACGAAAGGTTGGGACAACAAATGATAAAAGTGGCAGCACGCGTCTTAAGAGCCGACAGTGTAAAAGTCGAAGGCCGACTCTCTCTCGATCTCACACAAACTCAGCCACAAACGCCAAAGGCCAAAAATGCAGTCTCGGTAAAACCACAGGTTTGTATCCTGGAAAACCATCCGGATTTCGCCGTCATAGAGATTACCTGCTCCTGTGGCACAAAAACAAACTTAAGATGTGAATATGCCGCTGCCGAGTCACCCGTCGAGGCTCCCAAAGCGCAAAATCCCGAGCCGACAGCAGACTCGAATTCGCCAAATACCCCAAACGCTGTCCCAGCCGCCGACCAGGTACAAGAACAAACAAAATAAGGAGAAAAGTACAATGCAAGCCAACAAGAAAAATATCCTGTTAATGGTTCAATCACTGTTAATTCTTCTGATGGCGGGCTGCGAAGTCCCCCGGGGACCGGTGAAAATTGTTTTCCCGCCGGAGCCTGCCCAGGCCCCTCCCAGCGGCTCCGCATCGAGAAGATTTCAGGAATCTGCACCGCAGGCCCAGACCGCGGTGGAGTCCGCCATCGAAATGTCCGAAAAATACGCCGAGCTCTCTGAGCAGGCCGCTTCGATGCGCCAGGAAAATCAGAACCTCGCCGCCCAAAACCTCCGCCTCAAAGAACATTTCGATTCCTCCCAAAGACAATTGCAACAGACGCAAAAGGAATTATCCGAAGCGAATGACCTCTTGATTGAAATGCGAATTGAATTGAATAATTGGAAAACCGATATCCTTGGCTTCCGCGATGAGATGCGCGACTCCGAAAAAGCCCAGCTGGAGGCGCTCTTTAAGATACTCAACGTTCTCGGTGGGAAGGTCAAGCCTGAATCGGCTCAGGGTCACGAGCAAGCCCCTCCTGAACAATCACCGACTCAGCTCAGCCAGGCTCAACCGCAAAAAATTTTAACTTCAGGACAGTCATATGAATAGTATGAAGATGATGTCGCTGTTATTCGTGCCGCTTCTTTTAGCGGGCTGCCGGTTCTATAGTGCGCCTGTTCCCCTGGCAGACCACTATTTTCTGAATCCCGATAAGGACATGTACGCCGTCGGTAGGGTCGCTGTCATCGAGTTGAACAACGATTCGAGTTATCCGCAAATCTCCGTTGATGCGACCGAGGCGCTCTTCCAGGCACTGCAGAAAAAACAGGTTTTCGGCCTGACCCTAATCCGCCAAAACGACCCCGCCTGGCGCAGCTTGCAGCTGGACATCGATTCAACATACACCCTTGAGCAATTAGCTGCAATCAAAGGGACATTAGACTGTGATGCGATATTGACCGGAACCGTTACGGAATATCAGCCCTATCCTCATATGACCATTGGACTTCGCCTAAAGCTTCTGGATCTCAACGATGGAATTTTGCTCTGGGGTCTCGAGCAGATTTGGGATAGCGCCGATAAAACAACCGAATATCGCATAAGAGACTATTTTCTATATCAGGTCCGCTCGGGTTATGAGCCTCTGCGCGAACAGTTGATCGCCGTCAGTTCGCTGAAATTCATGAAATTTGTGGCTTATGAGGTTGCTGAGACAATAAATCCCTAAGGCAAAAGGTGGGACAAAGACTATGTTTTCGTCCAAAAACGGTACTGACTTTAGAAAAAAATGCAAATTACCCAAAAAAACCTTAAGTTTTTTCAAAAATCAACGAGAACAATTATAGGATAGCAAAGAGAAGTTACGCAATGGAAATAGATACCAACAAAATACATGATATTGTGGTCCAATCATCGTCGGCACAGCCCAACTCCGCCAAGCCTGCCCAAAATAACGACGCGGACGCATCTCTGCAGATTGATTTCCCCTCTTTCATTGACAAGGCGACTCAAACCCCGCCGACGGATACCGAGGCTGTGCAACGGGCGCAGGAGCTTTTACTGTCCGGCCAGCTCGAAAGCCCCGAAAACTTTCGTGAGGCCGCAGAAAACATCATAAAGTTTGGTATATAAAATATAAGACCATTAAATCGCAAGGCCGACCACGGATGGTCGAAACACTGTGTGCCTTAACGGATTATTTGTGGAACGGCGAGGATGTTTGGTTTCTTGGCCACCCCCAAAATCCATCACCTCGCCATTTTTTTTGCTTTCAAGATAAGCCTTGGATGTAAAGGCTATGTCTCAGCCGACAAATAACAGCTTGCAAGCCACCATAACCGCCAAATTCAAAAGGCTTTGGATTTATTACATCCTGCAAAGCTTACTTGCCGCCGCCGCCCTTGCCGTTCTCGTTCTAATACTCGGCAAAGAAAAAATGGTCATAATCAGCGCAATGGGCGCCACCAGTTTCATCGTTTTCGCAATGCCAAAGGCCGCCTCCGCACAAACAAGAAACGTCATCGGCGGCCATCTCGTTGGCCTCGCCGCCGGAGCTATATTCTACTTCACCGCACTGCCGTATTTCGTCGAGTACCCATTCGCAGTTGCAGTTGCCATCTTCCTAATGGTTGCTCTGGATGTCGAACATCCCCCTGCCGCCGGCACAGCACTGGCCGTAGTAATAAACGAAGTCTCACGAGATGCCTTCATCACCATAATGATAAGTGTCGTCGTATTGTCTCAATGCCGGTACTACCTGAGACACTATCTAAAAGACTTGGTTTAAAATGCACCCCTCCGCTAACCTGAAAAAACCACCCGCAAAACCAAATCTCAGGCGTAACAATCAAGAATCCGTCCCGTCGGCCCTTGGCCGGATGACAATTTTGCTGCACCCGACCGTTTTGCATAAATCGCCGGTTGGCAGACCGCATCTTCAAATTTACAATCGCTGACGGGATTGTCGGGCTGATAGAATCTGACATCCGCGTGCCTGCTGCTTACCTTACGGCGATTGCGACTTGACCGGCTTGAACGCCAGCCTTCACCAAGAGGAACGCTCCTCACCACCCGACATGTTATTCTCTTTGCCATTTCATCACGCCCCAACACAACCATCGTACCAAACTCAGTCGGATAAATCAAGCAAAATCACACACCGCCCGGGGCCGCAGCCTTACGCCCTTCTCACTAAAGCCCGTCTCGCCTGCTGTTCAGCAACATTATAGGACGCAGGGAAAATTTATCATGGATACACCCTGTCTGGCCGGCTAAAATGCAGCGTGCTCTTGTGCTCTTTTTTTCAGGGTATAAACCAAATGCAGATTATCGCCCAGTGCCCGAAATGTACATACAACTGGCTGCTCAGCGAGGACGCCGCCGACAGAAGAATAAAGTGTCGCAAGTGCCGAGAGCTTTTCAAAGTCCCCAAACTTGACGATGTGCCAAAAGCGGTCAGGGTAATAAAGAATGCAAAAGGCACCATCTACGTAGACCAGAATGGAAAAACTTACGGCTAAATCCTCCTGGTGACAGTTTCACTGCTTGTTGCACCTGCATTAACTGCAACCAGACCACTCTCGCAAACAAAAACCCGCCAGGCTGTGCAAAAAACGCTAAAGTATCACCCAAATCCATCGAAAATGAAATGGGTTGGTATATTGAGACAGATATACTGCTGGGCCCTCGGTGTTATACTAAAAAAGGGTCTGACTAACTTTCAGACAAACTGGCAAAAATAATCAGGCCTGATAAATGGCAGTATCGCAAACGCAAGTTAGATCACAAACCTTTGATCTCTCCGAAGAAGAGCTTGATGCCCTTTGTAACGAAATTGCCTCTGCTAAAACCGCAGACGAGCAAACCGTAGACCCTTTTTATCTCGACGACGCAGAGGCTGTAACTACCTCTAAAGCCGGGGAAAAACAGAAAGCCTACATCATCCCTTACAACACCGCGAGAGCCTATATCAAAGCCATAACCAGGGCGGAGCAAAAGGTCAGCGCCGATGCAAAAGACGCGACAGCAAAGCTCAAAGCTCAATCCCGCGAAAAAGAAGGGCTCTACCTCCAGGCGATAGCCAAGCTCAAAACCCGCGCTGAGAAAGCAATAGCCGAGCAAAAAGCGAAATCAGACGCCCGGCTTCAGGAGGCACTGGCAGAAGCCAAAGCTGAGACTGCGCAGCAAGTAGCCAAAGTCAAAGCCAGCACCGCCGAACAAATAGCCGAGGTCAAGGCCGAAACTGCCGAGCAAATACTAAAGATTAAAGACCAGTCCGCATACGAGATACAGAAGACCAAAGACGAAACTGCTGAGCGAATACAGAAGGCTAAAACCCAGGCAAATCAGACGATAGCCGAGCAAAGAGCAAAATCAGATGTCCGCCTTCGGGATGCGCTGGCCAAAACCAAATCTGAAACCGAAGACAAGATTGCCAGGGTCAAATCCGAAGCCGCAGAGCAGATAACCGAAGCCAGAACCGAAACGCAGGACCAAATACAAAAGGCCAAAGCCGAAGCTGCCGAGCAAATGCAAAAAGTCAAAGCCCAGGCCGCCGGCCAGATACAAAAGGCCGAAGCCGAGGCAAGCCGGGCGATAGCAAAGGCCAAGACTGAGTCCGAAGAGTCAATAGCCAATATCAAAGCCGAAACCGTCGAGCAAATCCACCAGGTCAGGGCCCATGCCGCGGACCAGATACAAAAGACCAAAGCCGAAGCCGCCGAGCAAATACAAAACATAAAATCCGACGCAAAACAGATAATTGCCGATCAAAAGGCAAGGTCCCACGCTCAGACCCAGATGGCGGTAGAAAAAGTAAAAGCCGAAACCGAAGAAAATATGAAAGCCCGCGCCGACGAAATAAACAGACTCAGGACGCAGGCCGCCCAGGCAATAGCCAATCTCAAGAACGATGCGGCTCAAAGGCACACCGATTACAACCAAACGGTTGCCAAACTCAAAACCGAGGCAGAGAAAAAAGTAAGGCTCTACAATGAAACGATCAGCAAGGTCAAAACCCAGGCCCAGGAGACCATTGCCGAAGCCGAGGCCGAAACCGAAGAAAGAATAGCTAAAGTTAAAGCGGAGGTAAAACAGGCGATAACAACGGCCAAGTCTGAAGCTGCGGAACGCGTAGGTAAGGTCAAGGCCCAGGCCGAAGAGGCGATAGTCAAAGTCAGATTTGAATCCGAAAAAAAGGCGCAGGACTATGCCGACACAATAGTTAGACTAAAAACTCAGGCCAGGCAGGCAATAGCCGGTCTAAAAGATGAGGCGGCAGAAAAGCAGAGGACTTACACCGAGACAATAGCCGAATTCAAAGCGCAAGCCGAACAAAAAATAGCTGAACACAAAACGCAAGCCCAAGTCGAGGCCCAGCAGGCTATAGACGCAGTTAAAGCTCAAACACAGCAGCAGATAGCCGGAGTCGAAGCTCAGGCCGAGCAAAAAATCGCCGAAGAAAAAGCAAAAGCACAAGCCGAAGCCCAACAGGCCATAGCTGCAATCGAAGCCCAAACCAAAGAGCAAATAGCTGAAGCCGAGACCCGGGCCGAGCAGAAAATAGACGAAGAAAAAGCAGCGGCGCAGGCTGAGACCGAGAAGGTTATAGCTTCAATCAGAACGCAAACCGAGGAGCGGATAGCCGAAGTCGAGGCGCGGACCGAACAGAAAATCACCGAACAAAAAGCTCAGACACAGGCCGAGGCCCAGCAGGCTGTAGACGCAGTTAAGGCTCAAACACAGCAGCAGATAGCTGAAGTCGAAGCTCAGGCCGACAAAAAACTAGCCGAACAAAAATCACAGGCACAAGCCGAAATAGCAACAATCAAAGCTCAAACTGAGCAGCAGATGGCTGCGATAAAGGCTCAGACCGAACGCGAGATCGTCAAAGTCAAATTTGAATGTGACCAAAGGCAAACAAGTTATGCCAAGAAAATAGTTAAGCTACAGGCCCAAACCAAGCGGATAATGGCTAAGCACAAAGTCAAGGCCGCAAAAAAGCAGAGTGCTTTCACCGACAAAATAGCAAAAATAAAATCCCAGACCGAAAAAACCGCCGCCAATGAACTCCAAACTACCGCAAAAGATATCATGCAAAAAGACCTTCCCTGGGCCGACCCCGACGACAGCGTCCAGGACGCCCTTGCAATGCTCCAGCAAAATGATGCAGCCTACCTATTGGTAGGACCCGATGGAAAACTCGAAGGTATCGTATCAAAGCCTGATATTAACGGAGTGCTTAGTCCCTATCTCCAACCAATGTTCGCCAAGTGGCGCCGCCCGCTCGATGACGCTACCCTCCAAATCAAAATCAAATGGATAATGAACAAGGTCATTCAGACGATAGCTCCTGATACACCACTGACGGAAATAGCGAGAAATATCCAACATGAGGCTGCCACCCAGCCTTTGGCTGTGATAGACCAACAGGGCAAAGTCTGTGGACTGGTAACTCTGTTTGACATCACCAGGGCCCTGCTGAAGGGCACTCCTGTTGAAAACGCAAAATAGCTTCTAAACAAATTAACCGGGATTGACAAATGACAACATCGCAAACAGAAATCGAATCACAGGTCACAGAATTATCGGCAATGGCGTTCGAGGCCTTTTGTGCCGACATCTCTGTCATGTTCGGCCTTGAAGCTCAGTGCAAACAACAGCAGGTTGCTGCCGAAACCGTCGAGGAACTTAAGAAATCCTTCGAAGAACTGGCTGCTGTAGTCTCAGTCGAAGCAAAAGGTACACTGGACGGAACTTTCCACTTGGTCTTGGACCGCGCTGGACTGTTCACCCTCGCTGGCATCACATTTCCGCTGACGCAAGAGCAAATCCTGAAAAAGACCAAAGACGGCTCAACCGAAGATGCCGAGGCCCTCAGCAACGCACTGGCGGATGCGGCCAAGATACTCATCGAGGCCTGGGATAAGCTCTTCCGCGAGAAATTAGCCGGCCATGACCGCTTCGTGCAAGCCGATACCTTTATTGGGGACCCGTGGGAAAAACCGCAGGAAAATATAGGTTTGGCTGCCGACGAAAAATTCCTGTCTGTCCTCTGTGAAATGACTGTCGGCCCCTACCCGACCTTCAATTGCGCCGCTATTTTCCCAAAAAAAATCTTTGCCGGCCAACCTGAACAACAGACCGAATCTCAGGAAAAAACCGATCCCGAAGCTGAAGATAAAGCCGAGCAAGCGGCCCAAACCGAATCCGAAGACAAAGCCGAAGAAATAACCGAGGCCGAATCAGACCAAACAGCCGAACCTCAGGGCCAAGAAAAACCACCGATCCCCGCTGAAGAAAAAGATACCATCGATGCACAGCAGCAAATCGAAACCAAAACCGAAGAAGCCAAACCACAAGCCGAAGAGGAAACTCAGCCTCAAGACGAAGAAAAAATCGAACCACAGGCCCAGGATAAAAACGAAGAAAATTCCGAGCCTCATACTGAAGAAGAAGCCGAAGCGCAGACCGAAGAAGAGGCCCAGCTCGAAGCCGAAGAACAAACCGAACCAGCCGCTGTGGAACAAAGCGATGAGACTGATACAGATTCCGCCGATGAGTCTGTTGAAGAAAAGGCCCCCACAGACGAAAGTAAAGAGCAGCTGGTTTCCAAGACCATTCGAAAAATGACCAGCTCACCTGCTGTGCTTCCCGGCGAAACCGACCAACCCGCAGCGGCAGAAAACGTACCTGCCCGCAGCGACGCTGTTCCGTTAACGACGTGCGCAGAAGATGTCATGCAAAAAGATATTGGCTGGATTGCCCCGGAGAATAGCGTCCAGGACGCCCTTACAATGCTCCAGCAAAATGACGCGGGCTACCTCATGGTGGGTAACGATGGAAAACTTGAAGGCATCGTATCAAGGTCTGACATAAACGGCGCGCTCAGTCCCTATCTCCAGCCTATGTTCGCCAAATGGCGACGACCCCTCGACGATGCTACGCTCCAAATCAAAATCAAATGGATAATGACCAGGACCATCCGCACCGTAAATCCGAATACCCCCCTCGCCGCTGTGATGGAAATTATGTGCCAGTTCGCTTGGCGGGCGCTGCCTGTCATTGACGAACAGGGCAGTGTCCAGGGACTGGTGACCGTATTCGATATCTTCAGGGCCTTGCTAAAAGCCGACCCCAATACTTCAGTCGTTGGCAACCCGATTCAGGCGCCTATGTTGGCATAGCTTCCCGCTTGACGTCGCCCCGCGCCGTAAACAAACCTCAAATCAATCTTTCCTGTTCACCCCGCAGCCTCGCGCCACCGCTTGCAACACGCTATGCTCCCAGCGCCGCCGCAGCCGCATCACCATCAGCAGCGGCCACCACAAGGAGCATCTGGTACTGACCGTCGCAGACCATCGCCGCACCGGCAATACCGTTGATCCCTGCGTCTGCAAGACCCTTCAGACCCGCCGCGGCCGCACCAACCTTGTCCTCGCCGCTGATCAAAAAGCCCGCCGCCGCCGTAGCCTCGACGCCCGCCTCCTTCGCACAGGCCTCCAGCGCCGCCGGGTCCTTCGCGCTTAGACAAACACACCCGCGACCGCCGCCGGCCGAACATGCCACAAAGCCAAGAAAGTCAACATTTCCTGCGGCCGCCTGGCTTAAAAGCTGATGCAGACTGCCGGGCTTGTCCTCAATCTCCACACAACAAACACTTATTCGCTTGACTGCCATCTTCTTCCCCTTTCAATTCTTGAAATGACTTTTCCCAAAAACCCAATGTACAGCCTTCCCCCGCATTGTCAATACGAAATCCTGCCCGCCTATCCACAAAAAAATTTTTACTTGAAGACCCGTTAAACCCCAACTAATATAGCCGGCTCAGTTATGCCACGGCCTCGCTCCAGTTTAAGTGCTCTACGCGGGCCGACATCCAAGAGAGGACCCTGTTATGAAAACATTACTCACCTACCTGCTTGTTGCTATCACCATCTCCGCCGCTCTATGCTCCGGCTGCGGAACACCTTATCCGCCGGCACGAAAAGACCCCGTCGTCGACATCTACCACGGCGTCAATGTCCCCGACCCCTACCGCTGGCTCGAAGACCCGGATTCAAAGGAAACTCAAAAATGGGTGGCGCAGCAGAACAAGCTCACTCGCGACTTCCTCACCGACGATACCCCAAGGAAAAAAATCAAAGCCCGCCTGACTAAACTATGGGACTACCCGAAGTATTCGGCCCCCTGGAGGCGGGCTTCCCATTACTTCTTCTGGAAGAATGATGGCCTGCAAAACCAGTCCGTCCTCTACGTCCAGGAAACACTAAAGCACGAGCCGAGGACCGTCATCAACCCCAATTTGCTAAGTCCAGATGGCACTGTCGCTGTAACCTCCACCGCCGTGAGCGAAGACGCCACGCTGCTCGCGTATGCCCTCTCCAAGAGCGGCAGCGATGAGCAACAAATCAAAATTCGTAACATCGACTCCGCCGCAGACTACGACGAAACCATCGATTACTGCAAGTTCACCAGCGTCGCTTGGAAGCATGATGGCTCCGGCTTCTTCTACGACCGTTTCCCCGAGCCAAACTCTGTTCCACCCGAGGACCGAAATAACTATAATCGTGTTTACTGGCACAAGCTCGGCACCCCCCAATCTCAGGACCCCCTCATCTACGAACGGCCTGATGACAAGGAATTGAGCTTCGCATCATTGATAACCGATGACGGGAAATTCCTCATCCTCTACGTATATCGCGGCACAGATGTCAAGAACCGCATCTACTACCGCCCCGTAAATTCCTCCGCCCCATTTGTCAAACTCCTCGACAAGGCCGACGCCCGCTACGACTTCATTGGCAACAACGGCTCGCTCTTTTACTTCAACACCGACCTTGACGCCCCGCGAGGTAAGATAATCGCCATCGATGTCAATAACCCCGCTCCCAAAAACTGGCGTGAAATCCTGCCGCAACAAAAGGACCCTATCGATTACGTTGACTTCATAGATAATCAGTTCGTCGTCGCATACCTCCACGATGTCCACCACCAGCTCAAAATCCACGACACCTCCGGTAACCTCGTCCGCCAAATCCCATTGCCGACACTCGGTACCGTAAGTGGACTATCCGGAAAGCAGGACCACACAGAAATGTTCTTCTCGTTTACCTCTTTCCTCTTTCCAAGTACAAGCTACCGTTATGATTTTACCACCAACCGGCTGACCGTAGTTCACAAACCCGAAATCGTCCTCGACCCATCACCCTATGAAACCCGCCAGGTATTCTATCACTCAAAAGATGGAACCCGTGTCCCAATGTTCATCACACACAAAAAAGGTCTCGTCCTCGACGCCAATAACCCAACCTTGCTCTACGGCTACGGCGGATTCGCCATCAACCTGAAACCCTCCTTCTCCGTCTCCCGCCTCATCTGGCTCGAGCAGGGCGGCGTCTATGCCCTCGCCAATCTTCGAGGTGGCGCGGAATACGGCGAGGACTGGCACAAAGCTGGTATGCTTGACAAAAAACAAAATGTCTTCAACGATTTCATCGCCGCCGCAGAGTGGCTCATCGACAATAAGTACACCAGCACCGAAAAGCTCGCCATCATGGGGGGATCCAACGGCGGCCTGCTCACCGCAGCCTGCATGCTCCAGCAGCCGGACCTCTTTGGTGCAATCGTCTGTCGTGTCCCCGTCACTGATATGTTAAGGTATCACAGGTTCACCGTCGGCCGATACTGGATTCCCGAATATGGAAACGCCGAAGCCGACCCCAACATCTTCAAATATCTCTATGCCTATTCGCCACTACATAACATAAAAGCCGGCACCGAATACCCGACCATTCTCGTAACATCAGCCGATACCGATGATCGTGTTGTCCCGGCTCACGCAAAGAAATTCGTCGCAACACTGCAGGAGAAAGCTGCCCACAAAAACCCCATCCTCCTTCGTGTCGAAACCAAGGCCGGCCACGGCGCGGGTAAACCAACCGCCAAGAGAATCGAAGAGCTCGCCGATGTCTATGCCTTCCTCTTCAAAACCCTAAACATGCCCTACCACAAGCCCTGAAAACTTTATGCCTGCTACAGAGCAGCCGCTCATTCTTTGGCCATATACGGATACCGGAAGTCCCGCGGCGGTAAAAACGTCTCCTTTATCGCACGCGGCGAGACCCATCGCTCTAAGTTAAGCCAGCTGCCCGCCTTGTCGTTTGTCCCCGACGCCCGTGTCCCGCCGAATGGCTGTTGCGAAACCACCGCGCCGGTCGGCTTGTCGTTGACATAGAAGTTACCCGCCGCGTGACGAAGCGTGTTCATCGCCTTGACGACCGCCCCGCGGTCCAGTGCGAATATCGACCCCGTCAGTGCATACGGTGACGTCTGGTCACACACATCCAGAGTCTCGTCGTATTCACCCTCCGGGTACACATACAATGTCAGAACCGGCCCGAATATCTCCTCGACCATCAGCTTCGACTTAGGCTCCTTGCTTACCACAACCGTCGGCTCAATAAAGTATCCCTTCGAGTCGTCACTGCCGCCCCCGATGATAATCTCCATATCGGGTGAGCTCTTCGCGAAATCAATATACTCGTTTATCGTCTCAAATGATTTCTTGTCGATGACCGCACCCATAAACATGCTAAAGTCCGTTATGTCGCCCATCTTAACGTCTTTTATTTCAGCTAACAGCCGTTCCTTCACCGCTGGCCATATCGAATCCGGTATATACGCTCGCGAAGCCGCCGAGCATTTCTGACCCTGATACTCGTACGCGCCTCGAACCACCGCCGCTACCAGCGCCTCTATATCGCAGCTCGAATGCGCGAATATAAAGTCCTTACCGCCCGTCTCCCCTACAATCCGAGGATAAGATACATACTTGCGAATATCCGAACCGATACGAAGCCATATCGTCGAAAAAACATACGTGCTCCCCGTAAAGTGAATACCGCCTAATCTGACATCATCCAGTGCGGGCGGCCCCACTACTGGCCCCGGACCCGGCACCATATTTATAACTCCCGGCGGCATCCCAGCCTCCTCCAGAACCTTCATGAGAAAGTACGCCGGGAGTACCGCTGCCGATGCCGGCTTCCACACCACCGTATTACCCATCAACGCCGGCGCCGTCGGCAAATTCCCCGCTATCGACGTAAAGTTAAACGGTGTTATCGCCATTACAAAACCGTCAAGCGGACGGTGCTCCATATAGTTTAACACACCCGGCGTCGACATCGGCTGGTCACCATAGACCTCCTCCATAAAATGAGGATTAAACCGCCAGAAGTCTATCAGCTCACACGCAGCATCTATCTCCGACTGGTGCGGCGTCTTGCTCATATTCAGCATCGTCGCCGCGTTCACCGTCTGCCGGTACTTCCCCGCCAGAAGCTCCGCCGCCTTCAAAAGTACCACCGCACGCGACTCCCACGGCATCTCACCCCACTCTTTCTTCGCTGCTTGCGCCGCGTCCACCGCCTTCGTCACATAAGATGCGTCCGCCTGATGATATGTGCCCAGTTTGTGCTTGTGGTCGTGCGGGCAGCAAATGTCCGCAAGGTTGCCGTTACGAACTTCTTTGCCGCCGATTATCATCGGCACCTCCACCTGCCCACCCAGCATCTCTTTGAGCTTGCCTTGTAGCTCTGCTCGTTCCGCACTGCCCGGTGCGTAATTTAGGATTGGCTCATTCTTCGGCTGGGGAACTCGAAATATACCGTTAAACATATTTGCCTCCTTTATTCCTACTTACTTACATTCAAATCTCAGGACAAAACGAAAACCACTATCCTCCCCCATCCCACCCCAAAAGTCAATAATATTGTTATCTCCCCAAGCGGCGGCCCAAAAAACTTCTGACTACTGTCTCCTTACTCGTCACTACTGTCCAACACTACCTCAGCGGGCACGGAGCGCTTACCGAGTTCTGCCCGAGTATCCCCCGCCATATCGCGTTCGCGATAAGGCGGTCAGCCCTGTTCACAACGCCATCACAATTCACGTCACAATCACGTAGCGTATAAGCCCCGACCGAGCCCAGCCGCCAGAAAGCATTCGCTATCGAACGGTCCG
>CAZENQ010000014.1:0-49573 GCA_964513655.1 uncultured Pirellulales bacterium | reverse complement strand
GTGCGCATGCAAGCCAGCAGGCAAGGGACATGGTTTATGATCCGTTTGATTACCCGGTTACGGTTGACATGTTTGACAGGTCATTTTGTATCGAGCCAATCTACCCGCCGAACGATCTTGAGTTAATGAAAGCTATTGTCGAGGCATTCCATAAGGTATTTGATAATCTGGATGAAGTGCTTGAGTTTGCCAAGGGCATTGAATTTCCCACAATGCCTGGTGAGAACAGAAAAATTTAGGGAGAGCTAAAATGTCTGATTACAAGGATTTGGCAAAAGTTGTTTTGCAGGAACATGAAAAGGTCCTAATGGCGGTCAGGGACGAAGAAGTCGAGAAACTTCTCGATGCCATTGCCAAGGCCAAGTGTATTCAGGTCTTTGGCATGGGCCGAATGAAATGTGCTGTGCGTGCATTTGTGATGCGTCTGATGCATATGGGGCTTGACGCCCACGTGGTTTATGACACGACCTGCCCTAACATCGGGCCGGGCGACCTGCTCATAGTTAATTGTGCCTGTACAACTATCGGGTATACGGTGATGCAGTTTGCAAAAAAGCTTGGTGCAAAGGTCGTCGCCATTACGGCAAATCCGTGTTCAAAGGCATCTAAACTGTGCGATTTCACTGTGAACCTTCAAGGGCAGGTGCACGGCGGCAGGGATTATGAGATTCCTTCGGTTCAGCCGATGGCAGCTTTGTTCGAGCAGACGATATTTGTTTTCGAAGACATAGTTATTCAACTGCTAATGAAAAAGCTGAATATCACGGCCGAGCAAATGGCGAAGAGACACACAAATGTCGATGGCTATATGAATTTTAATGTTGATGAGGAATGAGAAAGAGGACGCGAGAAATGGCAAAGAAAACAGCAAGGGCCTGTTTATTAGACAAACCGAACGGTGACTTTTTCATCGGTGAGTATCCAATACCAGAGCCCGGTCCCGGTGGCTTATTGATGAAAATAGAGTTATGCGGTGTTTGTGGTACAGATATTCATACCTGGCATGCGCCGGCAGAGGCGGTATTTGGCTGCGAATATCCCGTCGCGCTGGGCCACGAGATATCGGGAACGGTTGCGGCATTGGGTGATGGAGTAACAGCGGACTATATAGGTCAGCCGCTGAAAGTAGGTGACCGTATTGGCGTCTGCCCGGCGATTCACTGCCACAAGTGTTACTTCTGCACTATCGCTAAGACGCCTGAAAAATGTACCGATTGGAAGACGTATGGTACATGGCCGAAAGCCGACCAGAGGCCTCATTTCGGAGGTGGCTATGCAGATTATTTGTATATCCATGACCCCAACTCTGTTGTTATCAAATCGACGACTTCACCTGAGCGGACGGCTTTTCTGGAACCGATGGCCGTAATCGACCATGCAATGCTTCATGCTCAAATCAAACACGGCGATACCGTCGTGATTCAGGGTTCCGGCCCGATAGGACTTCTGGCTACCGCATGCGCAAAAGTCGGCGGTGCCGCAAAGGTCATAACCACAGATAAGTACAACCGCAAACGCCTTGAGTTGGCCAAGGAAATGGGAGCTGACCTCACTCTTTGCCACCTTGATGTTGAAAGCGAGAAAGGCCGAAAGGAGTTCATATTTGACAATTCCCTTAATCTGGTTGGTGCTGACGTGGTAATCAACTGCGTCGGTCATCCGGCGGCATTTAAGGAATGCCTGAACTTCGTTCGTGATAGCGGCAGGCTAATCGAGGTCGGTAATTTTGTTGACCGGGGAACGATTGAGTTTAATCCCTGCCGAGACCTGCTGGAAAAGGGTATCACTCTTATAGGCAGCTTCGATAACGAAGCTGAGCATTATGTGCGTTCGATGCCACTTATCTCGGATGAACGCATTAGGCTTGAAAAACTCATTACTCACACGGTTCCGCTTGGCGAGCTGCAAAACGTGTTAAGTTCGATTGAGAATCAGGAAAAAATTGACGGTAAAGAAGCGGTCAAGGTCATGATAGACCCGACGATGCCGGAAAGGAACTGAGCATGCTTAGAAATATACCTGCATGTATCTCACCGGATTTGATGCATGCACTGATGAGCATGGGTCACGGGGATGAAATCGTTCTGGCAGATGCTGATTTTCCGGCCGCAACACATTCAAAGAGACTGATCAGGGCAGACGGTCTTGATGTGGCCACATTGCTTGAGGCCATCCTGCCTTTTTTTCCGCTCGATACTTTTGTGGAAAAGCCGGTTATCACCATGGATTGTTCCGAGTGGGGCGGCGAGCCGGAGTCCTATGGAAGGTTCAGAAAAATTATCAAGAAGCATGACAAGAACTTTAAGGATTTTGAGCTTCTCAAGCGTTTCGACTTGTATGAGCGAGCGGAAAATGCCTTTGTTGTTGTAGTAACGGGCGAAGCCGACGGCAATGTGATTTTGAAAAAAGGCCCGGTGATGATATAAGCCGAGGATACGGACAAACAAGTATGCCGGGCTAAGGCTGGAGACGTGAAACATAATGTCGATAAGTTACCTTCGGGAGAGCCATCTGAAAAATAACAAAAAAGTGCGATTCATCGACAAGTTTGAGGTGATTCTGTTGGACATGGGTCGTACGTTTATGTTCGATGTGGACAGGTTTGGCAGGGATGATGGTCTCGAAGTCACTTATCGCAAGGTTGGCGGAAATCGTCTCGGCGGCCAGGAAGTACGCAAGATACTTTCCGAAAGCTTTGGTCAAATGATAGCTGATGGCAGAAATCCCGAGAGGTATGATAATTTCCCTTCAGTTTTGACCTATCTAAAGAGACACCCAGGAACAACACAATTATCCGAGACTGAAATCGCCGTGCTGGAGGAGGTTTTTTGTGAACACGAGATTGGAACGATTCCGCAACGCTATGTGAATGTTTTAAGGCAGCTTCACAAAACGCACCGCCTGGGTATCGTATCCGATATTTGGTCCCGCAGTGACAGATTCTATCAGGAACTGGACCGCGCCGGGGTCAGGGAACTTTTTGAAGCCATCATTTTTTCTTCCGACATTGGCATTATAAAACCTTCACCCAGGATTTTCCAAAAAGCACTGGATGCCCTTGGTGTAGATGTTTCACGAGTGGTTTACATCGGCGACAGCTTAAGAAGAGATGTCACAGCCGCTAAAGGTTTTGGGATGGCAGCAGTCTGGATTGAACGAGACGACATTCCTGCAAAGGAAATCTCCGTTAAACCTGACCTTATTATCAGTGACTTGCAGGATGTTCTAACGATTTAAGAGTATAAAGGAAGAGTCGGGCAAACACATGAGAGAAAAGGTAATAGTAGCCGGGCATCTTTGCCTTGATATTACGCCTAAGTTTTCTTCCGGTGAAAAACTTAATATCAGCGATGTCTTCTCGCCCGGCAAACTAACCAATGTCCAAGAGGCTGTGCTATCCGCCGGTGGGCCTGTACCCAATACGGGTCTTGCGATGGCCAAGCTCGATGTCGATGTGGTCCTCAACGGCAAAGTGGGCGAAGATACATTCGGTGACGTTATCAAACAGTTGGTAGGCGAGGAAAGAGCTGCGGCGTTCAAAATCGTTTCTGACCAGAACACGTCTTATACGATAGTGCTGGCACCACCGGGAGTTGACAGATTTGTTCTGCACAATCCGGCCACGAACGACACTTTCGGCGCGGATGATATTGACTACAATCTTGCCAAACAGTGCGTGCTGTTTCATTTTGGCTATCCGCCGTTGATGAAACGAATGTTTGAAAATGACGGGGCTGAGCTTGTCAAGATTTATAAGCGCGTAAAGGGCCTCGGTGTAACAACGAGCCTTGATATGGCTGTGCCTGACCCAACCAGCGGCTCGGGGCGGGCCAACTGGCAGATTATCCTGGAAAGAACTCTGCCCTTTGTTGACATTTTTGAGCCAAGCCTGGAAGAGATAGCCTTTATGTTGGACAGGGACTTGTTCGAAAGGAGAAAGGCCCAGGCCAAAGGCGAAGACCCGGTTCTGTTTTATAAACCGGCCGATTGCACGGCCATTTCTGATAAACTGCTCTCAATGGGAGTCAAAATTGCGGCGGTCAAATGCGGAATAAGGGGATTATATCTTCGGACAGCTCAGGCTGCAAGACTTGGCGATATGGGCAGTGCAAGCCCGAAGGACAAGGACCTCTGGGCAGACCGCGAGATGTGGGCCGGGTCGTTCAAGGCCGAAAACTTCGGTTCGACCCTTGGCGCAGGTGACGCGACCATAGCCGGGTTTTTGTGCGGTTTCTTAAGAGGTTTTTCCCCCGAACAAGCACTCCAGATTGCCAATACGGTGGGCTGGCAGAATGTGCAGACAATTGATACCCTCAGCGGTATAAAAGACTGGCAAACTACTCTTCAATTGCTCAAAGACAAAAGCAGGTCACGTAATCCGGCTGGTGTTGACTCTGACGAATGGTGTTACTGCGAAAGTGAACAGGTTTATTACGGACCAAAAGATAAGAACAAATAGATAGTTATTTTTTTGGAGTCTAATGATATGGAGTTTAATCTTGGCACAATTGATATGGTGACAATAGCTATTTTCCTTGCTGCCATAGTTGCTTTGGGCTGTTGGGTTGGCTGGATTCAGCGTCATTCAACCAAGAGCAGCGACTACTTTCTTGGCAGCCGGTCGCTTATCTGGCCCTGGATCGGCTTATCGTTATTTGCGTCGAATATATCGGCGATAGAGCTGGTCGGTCTTGCCGAAGAAGGATATAAACGCGGGCTTGTTTACGGCAATCTCGAATGGATGGCGGGAGTAACTCTGATAATATTAGCAATCTTCTTTGCCCCTTTCTATATTCGCAGCAAGGTTGCGACTCTGCCGGATTTTCTGCTGAAGCGTTATAACAACAAGTGTAGAATATTCGAGGTCTCTATGGCGATGTTCACGGCAATTTTCATTCATACCGGTTTTACTTTGTTTGCCGGCGCCAAAGTATTACAACTTCTTTTTGACATGCCTATGATGATAAGTATGACAATTATAGTGGCGCTAACGGGGTTGTACACAATAGTCGGGGGTCTAAAGGGAGTTGTACTGACGGATTCTCTTGCGGCAATAGTACTGATAGCGGGCAGCATTGTTATGACTGTAATCGGTTTTAACATGATAGGCGGCTGGGAAGGACTAACTGCAAGTGTTGAATCGGTGCGGTTTCATATGCTGCGCTCAGACGACGCCGCCCGGGATATGTCGTGGTATGCGGTGTTCTTAGGGTATCCGATTATAGGGATCTGGTATTTCTGTACCGACCAGACAATCTGTCAGCGTGTATTAGGCGCTAAAGACGAAAATCATGCCCGGACAGGAGCCCTATTTGCCGGTTTCATTAAGGTGATTCCGGTGTTCGTTTTTGTGATGCCGGGTCTTATATTATTCGCATTACTTCAATCAAATCCAGGGGCGTTTCCCGCATTTCCGCTTAAGGCCGACGGCACAGAAGATACTGCTATGGCTTATGGCTATATGATAGTCCATATTTTGCCCATAGGTGTTAAGGGCTTAGTTACAGCAGCTATGCTGGCGGCGGTGATGAGCACTCTGTCAAGCGTCTTTAATTCAGTAGCGACGGTTGTCTGCTATGACCTGTATAAACCGATGAGGCCAAGCGCTTCCGAAATGGACTTGATCAGGGTGGGACGTATTGTAATAGGGGTTACCGTGGTTTTAGCCATCCTTTGGGCTTCACAAATCAGCAAATTTGGAACTATTCTTGAAGTTAACACTAAGATGATATGTTACGTTGCTCCAGCGGTAACAGCGGTTTTCCTTGCAGGTGTGTTGTGGAAAGGGGCTTCCGGCAGAGGGGCTTTTATAACTCTTTGTGCCGGTACAATTATGGGAGCAATTATATTCGTGGCAGACGTATGGTCTGGTCTCTGGAGTCAATTGCCGGGGCTTAGCTCTGTATTTAATTATCTGTGGCGGGATTGGTCATTTATGGTGATTGGCTTCTGGCTGTTTGTCGTTAGCTGTGTGATTCTGTATTTCACATCGCTTCGCTATCCCCACGAACATACAGCCGAAAGCGAAAGGTTAGTCTGGGAACGTGCACTTGCAGCCCTGCGTCGACCGGGCTGGGGCGGCCTGGCCAATTACAAATTCCTTTCAGTACTGCTGCTGGCATTATTGGCGCTGGGTTATACACTCCTTCAATTAGTTTGATGATTTTCCTGTGTATGTCTGAAAATAAATGTATTTAGCTCGGAAAGGAGAATGTTGTTATGAAAGGTTCGTTGAAATACAGTTTGATGTTAGCGGTGGCTTTGTTAACACTGGGTTTGTTGCTTTCAGGCTGCAATGTCCAAAATTTTCAAAGCAAGAAGATAAGCTGTCCCGAGAGTGCCGAATATCGGGCGCAAAGCTTGAAAAAACTCTATGCCGCCGAACTAAAAGAACTCAACCGGGTCGGAAGAATAGCAATTATTGAGCCGCAGAAGGTAGACCAATTCAAAAAACAGCACAACAGAACAAAACCCGGCCTCCAGAAAAACATGAAAGAGCAAAATGTCCGGAACTATTCGCTCTATCTTAAGGATTTGGGAGACCAGACGCTGGCTGTTTTTGCGTATTTTGAGACCCCGGAAGATACTTACGACTCCGACATACTGCCGGGCGGAAAAGAGCTTAACTGGACAGATGTGGAACAGGTGTTTTATCAAGCGGGAAGGACTGATATAGCTGTTCCTAAATCAAAGGTCAAAAGGCTTGGCATGGTAATTGGGGTAAGGCCAAAGATGGTCGATTCGTATGTACTGCTGCATAAGTATGCATGGCCCGAGGTACTGCAGAAAATCTACGAAGGTAATATCCGCGAATTCTCCATTTACCTGTATAAGCTGGCGGATAAATATTACATATTCAGCTATTTCGAGTATGTCGGAGATGATTTCACTGCTGATATGACCATGGTAGACAGTGACCCGGCCACGATTGCCTGGATGGAATTTACCGACAAGGTTTGTCAATTGCCGATACCCACCCGCGCCAAAGGAGAGTGGTGGGCCGCTATGGAGGAAATTTTCCACAGCGACTGAGTCGCAAACTTGCGATGGGTCGTTCACCGGCAAATCTAGATTAGAATTACTCTGTCGGTAAAAAGAGGTATTTCAAAATGGCACAATATGACTTGAGCGGAAAAAATGCTCTCGTTACCGGGTCCGCCAATGGGATCGTTAGTAAAATTCTGCAACTTTTTTTAAGGAGCAAACAAATGGTGGATCCTGAGAATTATTCTGTACACTGCCGGAGACTCAAGCGCTCGCTCATCGTGGCCCTGATCTGTTGTGGGGTGTGCTCAAATGGTGGTTGTTCCAAGGATGCCGCCACTGAGTTGATGCTGCGCGAAACGATCGAACAGGGCAAATTCATCCAGATTCCCGGTCCGAATCCAATTATCAGACCGGGTCCGGAAGGTGCCTGGGATGATTTGGTCGTTGAGGCTGCTGATGCCTTTGAAGAAGAGGGTACGTACTATTTCTATTACCACGCAACTGACAGGCGGGAGAATTCGTATGAACTCGGAGTGGCCACTGCAAAGTCCCCTTTGGGTCCGTTCAAGAAGCACGGTGACAAGCCAGTGCTTGAGGTCGGTCCCGAGGGTAGCTGGGATGAGGAGCACGTTGCATGCGCGATGATCGTCAGGGCGGAAGACGAGGAAGACGACACTTACTACATGTGGTATTCGGGATGTGATAAACTCTCGAAGTGGTCTATCGGACTGGCAACTGGCCCAAGTCCCGTTGGTCCCTGGGAAAAGTACGAGGGAAATCCTGTAGTTGATGATTTCGGATACATGGGTGGTGTGCTTAAGGTCGACGGCAAATACCGTCTATACACTGCCTGGCCGATCAACTCGCCCTGGTCCGAATCAGACTTTATAAAATCCCGGTCACTTGACTATCACAGCGACTACAGTCCTTTGGCGGTGGCCATAGGCGATAAACCCGAAGGGCCTTTCACAAAATATCCACGCAACCCGCTTATGGTACGAGGCGAACCGGGCGATTGGGACGATGGCGGTATCTCCGAAGCGGAAGTGCTGTATGACAACGGCATGTTCCACATGTTCTATGGTGCAGTGCGGACGTTTGGTCCACGCATCGAAAGCGTAGGATACGCATATAGCTTTGACGGATTTAAGTGGTACAAGTACAGGAGAAACCCGGTGGCCACTTATCATGCTAATCCGGGCGCCGCGGCCTTTGCCGAGATACATGCGATTATCGAACGTCCCTTTATCTACGTGTATCACACGCTGCGGCCAATAGAACACGGAGGGGAAAGTTATCCCTGGAATGAAGACCTTGGTGTACAGGTCCTGGTCACGCAGACGCCGTTTAGCCTTGAGATGCCTGCACTTACCATCGACTCACTCGATGCCGGAAAGACAACGGCATTGGCAGATGCCCCTCCGATTTGTCTTAGCAATATCACACGACTGTCTTTGAGTGCCGAGTGCAAATATGCTAAGAAAGCCAAAAAACCCATTCGCGTGCATGTCAGGGCCAGTTCCGACGGGCTCAAATACGACACAGGCGATCTACACACGCTGGACAACGATTTACAGCCTGGCAAGTTGGCAAGAAAGACATTCGAGATGAAGAGCAAGGCGCGCTTTATCAAGGTGATGGTGGAAAACCTCGACGGCTCTGAGAGCGTCTCGGACGTAAAGATAGTTGCTACGTTGGGCAGCTGACTGGCGCAATAAACAAGTTGATGCAAAACTTATTGAAGGTTTTGAAACATGATTAAACGAAGAGCGGAACTGCTGCTGGCTTCAATTGCTTTTTGTCTCCTGACAATGCTGAATTTGGTTTTGGCCGATGAATCTTCATCAAAGCGAGCATTGCGGAACGACCTTGTGGAAAAGGGGCAGTTTATTCACATTCCAGGACCCAATCCTATTATTAAACCAGGGCCTGAAGGTTCATGGGACGAAATCTGTACGGAGGCGTCAGATGCCTTTAAGGACTTCGGAACCTACTACCTCTATTATCACGGCTTTGGTAAACGAATGAATTACGCCACTCAACAGGGCACAGGATATCAACTGGGAGTAGCCACGTCTACACACCCTCTGGGACCGTTCAAGAAATATGAAGGCAATCCAATATTGAAAGTCGGCCCAAAAGGAAGCTGGGAGGACATTACTGTAGCCTGCGCGATGGTCCTCAAGGAAGGAACGGACAAATATTACATGTGGTATTCGGCAAAAAGCTCCCTTACGGAACAAGGCGTATTCGGGATTGGTCTGGCCACGGCTTCGAATCCACTGGGTCCATGGAAGAAATATGAGGGCAACCCCATCCTTGAAGATTTCGGCTATGTTGGCGGGGTAGTCAATGCGAACGGAAAATACTATCTTTATACTGCGTACCCTATCGGCTCGACCGGTGTCGATTACAGCCCCATGTCGCTGGCAATATCCGATACGCCACAGGGACCCTGGACCAAATACTCAGGTAACCCCGTTATCAGGCAGGGTGAATGGGGCGAATGGGATGATGGCGGCTTTTCGGAAGCTGAAGTTCTCTATCACAGCGGCGTCTTTCATCTGTTCTACGGAGGTACCAAGCTGTATGCACCCCGGCGGCTCAGTCGCGAAAGCATTGGCTATGCTTACAGCTTTGATGGTTATAACTGGGTCAAGTACGGGTTGAACCCGGTAGTCACCCGTGAGGCCTGTCCTAATCTGGCCTGTTTTGCCGAGGTGCATGCCATCTTCGAGTCTCCGTTTATTTACCTTTATCACACCATACGTTACAAGGGCCCCTTGCGCCAGGGCCAGGGTGATACGTATGATGGCTATAAGGTCGACCTGAAGAGTTATCTCTATGAAGACCTGGGCGTTCAGGTGCTTGTTACTCGGCGACCATTCAGTCTGGATATGCCGCTTCTGAATCTCGCATCGCTCGATGCCGGAACAACAACGGCCCTGACCGATTCGCCCCCGATCAATTTAAGCTACATTACACGACTTGCCTTAACAGCCAAGTGTACGTATGGCAGCAAAGCCACAAAGCCAATTAGGCTCCGTGTCAGGTCCAGTCATGATGGATACAACTATGACACCAGTGACTTGTATACTCTTGACAATGTTCTTAAACAAGGCCAAACAGTACAGAGGACTTTCGAGTTAGACAGCAAGGTGCGATTTATCAAGGTGATGGTGGAAAACCTCGACGATTCCGAGAGTGTCTCAGATGTACAAATTACAGCAACCTTGGGAGGCTGAGTGGTACATACCTGGAAAATAATCATCTGAAAAATGTCCACGAAAGGAGGCCATAGCAATGAAAGTTTTAGCTGGTGTTCTTGCGGTTCTGTGTGTTGTGACTGACTGCGCAGCCAAAAATAAGGACACTTCCATTATCTCGCCGAACCTGTATGTCGCCACTAATGGAGATGACAGCAATCCCGGCACAGAAGCGAAGCCTTTTGCAACGCTTGAGCGAGCACGAAAGGCAGTCCGGAAATTCAAAAAAACAGTCCCGAAACCTGTTACCGTACTTGTGCGGGAAGGAACTTATTATCTTGCAAGACCTGTCGTGTTTACACCTGCCGATTCAGGGACGGACCTGCAGCCAGTAACCTACGCTGCGTATCCCGGCGAAAAGCCCACTATTAGCGGTGGGGTGAAACTTGAACCGAAATGGGGCCGTTACCGCCAGGGCATTATGAAGTGCTCCGTGCCGACGGGGATTGTCTTCAACCAGCTTTTCATCAACGGCAAACGGCAAATGCGGGCCCGCTACCCCAACTTCGATCCGGAAAAACCGCTGGTCGGCGAGGGTGGCTATCTCAACACGACTGGAGCGGGTGACAAACAGTTTACCTACGATCCCAACACATTTACCAAAAACAGATGGGCCAAACCGACCGATGCGATTGTTCACATCTTTCCGGGTTCTTACTGGAACAACTTTCAGTTTCGAGTCAAATCAATCGACTGGGACCGCAACTTAATTAAACTCGGGGAGGGGGGCTGGCAGACCGCTCAATTGGATAATCCCGATGACTTTTTTGGCACGGCATTGGAAAAGGGTTCGCATTTCTTTGTTGAAAATGTCTTTGAAGAGCTCGATGCCCCCGGCGAGTGGTATCTCGACAAGCAGAGAAGTATTCTGTATTACATGCCCCCTGCCGGGTTGGACCTCACTCATGCCAAAGTTGAGGTCGGCCTGCTCAAGCGGTTAATCGATGTCAAGGGCACCAGGGAAAGACCGGTGCGGAATCTCAATTTCAACGGTTTTAGATTTGCGCACACGTCGGCGACATTTATGGATGACTATATTACCCCCTCCACCGGTGACTGGGGAATTCATCGCGGCGGAGCCGTCTATATGGAAGGCGCGGAAGACTGTTCCATCGAGAACTGCTTTTTCGATGCCGTGGGGGGCAACGCTCTGTACGTCAGCCACCATGCCCGCCGTATCCGTGTTTACGGCAACACGTTCGCTTATACCGGCGACAGCGCGGTGTGCCTGGTGGGTAAAAGTCATGTCATTGAAAAAGGGAGTTTGCCCTGCCCTATCTGTAGTGCCAAAGGCTATTGGGATTTTGGGCCAGACCCCAAGGACTATCCGGCCCACTGTTTGATATCGAATAACTTAATGCACCACATTGGCGTTTATGGCAAACAGACTGCCGGCGTTTTTATGGCGATTTCCTTGAAAAATACGGTCAGCCACAACCATATTCATCATATGCCGCGTTCTTCTATTTGTATGAACGACCCGTTCTGGGGTGGTCATATCATTGAATACAACTATATCCACGACACGGTGAAGGAGACGGATGACCACGGCCCGATCAACTCGTGGGGCAGGGGACACTACTGGTGTGTGGAGCATTATGGGGCAGGTGTTTATCACGACCCCGGCGATGTCAAACAAGATGCCAAGTTTACAACAATCATCCGCAACAATCTCATCCGAGAAAAAGTGACTGAGTTCCTGCCTTACGGTGCCTCCAACCTGGGTATAGATATGGATGACGGCTCAGCCAATTTCCATGTGTACAATAACCTTGTCATTGGTGCCGGCGTGCAAAATCGTGATGGTTCGCACCGCCTCGTCGAGAACAATATCTTTATCAATCCTAATAGGGGCATCAGCTATCATGTCGGTTATACGAACAGCGGTGATAGGTTTGTCAGAAACATCGTTGTCCAGAATTCCGGCTGGACGTTCTTCTACATCTTACTCCAGACCGACAAAGCCCCATGGGTTGATGAAATAGATTACAACGTTTACAGCGGTACCGCGGCATTCTCTGATTCTGCGAAAAATCTAAAAGAATGGCAGCAGCTCGGCTTCGACAAACATTCAGTGCTGGCCGACCCTATGTTTGTCGACCCTGCTAATGGAGATTACCGTGTTAAACCTGAATCGCCGGCTTTGAAACTTGGGTTTAAGAATTTTGATGTAAGTGATGCCGGCTTGCTCTCAGACTTCCCAAGATGGAAATTCTAATGGTATTGGGACATAAACTTATAGTTGTTATATGTTGCGTATTATTTTCTGTGATAGCTTGCACGGATGCAGTGGAAGATGAGAGTGCCGAGGCTGTCAAGCTGGCTAAACCCACCTCTGCTCAGGCCGCATGGCAGGATATGGGAATGTTCATAAAACTTTATAACCTTTGAAAGGGTAACGAAATGAAGCAGAGAGTAAAGTTACTGATTCTGTTAATGTTCTTTTTGGCGGCTGGTGGTGCAATTGTACCTGAGGAGACAATTGCAGCCGATTCAGTGAAGCGTGAGCGACTGAGTATGGATTTCGACTGGAGGTTCAGCCTCGGTAACACCTGCGATATGGCCAAAGACTTTGATTATTGGGGTGGCGACCCCGCGGGCAATGCCAAGACAGGAGATATTGCTGGTCCCCCGCATCCCAGCTTTGATGACAGTAGCTGGCAAGCAGTTGATGTTCCCCATGATTGGGCAGTTGGTGTCGGCTTCGACAAATCTGCCGACCAATACCACGCTTATAAGAAAATCGGACGGCCCTGGCCCGAGAACAGTATTGGCTGGTACCGCAAGACCTTTGAAATACCGGCCGCTGATCTTGGCAAGAGGCTCACGATAGAATTTGACGGAGTCTTCCGCGATTGCCAGATCTGGCTCAATGGCCACCCTATCTGGCATCAACAGAGCGGATATACCAGCTTCGGCTTTGACATTACCGACTATGCCAACTACGGAGAAAAGAACATGCTGGTAGTGCGTGCCGACGCCAGCGGGTATGAGCTGTGGTCTTATGAAGGGGCCGGGATATACCGACATGTCTGGCTTGTAAAGACCAGTCCCCTGCATGTGGCTCGCTGGGGCACGTACGTCAGTCCGGAGGTCAAACTCAAAGGCGGTAAAGCCGATGCCGCGATAACTATTAAGACAACACTTGAGAACCAGCAGGACGAGAATATAAAGTGCGAAGTGGTATCTACCATCATTGACCCCGACGGAAGAGAAGTAACAACAGTCAAATCCAACAAATTGCTCGGCGCCTGGGAAAGCGAGGAAATCATCCAGCAGGCAAATGTCAATAACGCAACGCTCTGGTCGCTGGATTCGCGCAATCTCTACAAAATGCTCACGAAGGTCAACCGGGCCGGCAAGACCGTTGACACTTATGAAACTACTTTTGGCATTCGTACTTTTAAGTTTGACCCCGATAAGGGCTTTTATCTTAACGGAAAACCAATGAAGCTAAAGGGTGTCTGCATCCACCAGGACCACGGTGGTGTAGGAGTCGCAATCCCCGACCGCCTCCATGAATTCCGAATCAACAAACTAAAAGAAATGGGATGTAACTCGATACGCCTGGCGCATAACTGGGTGGCGCCGGAAATGCTGGATGCCTGCGACCGGCTGGGCATTCTGATAATGGACGAGACAAGAATGTCGGGCAGCTCGGACAAATTACTCGAGCAGCTCGAAACAATGGTTAGGCGCGACCGCAATCATCCCAGCATAATTATCTGGTCTTTGGGCAATGAGGAGCACATCATACAGGGCAGCGAAGTCGGCCGCCGGATATTCGGGACCATGAAGCGTGTGGTGCAAAAGCTCGACCCGACTCGGCCGGTGACTCTCGGAATGAACGGTGACTGGGGCTCGGTGGTGACCGAAGACATGGACATCCAGGGATGCAATTACCTATTGTGTGGTAACATCACTGAACTTCGACAGAAATTCCCCAACAAGCCGATTATCCTCAGTGAATCAGCCAGCACACTGACCACGCGAGGCGTCTACGATACTTCTGCCGAGACAGGTCATTGTGCTGACTATGACGAGGTCCTGCCGGAATGGGGCCATACCGCCGAGTCAATGTGGAAGTTTGTCGCTGAGCGTGATTGGCTGGCGGGGACCTACGTCTGGACCGGGTTTGATTACGGCGGCGAACCACTTCCGCACTTCTGGCCGACTGTTAACAGCAATTTCGGTATAATCGACCGGGCGGGTTTTCCCAAAGATAACTTCTATTATTACCAGAGTTGGTGGACCGACGAAACAGTCCTGCATCTTTCTCCCCACTGGAACTGGCCCGGACAGGAGGGGACAAAGAAACGCGTTTGGTGCAATACTAACTGTCAGGAAGTAGAACTTATCGTTAACGGCAAAAGCCTGGGACGCAAGGCGGTGCCGCGAAACTCTCGCGCCAAGTGGAATGTTGAGTTCCAGCCCGGCTTCATCGAGGCCCGCGGTTATAACAACGGTAAACTCGTCGCTACGCACCGGCGGCAGACAACCGGCAAGGCAGCAGCAATAAGACTCAAACCAGACCGAACCAAAATCAAGGCTGACAACCAGGATGTTTCTTTGGTAACCATCGAGGTCGTCGATGACAAGGGACGCATAGTACCGACTGCCAATAACGAGATAACGTTAACCATCTGTAACAACGGAAAAATCATCGGTGTCTGTAACGGAGACCCCAGCTGTCAGGTTCTGGAAAGCCAGACGAGGTACCCGGTCTTCAACGGCTTAATGATGGTGTTTGTACAATCCGGTTGGGAAGCGGGAACAATTACGCTAAAAGCCGAGACACAAGGACTGGCAAAGGCCCAGGTGAGCATTGAGGCCGAGGCCTGCGCACCCAGGCCGTCCGTACCTTCGTTAACAACCAATAATGCCCCCCTGCTCCAACCAGGCAACTTTATACATGTTCGCACTCCCAATCCAGTTATGAAACAGGGCCAGGCTGGTTCCTGGGACGATGCGGTCCTCGAGAGTGCGGACTGCTTTAAGGATGGAGATACATACTACTGGTACTTTCATGCCTACAATAAATCCGGTCCGAAAGCCAGATACGAGCTTGGCGTTGCCACTGCCAAAAGTCCCCTCGGCCCCTGGACAAAATACAGTGGTAATCCCATACTGAAAATAAGCAAAGAAAAATGGGAAGAACAACTCGTAGCTTGTGCCATGATTACTAAGGAGGCCGACACATATTACATGTTTTATACCGGCGCGGGCAAAGACTGGCGATGTCGCATCGGCCTTGCCACAGCACCGCACCCGCTCGGGCCGTGGACAAAGTACTCAAACAAACCCATTATCGACCACGAGAAATTCGGTTTCGTCGGCGGTGTTGTCAAGGTAAGGGACAAATACTATCTCTACTCCGTACCGCCGGACGAAGTACAGCCGGACTACGGTAGAATGTACCTGGCGACAGCCAATGTGCCCGAAGGACCCTGGGAAATCAAACAAGAGCCCGTGCTGATTGAAGGGCCTAAAGGTTCCTGGGACGAAGGCGGATTCTCCGAGTTTGAAGTGCTTTATTACAACGACATGTTCCACGCATTCTACGGCGGCAGCTTGCTCACCGACGATCGCGATACGGCCCGGGAAAGCATCGGCTACGCCTACAGTGCTGACGGCGTAAACTGGACCAAGTATGCGAACAACCCGGTGATACCAACTGCAAATGTTCCCAATGCCGCTGCCTTTGCTGAGGTACACGCCATTTTGGAGTATCCCCGTGTCTACTGCTATCACACGTTAAGGTATTTGCAGTGCCCGGAAGGCGAAGACCAAAAGTGGTTTGATGAGGACTGGATAGAACATTTGAGCGTCCAGATGCTGGAAATAAAAGAATAGACTATTAATAACTGAGTTGGTTCTGTTTTGAAAGGCAAAAAAATGAAAGCGAAACTATTGACACTTTTCATAATGACAGGCTTGTTTTTCTCTGGTTGTGCCAAAGACTTGGTTCAACCGACTGGCGCTCCACTGCTTCAACCTGGCAGCTTCGTATATCGCCGGGATTTGAGTCTTAATCCTGTTTTCAGGCCGGATTCCGGAGAGGATTGGGATTCGGAGGTTATTGAGAGCGGAGATATCGTAAAGGTTGGCGATACGTACTACTGGTATTACCACGGACACAAGGATACTTATCAGATTGGTGTAGCTACCGCTAAGGACCCGACAGGTCCCTGGACCAAATACAGTGGCAATCCCATCATAAAGGCAGGGCCCGAGAAATATGATATCGGTTATGTAGCCTGTGCAGCGTTCTACGAAGAAGGTGGGACGTATTATCTGTTTTATTCTGCTGCCAATGGAGACAATACGCTTAATGTGGCTACTGCATCAAATCCGCTTGGACCCTGGAAAAAATCTCCAAAGAACCCAATCCTTGGTGATGACACAGGCCTGGGTTTTGCGGCAGGCATGATTTATATGTGCGGTATCGTCAAGGTTGACAGCAAATATTATTTATATGTAACAGATGCCGATTACACGCAGTGCGATTACGGGCCCATGTATGTCCTCACATCTAATTCAATCTATGGTCCATGGACACGGCGGCAGGAACCTATATTGTCTCCGGGAGGAAAGGGTGAATGGGACGAAGGGGCTTTCTCCGAAGCAGAAGTGCTTTATTATAATGGCGTGTTTCACACATTCTACGGCGGCGGCAGCCTGGAAGCTGGTAATGAGGACTGCAACGCCCCGGGCAACACACGAAAATATGTAAAAGAAAGTATCGGTTATGCTTACAGCTATGACGGAATTAACTTTGTAAAGTATGAAGGAAATCCCGTGATTGATCGCCTGGATGTTAGAGATGACCATCGTGTAAGTGCCTTGGCCGAGGTCCATTTCGAGATTGATATGCCATACATCTATATTGTTGCAACAGAGCGATGGGAAGACAACTGGGGCGGCCGTAGGGGATGCCCATGGTGTGAAGACCTGGCAATCCAGGTCCTCGAAATCACGTCCAAAAATCCCGCCTCGGACCCACTCAACACCGGCAACTGGGTCTTAAAAGAAGATATGAGCGATGAGTTTGACGCAGACACAATTGATGCGGATAAATGGTTCGTGAATGGAACAGACGGTGTTTACAACTGGATTGGCAGGGCCCCTTCCCAGTTCGCACCTGAAAACGTCAGGGTCGAAAACGGCAAGCTCTATTTAACCACAAAATGGGACCCCGATTATGATTTCGCGTCCAAAATAGACACCGACAGCAATTCTGTTTATGAGAAATACACAACAGCCGCCGTAATAAGCAGGAATACATTTCTATATGGATATATGGAAATAAAATGCAAGGCCGCCGATGCCTCTATTACCAGCTCCTTCTGGGCAACAGGCGGTAAGTCCGAGCTTGATATATTCGAATTTGTGGGCGATTCCAAGACGGGTTTCGATGACAAGAAGTATGAATGGTGCGTTCACAATTGGCAGGTAGGTGGTCTTGAGACGAATGGCTGGTGTGACAACGTGCAGTTGCCCTGGCGCGTTGCAGACGAGTTCCACATATACGGGTGTGAGTGGGATGAAAATGGTATAAAGCTCTACGCAGATGGCAAGCTGGTCAAAGACGCGCCTAAGTCCGAAATGGGTAAGATATGGTGTTTGAAATACCCATTGAAGGTTTGGGTCGATTCCGAGACATTCGCCTGGGAAGGATTTCCCGACCCCGAAGACCTGCCTGTAGATTATGAAATTGAGTATATCAGGGTATGGCAAAAATAAGGCCCGGCCACCGCTGCCGTACTGTCACGCCCGGAATGACATTCAGGAAAAGACCATTGGAGTAATCTTATGAGAGCGTTATGGTTGTTGGGCACTATATGGTTCGTAATATTGATTGGGTTTGGCAGTACAGAAGCAGATGAGTTGACCTGGCAGGCTTCAGGAAAAAACGTCGTCGTTGCAGGCCGAACCGGCTCAGCAGAGGCCGGTCTGGAAATCTTTAAAGCAGGCGGTAACGCCGCCGACGCCGCTGTGGCGACCCTGCTGGCCTTGAACGTTACCGACAGCGACCAGTTCAATTTCGGAAGCGAACTGGGTATTTTGGTCTATGATGCCAGGCGTGGCGTAGTGGAAGCACTGAGTGGTCTAGGAGAAGCACCGGCTTTAGCCACTCAGGAATACTTTGAAAAGACCGGCGGTATAAAAAATGGCTCTATTCAGGCGATGCCGGTCCCGGCCCCCCTTGATGCCTATGTAACCCTGCTCGACCGCTACGGCACCATGCGTTTTACCCAGGTAGCTCAACCTGCGCTGCGTATTCTGGACCGGCACGAAAAAGACTGGCACGCAGATCTGGCCCGGACATTGCGCAGGCTTATCGAAGCCGAAAAAGGCGCTAAAGACCGAAAACGCGGCCTGAGTCTCGTGGCCGATTATTTTTATCGAGGACCCATCGCAAGAGAAATTGACGCATGGAGCCGGGCCAATGGCGGATTGATTCGATACAGCGACCTCGCCAGACACGTCACCAGAATCGAGGAACCGGTCGAAACAAACTACCGGGGCCATACAATCTATAAGTGCAACACATGGACACAGGGCCCGTACCTGCTCCAGACCCTGAAACTACTGGAAGGTTATGACCTTAAGTCGATGGGTTTTCAATCGGCTGATACGATACATCTCTGTGTTGAAGCGATGAAGCTAGGCTTGGCTGACCGTGATGTTTACTATGGCGACCCGCTATTTGCGGATGTACCCTTAAGGCAGTTGCTTTCTGATAAGTATACTCGTATGCGGCGCAAGTTAATTGATATCAGGCATGCCTCAATGGTTCAAAGGCCCGGTGATCCTGTAGCCGGTAAGCCTTTGCTGGATGAGATGAGGACCAGAAAGGGGCTAAAATCTGTACCCGAACATGACACAACTAATTGTCTCACGGCGGACCGATGGGGCAACGTGGTAGCTGTCACCCCCAGTGGCTGGGGGCAGCTCGCCGGCAAAACAGGAATATGGACCAGCAGCCGCCTCGTCAGTCTGAACATCTGGAAGGGTCATCCCAACTGTATTGAGCCGGGCAAACGTCCTCGCATGACCCTGACTCCCTCTCTCGTACTCAAGGACGGAAAGCCCGTATTGGCCGTTAGTGTGGCCGGAGGAGATACGCAGGACCAGGGTTCGTTGCAAATCATCACCAATTACATCGATTTCGGACGCTCGGCTCCGGAGCTTGTTTCAACACCCAGGTACTCCACTGAGCACTTAGTCGGTTCTTTCAGTCAGCCGCCCCCGAAATTTGGCGGTCTGACCATGGGCACCAAAACTAACCCGAAAGTCATCGAAGACCTAAAATCACGCGGACACAAAATTGACCTGGATGACTTTTGGCAGATGAGAACCGTCATCGTTATAAATCCAGAAACCGGCCTGTTACACGGCGCCGGCGACCCGGAGGCGCCCATACCGCGCCACGCTGCGGCGTTTTAACTCCACCGGTTACTTTCTGTATCGGCGGACATGTGAAATGTATGAATATGGACTGAAGGAATGGTTCGAGATAAGGATATAAAAGTGAAGACTCACCTGTACTCCTTAACGATTGCATGGGGCTTACTGAGTGTACTGTCCTGCCAAGCAGCACCCAAAATGAATGTTACGAGCCTGATAAAAGACGGCACCTATTTCGTGGCACCGGGAGGTAGAGACACTTGGTCGGGCACCAGACCTAGGCCCAATGAGAGTCAGACGGATGGACCGTTTGCCACATTGTACGCCGCACGCGATGAGGCACGGCGGGCCAGGCCCAGCCAGCCGCGGCGGATAGTCATTCTCTATGGCCGATACTTCCTAGATAAGCCACTTGAACTCGACGCTAGAGACAGCGGGCTGACTATTGAAGCAGCACCAGGCGCCAAGGTAGTTCTCATCGGCGGCCGGAAAGTAACAGCCTGGGAAAAAGACGGCCAGAAGTTCTACTCCGTTGCCCTGCCGGGTATTGAGGAGGGCACGTGGGACTTTAGAGCCTTCTTTGTAAACGGCCGTTTCTGCCAGCGGGCACGCCTGCCGAAACAGGGATTCTTCAACCATCTCGGCACATTTGACCGACACATGCCCGATGGCACGCGACGAAAATCTACCTTAGAGCAGAAAACCACCATGAGATACGACGCCGGCGACATCGGACCTTGGTTGGATTTAAAGAATGCCGAAATCAGGGTCTATCACATGTGGGACGAATCGCTGGTTGGCGTTGCTTCCAACGATACAAAAGCAAACATGTTAAGATTTACTAGCCCCGCAGGCTATCCGCCGGGCGCGTTCGGGGTAAAAAAATACATCGTATGGAATGTGCGTGAGGGAATGACACAGCCGGGTCAGTGGTATCTCGACCGTTCGAAAGGAAAACTCGTCTACTGGCCCCTGCCGACTGAAAAGATAACCGACATCGACGCGATCGTCCCAACCATCGACAGGATTATTCGGATTCAGGGCACAAAGGACAAACCAACCGAAAATATTACCATTCGCGGCATCGCTCTGTCGGTGACGAAAACACCACTGATAACCGGGGGTTTCGGCGCGGGTAAGTTTTATGGCGCGATTTTCCTGCAGTTCGCGGAGGGCTGCAGCCTGCAACAGTTGGAAATCCTTAACGTCAGCGGTTACGCTATTAAGGCATCCGCCAGTAATTTGAACATTGAAAAATGTCACATCCATCACACCGGCGCAGGAGGCATCAAATTCGATGGCCACGGCGCGCTCATTGCCGACAACCACATCCACGATATAGGTCTGCTTTATCCCAGCGGAATCGGCATCTGGGCAACCGGCAAAGCTGTCAAGCTCAGCCACAATGAGATTCACGATACCACCTATACCGCCATTGACTGCGGCGGCAGGGACCACGTGATAGAGCACAACCTGATTTACCGGCCGATGCTTGAACTTCGCGATGGAGGGGCCATCTATACCTACGAAGGCAAAAACATCATCGTCCGAGGAAACTTCGCACGAAACATCGCCGCCGTCTATGATGATTATGGAACCTGTGCCTACTATCTCGATGAGCGCTCCGAAAACTGCCTGGTTGAAAACAACCTCTCGATAAACATCGGCTGGCCCTCGCACAACCACAAGGCAAGGAACAACGCCATACGCAACAATATCTTCATCAATACATTCGATGAAGAAACAAGGCTCGAATTCAATATGTCCTCCGATTACACCTTCGAGAAAAACGTCGTCTACACCATCGGCCCGCTCATCATCAGAAACCGTGAGGCCATCACAACCTTCAAAGACAACTTAATCTTCAGCGAAAAAGGACCCGTCAACTGTCACAAATTGAAGGAATACGACGCAATCGATATATATCCGCTGCAGGCCAGCCACGGAAACGTATTGAACAAGCCGCTTTTGACCGATTACGACAAAGGTATTGTCCGCTTCGCACCGGACTCACCTGCTCTTAAGCTTGGCATCAAACCTATCGACGTCAGCTCTGCCGGACGAAGGTGACATCAACAGGTGTTTCGTAAAAAAATGATTTAGTTGCCTATGGGGCGAGCAGATAAACACCGTCGCCTCGCGTGGTAAGCTCGATGACCTCGGCCTTAGGCGGCGCCCATCCTATTTTTATCCGAGTTTCCACAATTTCCGTACGTTGGTATAAAGGATGCCGTTGATTTCATCTTGTGTCAGGCTTGGCCACCCCGCACGTTTGCAAATCACGTTAAGGTCCTTTTTAATCCAGGTGGTTTCTCTTTTGACTTTCTTAAAGTACCCTGTGAAGTCATAATCTTTGTACCAATACACATCATAATCCGTACCCCAGATTATCCGGTCAATCACGTCGTATTCTTTGGCCATCATCAGATACCATGCCAGAACCGTCGGCCGAGAAAAAAGCTCACACACGTCCGTGTAAACATTCGGCGCGTGTTTCATCAGGGCAAAGAGTTCTTCAGTCCAGGGGTACGCCATATGTTCAATATTCATCCTCAGACTGGGAAAATCTATTACGACGTCGTCCAATAGAATAGGCTTAGCATACTTCAAAGGTGCGTGACTCGCCTTGCCGCCCCCTGCCCCGATTCCGCCTCCGTGGTGGTAGTAAACCACAACGTCATACTCAACCGCCACCTCATAGAAAGGATAAATCCTCTTGTCGTTGGCGTATATATGCTGGTACGGAGGACCAAGCCACAAACCTCGTACCCCGTGGTCTTTGACAGCCGCCTTAAACTCGCCCAAACGTTTCTTGTTGAAAACATCATTCTTGTCAAGAGGCTCAGCTCCAAACACTCCCCTGAATCTTTTCGGAAACTTTTTCTGCAGGTCAACGATTATCTCATTTGTGCCCGTCCAATCACCCCAGACCCGCTTTGTCTCTTGCACTACCGAAACGAACATTTCAATGCCGTAATCGTCCATTTGCTTGAACAGCTTGGGAATGTCTATTTCCTTTAAGTCGCTTACTTTGCGCCTTTTGGTTCCTGTTACATCTCCATCCATAAGCATATGGCTGTGACCGTCAATTATAAGTTGTTTGGATTTTTGTTTGCCGGATTCACGCCCAGTGGTTCTTTGCTGCGCCATGACAGGATTGCCCCCAATTACCGCGGCCGCTGCGGCTGCACCTGCAGCCGCAAGAAGCTCACGCCGGGTCGGATTAGTTGTATCTTTATTGCCCATACCTCACCTCCTAATAACACTTAAGTGGCGAAATTTGATTTTCCTGAAAGTTCCCGTTCAAATCGGTTTTACGCTGAGATTTTTACACTACGGGATATTTGCCTTTTTCGTTTGAAATCCAGCGATACATGTCCCGATAAGTGCAAAATATTATTCCGGCTCTCTCTCGGCAGTAGGCGAGCAGCTCCCTGACGTACCTGGCTTTCGGGTCATGTTTGAAACTTGTGCTGGGGTGCACAGTCAAAGCTAGAAACAACCTGCGTTCATAGGCGATGTCCACGCATCCTTTCAGATACGCGACCCATTCATCAACCGGCCTTGGCGAACCGCCCATATCAACGTCGAAGAAGGAGCGGTCCTGATGGCCGGCGAACGGAATCTCCAGCAGGCCGGTCTTATAGTAAAACGGCTGCTGCTTTGGAATCATGTTTATCCAGTTCCGGTCATTGTCGGAATCAGAACGCGGATATTGAAATTGCGTGCTCACCCATTTGATGCCAACGTCAAGTACGGCCTGCTGAACATCCTCTTTGCCGCGAAGGGCCTGCTCATACCCGTTCGGACCTCTCACGCCAATATTTTCCGTCCCCAGTTCGGTCTCGATCAGTTTTTTTGTCCTAGCTAACTGATATCTCACTTCCTCTGCCGGTGTCTCAACAAGGCCGTCGTGGTAGTACATGTGGCTGTCAATCGCGTGCCCCCTTTTCGCAAATTCCTTCCAGAAGGCTGTATCAACAGCCCTTTCAAAAGTATTACCTTGTATAAAAAACTCCAGTTGCGAATCATAGCTCTCAGCGATTGACGCCAGCCGATTGATGTAGTCTCGTATGTCGTCGTTCAAATGGCCGTGGGCAATTTCATCATCCGTATAAAGCCAGCCGATACTCCGGTCGTACAGGTACGCATCGCCGCCGGGGGGCATGTCCACATCGTAACCTAAAGCAACTGCACAGCCGCCGTCTCTCCTCGGATTGTAACGGCCAATCTTTGAAGCTTCAGACCGGCTCGTGCCGCTCAAAGTGCATCCATTCCCGGCGTATATGCCGGCGGCTATCAGAGAGATACTACGGATGAAACTGCGTCTTGAAATTTTGCTGCTATTCATAGTTTTTTCCCATTCTATCCCCTAACCATCAGGGCTGGCTGCAATGACCTGTTGTAGAGTCTGTTGTTTCTTCTGAATCTTACATCTATCCGGCCAAATGTCAATATTCCTGCACTACCCATTATGGGGAAGGGAAATTAATGGGCAGTTGCGCGATAATTAGTATTGACTAATGTGCAAAGACTGGTATAATAAAGAGTAATAGCTGATAAGGCGGTTTGTCTGCCGAAATACGCTACTGAGAAGGTAGTTATCAAGCTGGAAGCTGGTATATGACAGGCTACCTGATTAAATAACGTCAGGTGTAAATAAACAGGCTTTTTGCATGAAAAAGTTCTTGACATGAGTGCTTTGAATCGTGTAGAATACAGTTTACGTAAACTTAGTTGCTTGTGTGAACACTAAAGTAGTTAAGGAGATGCTACCATGGGCAGAAGAAAGGCTTTTACATTAGTAGAACTTTTAGTGGTAATAGCCATCATAGCGCTACTTATGTCCATTCTGCTGCCAGCACTGCGAAAGGTAAGGGATCAGGCAAAGGATGTTCTATGCCAGTCGAACCTAAAACAGTGGGCTCTGGCCTTTTCGATGTATTCAAACGATAACGATGGCTCTACGCTTTCAGGTCCGGGGGTACCCGGGGCTGAGGACTGGATGTGTACGTTGCTCCCTTACTACAAGGAAAAAAGGTTACTGTTATGTCCGATGGCCGTCAGGCCTCTTATTGAGGCTGCGGAGTGGGGTAAAAGGGACATGGCCTGGTGGCTCTTGGGGGACCGCTTGGAAGTCCAAGAATGTGACTTTCACCCTGCTGTTATGGGCAGCTATGGGATAAATGACTACTGTTGGAATGCACCTCCGGGTGAGACGGCTACATGGGACGAATGGTCCACCGCCATGTGCTGGCGAACTTTCAATATCAGCCGCGCGGATACCGTACCCTTACTCGCGGATTGCCTGCATATTGGAGGGGGACCCCACCACACCGATGAGCCTCCACAAATTGAGGATATGCCGTGGACGGGTACTGAGGTTGGGATGGCCCGTTATTGCATCGACCGGCATCAGATGGGAAGCATAAACGTCCTTTTTATGGATTTTACGGTCAGGCATGTTGGGCTAAAAGAACTGTGGACGTTGAAGTGGAATCGACAGTTCATTACGCACGGCATTTATACTCTAGCCGGCGGTGCCGACAGCAGCTTTTGGCGACAGAAAGCCCCGTGGATGGCAGATTTCAAACCGTATTAGTGAAAATGACCACGAGACACCAAAAGGCCAGCCTCAAGAGGCTGGCCTTTTTTATTGGTTCACGGTTGAGAGTAGGTCGGTGTTCTCAACCCGTAAGAAAAAGACAATGCTGTAACCGGATGCGGTACTAAATACAAGCGGGGCCTATACCGAAGTAATGTTGCGGATCGCTGGCGGATGGATTATAATCACTATCGGCCGCATAGCAGCCTGGATTATATGGCCCCGGCAGCATTCGCGGCGAAGTGTCTTGAGCAAAACTCCGGTACCCTCCGCCTTCCTCAAGACAAGGAGAATATGTGTGAAATACTCTCATAACAACCGGTACAAGAAATGCGGGCAGGGCAAGGTAACAAGGACTGTATTGAGCTATGCTTTATACGGCTTTTTGGCAGTGGCTCCTTTATTTGGTTTGGGTGGGTGTGACAAAAGAGAACAACCTGCAAATCCTCCTGTTGCTGTACACCCACCTGAAAAATCAGAACAAATAATAAAGTCGTACAAAGGTCGCAAGATAGTTTTTACTTCAGATAGAGATGGAAATGATGAAATCTATATTATGAATGCCGATGGGAGTGAACAGAAGAGACTGACAAACAATCCGGCCGCTGATAGGCTTGCCTGCTGCTCTCCTGATGGAAAGATAGCTTTTACTTCAGATAGAGATGGAAATCCTGAGATTTATGTCATGGATGAAAATGGTACCAGGCAAGAAAGATTGACACACAATCTTGTTCCTGATGGAAGTCCTTGCTGGTCGCCTGACGCAAAGAAGATAGCTTTTACCTCAAATAGAGATGGGAATCCCGAGGTTTACGTTATGAATGCTGATGGGAGTGAACAGATGAGACTGACAAACAATCCTGCTCCTGATGGACTTGCCTGCTGGTCGCCTGACGCGAAGAGGATTGCTTTTACCTCAAAGAGAGATAAAAATCAGGAGGTTTATGTTATGAATTCAGAGGGGGGCGAGCAGAAGAGATTGACGGACAATCCTGCATATGATGGAGCACCTCATTGGTCGCCTGACGCAAAGATGATAGCTTTTACCTCAAATAGAGATGGGAATCCCGAGGTTTACGTTATGAATACTGATGGCAGTGAACAGAAGAGATTGACGGACAATCCCGCATATGATGGAGCACCTCGTTGGTCGCCTGACGCAAAGATGATAGCTTTTACTTCAAAGAGAGACGGAAATTATGAGATGTACATTATGAACTCAGATGGTAGCGAGCAGAGAAGATTAACAAATAATCGTGCTGATGACATTTCGCCTTGTTGGTCACCATTCCTGCCTTTTACGACAAAGGAGAAGTATAGATAATTATTGAGAACAGAAAATGATTTAATTATACTTCTTTCAGGATATAAGGCACAAAGTACGAATAAATGGCAGGTTTACGCCAGAGATTTTACACGACCAGTCCATGAGTGAGACAAAAGGCAACTCGACAACAAAACGTCCGTACTGTTACCGTTTATTGGGCATGCTGGTGTTGGTGGCAACCCTTGTGACGGCTTGGTTGCTGATGCGCGCGCATGTTACTCCAAAACATCCGAACGGGATTATCCTTATCAGTATTGACACGTGCCGTGCCGACTACCTCAGTTGCTACGGCTACCTTCGCCAAACCACACCCAATATCGACCAACTTGCCGCACAGAGCGTAATTTTCAAAAATGCCATCTCGCCGGTTCCGACGACTCGCCCCGCACATTGTTCCATGTTAGCCGGCACTATTCCACCGTATCACGGCGTACACGGCAACCTTGATGATCGGCTGCGAGACTCGACAGTTACCCTTGCTGAAATATTAAAAGAAAATGGTTTTAAGACCGCGGCTTTCGTTAGTGCCTTCGTTATGGATTCTCAGTTTGGTCTTAGCCAGGGTTTCGATATCTATAACGATAGCTTTGTCCAAAAGGAACGCTTGGGCGAACAGACCAACCGTTTCGTCCTGGAATGGCTTGAACAGCACAAAAATGGCAGATTCTTTCTCTTTCTGCACTACTTCGACCCCCACGCACCATACGCTCCGCCTGAGCCGTTCGCGTTCAAATTTGCTGGCGACCCTTATGCCGGTGAAATTGCCTATGTCGACCACTGCATCGGTCTGATTATTCTGAAACTAAAAGACCTGGGCTTATTCGATTCAAGTTTGATTATTGTCACGAGCGACCATGGTGAGATGCTCGGAGAGCATGGTGAGCAGTACCACTCCTATTTTATCTATCAGAGCGCCATTAAAGTCCCTTTGATTTTCAAGTTCCCCGGACAAAGTGAATCCAGGGAAATAACAGACTTGGTCGGTTTAATTGATATCGTGCCGACCGTGTGCGGATTGTTGGATATCGAACCACCCGCTGTGGTTCAGGGAATGGACCTCGGCCCATATTTTTTCGACAAGGCCGGGGCGGTTGGCCAAAGGCAAATTTATTGCGGTTCACTTCAGCCAACCAACTACGGCTGTAATTCTCTCTTGGGCGTTGTGACTGACCGCTTCAAATACATCCAGACGACTCGGCCGGAATTGTACGATATTGTTGCCGACCCACAGGAATCCAACAACCTCATAGGGCTTCACCCTCGCCGTGCCGATATCCTCCGGAACACCTTAAAGCAGATGTTGGAACAATCAATTCCTTCAAGTGTGTCGGACACCAAAGTGGCATTAGACCAGCAGAGTCGAGATCGCCTCGAATCGCTCGGCTACGTCTCGGCCGGGATAAGCCGGGATTTTGATTTTGACCAAAGCAAAGACGACCCCAAAGATATGATTAGTCTTCATTCGTCTGTTGTAGAGATACACAACCTCATCTACGATAAAAAGCTCGACGAGGCGAAAAAATTGTGCGAACAAGTGTATTTGCAGTACCCTGATTCTCATATAACTTATCGTTGCTTGGCCAAGCTTGCTTATAAGGAAGGTGATAGGCAAAAGACCATAGAATATATATACCAAAGCCTAAAGCTAAATCCTGATCAGGCGGGCCTCCATTTCAATCTGGCTATGTTACTGTCAGAACAAGGCAAGTACGACGACGCTGCTCATTACCTGCTTGAAGTGCTGCGGATCAATCCAAACCAGATTCTTGCCTACAACAACCTCGCTTTGCTCCTCGAAAGACAAGGCAAGGCTCAGGAGGCCATCCGACACCTGACCGAATCACTTCGGATTAAACACAACCAGCCTGACATACATATCAAACTGGGCGATATGGTGTATCGTACCGGTAAATTCGATGAGGCCGCCAAACACTGGGCTGAGGCCCTCCGGTTCAATCCCGAAGAACCGCACGCCGTCCATGATAGGCTCGGCAGCGTCTTTTACCAGATGGATATGCTCGATGATGCGATTGAACACTGGCGTATGTCCCTCAAATTCAAGCCCGACCAGCCTGAAATCGAAAACAATATAGCCGCAGCATTGGCCCAAAAGCGAAAAAAACATCTTGACGAAACGCCCAATTAGACAAAGACATAACTCGATAGGCCTCTCGGCAATGGACACGCCAGACAACTAAATACAACCGGGGCCCATACCCTTTGGTATGGGCCCCGGATTGGTGCAACTCATTGGCTAAATATTATTTAGCCTTGTATCACGCCGGTTACGGCCACAGTAGCGGCCCCGCAAGCCAGTTGTCTGCGATAACCTCATAGTCGAGGAAGTTGATAATATCAGGGTTGTTGGGGTCATAAGCACCCGAGCCAAGGTTAGGATCTGCAGAGTCGCAGGGGTCCTTGGGCACTAGATTGGCCAGCGAGGTATTCGCAAAGTATGTCTTCTCGGTCGAGCCGGAAAGCGCCAGAGCATGGGCGTGCTTCACAGCAAAGTCATAGATGCGGAAGTCGTTGATGTCACCGACGAACTGCTCAGGCCCCTCACCAGCAACCGTATCGGCGAGGTCAGGGTTGAGTATAGCGCCGATGCGGGCCGTATCAAGGTGGGCATTGGGAATGTTGGGGTCGAAGTTGGATCCATCTGTTTCGGTCGGCGGATTGCCGTCCATATACACTGTGGTAAGACCGGTGATTTCACCAGGGGTGTTTCCGTAATAACCGGTGGTGATTCCGCCGTCGGCGTCAAAGGTAGCCGTCACGCTATGCCATAGGTCGTCAACAACAGGAAGCGTGGTATCCGACCACGCCCAGCCGCGAGCCCAAACGTCCCAATACGCTCCGGCTTCCGGATCAGTCTTGCCGCCACTACGGTCCACATAAAACGACATGCCCTCGCCTTCTGGGCTCGGATTACACGGGTCCCAGTCTCCCAGCCTTGACGAGCTGAACAAGACGACCTCCACGGCTGCCTTAAACGACATTGAAACTGAGAAATCCTTCGTGCCCTCAAACAACTTCAGATCATTGAAATCACCGCCTATGTCCACATAGCCGACGCCATCAAGGCTCAGAACGCCGCCTGATACACTGCTGCCCGAAGGGCTGGCCTGACCGTGATAGCTGTTGCCGGACGAGTCGCTATAGTCGCTGTCATAGGTGTAAAGGACGATAAGATTGGCGTCACAGGGGTCCTCCGGCGGAACTGCGTAGTCGCTCGCCAGCCAGTCAGCTCCCATCAGGTCAACGTCTGGAAGGCCGATATTGCAGTCCGCGGATATATCACCAAGAGCATAAGTGACCGCAGGAACGCACCTGCGGGCGTAGATCCCGATATCGTCGAAGTATACCGTTCCTGAGCCGCCGTCCTTTGACTGGTCGATTGGCGGTCCACCAAAACCGATATGTATCTTGTCGATATCGGTCAAGCTCACGCCGCATGCGTCGAAGATGGCCATATCAATATTCCACTCGTTCCACTGCTCAAGCTGGACGTCGTTCGGGTCACCGTCATATAACACGACTCCGGCAGTGCTGCTTGTATCTTCAAGCTCGACCCACATCCTGTCGTTAGCGGTGGCACTATTGGTCGCCTGGCCATAGAAGTACAGCACCAGGGCTTTAACGCCGCTGGTAGTCCAGTCCGGCCCGATTGGCAAATCAGCGATATCGGCGTCAATTCGAGAGCCGACCTTATTATAGGGTTTAACACAATCGTACTTATACATAAGCGAGTTGCCATCGCGAACGATATTCACGTCCTCCTCGGTGAAGACTTCCGACCCCGTCCCGTTTACCCAGTAGTCGTCCCACACGTTCCACAGCGCGGTTTGGTTCGCGTACGAGTCGAAGTCTTCCACTACGTAATGATTGCCTGTCGTATAGGTCCAGACATCACCTTTGACTGTGGCGCCGTTGACCTCATCGATTCGCCAGTAGAAAGACTTGCCCAGGTCTATCATACCGGTGATATAGTTGACGTCAGTTATAGGCTGGTTGCCCTGGAACAGCGTCGAGCTCGTGTTGGCGTTTGCCACGGCGGTTGCATCAGTGCCGAAGTACACATCAGAGCTTGCAGCATAGCCATCGAGCGTCCATTCCATCAGGACGGGAGGATAGACATTAGTTGCTCCATGGGCCGGCTCCGGGTCGTCAGCAAGGCCCCACGTGAGGAATTTAAACACCGGTCCTTCATAGAAGCAGGGGTCTCCGCTGCCGTTGGCATCATTGATATCCACACGCCAGTAGTACCACGTTGCCAGGTTCAAGTCAACGGCACAGGGGTCGATGTACACGACATCGTTGCAATTGGCCGGCTCACAGGCATCGGCAATTTGAACCATCGTGCACGGGTCGGCCCCGAAGTAGACATCATACTCGAAAGGCCCTTCAAGATTCGGATCAGGGGGTTTATCGTTCGGGTCGCAGGGGTCATCAACCCACAGACAAAGCGCTGCCGCAGGGGCCTGGAAGGAAAGCTTGGTATCTGGAACGACATGTTCTTCACCGACAGACGGACTCGGATTACTCACCCGTGTCGAAAGGGATATCGCCTTCGGCCAGATGGCGACCAGCTCAACGTATGCAGTATCAATTGGCAGTTCCAGCTCCAGGCAGGGTGAGACAAACAGCTCAAGTTCCGGTAAATCCGTGTAGCCCAGCGAGGTAAAATTAACATCATTAACGGCGCTACCTATCTCACCGCCGCCCACCGGGTTAAAAACAGTCACGCTTATCTCGCCATTGTTAGGGTCGAAGATGCCCAGAATGTCATACCAGGTGTTGGCATCCACGGCGGTAGACAGCTTCGCCTGTACTCTCTGACGCGTGCCTGCGGCCGTGACTGCAAATGTCGGGTGGCCGGTATCCTGGAACTCAATCCCGTAGGAAGGCACAGTATCGACACAGCCTCCATCGTAAAGACCGGTGACCACCTCAATAGAGTTCGGGCCACGGAAGTCAGCCATCTTGACCCGTGCCAGGATACTGACGGCGCCTGCTCTCTTAAGCTCATCGCCCAATGGTGATTCAAGTTCGGTATACGAAGCCCCTCCGACGTAGCTTGGTAAGGCCCAGCCGTCGAACTCTTCCGCACCGTCGATACCGGTACCGGTCACGTCAACAAAGTCAATGTATCGTGTACTTGTGTCGAGGTTGGTAAAGGGCGGGCCAACTGCGTCGCTGTCATCGGCCATATGCCAGATGCCCACGGCTTCATCCAGCGGATACGCCCAGGCGCTTCCCGCCAAACCCAGCACCACAACAAAAGAAATTAAAAAAAACAGATTCTTAGACATGATACTCCTCCTTAAAAAATAAAAAGTTAAAAATGTTTCTGGCTATGCGCCAAAACGTTTGTTTGTTGAGCAGGCACGAGGACATTCGTGCAACACACACGAATAACCTTTGCCTTCCTTCGTGCCCGTCCTATAATAGCCTGCATTTGATTTGAGCCTCACGTAAACAGCCTCAGTTTACGTAAACTACAGCTTAGCAGTATCACAGCAAAATGTCAAGAACTTTTTCGGGCGTGATCTAATTTATCTTATTATATCAAAATCGGTGCCCATGTCAATCATTTTTTTTGATTTACCGCTCAAAACGCGGATTTCCGCTTGAAAAACCACTCTTGCCACAGATAAGACAATATCGATCTTTGCTTTTTTTGTATAGGGTAATTACTGCATATGGCTCGAAAGGTGGATTTTTGTGTTGTCGGAGACAATTTTATTACCCTCCTAGGGCGTGGAACTGCTTGGCTTAACGCGATACAGCTTTTCCCTGGCTTTTTTATGGCTTGGCTGCGTTATCCGCACTATCCTTCGATTGCGGCAGTTCACGATAGGGCTGACCTGCCTTAAACAATTCCAGACGCTTTGCCACCTGGGACGCTACTTCTTTCTGCTCCGAGGATATCAGCATGTCCACGGCTTTTTGTGAGGTTTGGACCGCTTCAGAGAATCTGCCCGCTCCGGCATACGCGGCTGATAAAGTATCCAGTATGTATGGGTCTTTATAACCGGTCAGTTCACAAGCCCGCTCGGACAGCTCAACCGCTTCTCCAGGATTACGCAGGTTTTCGTCGGCATGGGTGGCCAATATCCACGCCAGGTCGTTCAGTGTGCCGACCTGGTCCGGTTTGAGTTCGAGGGCCTTTCTCAAGTGGGTAACGGCTTTCCCGTGCTTTCCGGACCTGGAAAAAGCCATCGCTATGTTGTGGTGTATTTCATAATTATCCGGCGCCAGCTGCAAGGCTTTGCCCAAATGGGCGATGGCACGTTCTAATTCTGCCTGCTGCAAAAAGGCAGCGCCTAAGCTTTTGTGGGCGGCAACGTTCTCCGCATCAAGCTGGACTATCTCGTTCCACAAGCCGATGGCCTGTTCAAGCTTGCCGTGGGCGGCTAATCGCTCAGCGATATCGTTTCGCAGACTGTTTTGCTCGACGGGCTGGTTAGCTGTCAGTCGCAAGGCCTCATTCCAGCAACCCACAGCCTCTTCGAGCTTGCCCTGCCGGGCCAGGGCCTTTCCAAGATGAAAGTGAGTTTCAGCCCGTTCCGGTTCAATCTCTAATGCCTTAATATATTGGGCGACTGCCTCATCAAATCTTCCCTGCTCGTAAAAGGCCCATCCCAGATTGATGAGGACTTCAGGCCGCCCAGGCCGCAGACGCGCCGACTCTTCAAAGTATTGAAGGGCCTCTTCGAGTTTGCCCAGATGGGTCAGAGCGGCACCTAAACCGCTGTGGAGTTCATATCGCTCTGGGTCAAATTCAAGTGCCCGGGATAAATGAGAAACGCTCCCGGCAAAATCGCTCTGCTCCGTGGCGATTTTAGCCAACATAAGGTACGCCTCAACATACTGAGGCCGCTCCAGAACCATCTTTTCGCAAATCGTTTTGGCCTCTGTGTACCTTTTCTGCAAAATAAGAGTGTTGGCCCTTCCATCCTGCGTATAGAAACCAATTAAATCTTTCGGGTCTTCCTTGCTTTGGTCAAAATCGAAATCTTCGGTAACGCTACCGGCGACGTAGCCGAGCGATTCGAGGCGTTTTCGGGACCGCTCGTCTAGCTCCAACTTGCTCTCGGCCCCGCCTGTACCGATGGGGCTCATACGAACACTTTGTTCCAATATCTGTTTTAGGGCGTCCTGGAGGATGCGTGCTCGCTGGGGTTGATTTGTCACGAGGTTTTTCATTTCCCGCGGGTCTTCGACGAGGTCGTACAATTCAGGACGGGTGGTCTGGATGTACTTGAAGCGCTCCGTAACTACACCCAACAAAGAGTTACCTCCGTATCTTGTGGCATACAGTGATTCACTGTAGATGTATCTATCCTCGTCGGCACTGCTTTTGCCGAAAAGGTCTTTCCCCTGAACGTCAGGGTCAATAGCTATTCCCAAAGCGCTACATATAGTAGGCACGATATCAATTATGCCGACGGGAGAATCTATTCTTTCCGGCTTGCGCCGGCCGGGTAGCTTGAAGATGAGGGGCACTTTGATGGCACTTTGGTAAATGAAATACATATGCGTGTTTTCACCGTGCTCGCCGAGCATTTCACCATGGTCGCTGGTGATTATGATTAAGCTCGAATCATAGAGCCCAAGGTCTTTTAATTTCCTTATAACCTGGCCGATACAATCATCCGTATAGGCGATTTCCGCGGCGTAGGGGCTGTCGGTAAACTCTGAGGCAAATGGTTCCGGTGCCTCATATCCGAAATGGGGGTCAAAGTAATGCAAGAACATAAAGAATTTTTCGTCTTTGTTTTGGTCCAGCCACTCAAGGGCAAAGCGGTTCACCTCGGCGCCTTTGCGCTCACTGATATTCAGGGCCATGTGTTCTTCTTCAAACTTGTCGTTATAGCTATCGAAACCCTGGTCAAGCCCGAATTGGGAATCCAGGACGAAGGCGCTTATAATGGCACCCGTCGTAAAACCGTTGTCTTTTAATATCTCCGCCAGAGTTACATTTGATTCGTCAAGGCGATAATCGAAGTTATCATGAATGCCGTGATAGGGAGGGATAGTGCCGGTCAGCATGGAACAGTGCGACGGCAGCGTCATCGGAATTGGAGAGATTACGTTGGTGAAAACAATGCTCTCCTCTGCGAACTTGTCAATATTTGGCGTGGTTTGCCGCCGGTAACCATAACAACTCAGGTAATCCGCCCGGCAGGTGTCAATGCTGATCAAAACAATATGGCGAATTTCTTTGGGCAAATGCGAGAACCTGCGGGAAAACCATGCAGCGATTACACCGATACACAGCATCGACAGCAGAACAAACACGCAAAATCTGGTAAATGAAGATTTCATCAAACAAAGTCGCCTGGAGCTGCGCGATACACCTTTTGAAGCGTTTTTCGTAACGGTTCCATATACATTCAACTTGGACAATGCTTACCGCAAGTGTAACAATAAATGCCGGCTTTCTCAACTGTTGGAAGATGTTTCATTTGTATCCCGTCCCTTGTCATTCTGCACTTGCCTGCCCTCGAATGTCTTTGCCGGGGGGAAACAATTGAGTTACGCATTAATACTGTGGCGAAAGTATAAATTAGACAGCGAGATTTGCCAGATGAGGTCACTTGGCAGACTGATTTTGTGAAATAATGCTCGAAACAGTTGCTTTTTTAACACAAATTTGGTAAGATAGGGTGACTTTCGTCCGCAAACAGTTTGCTTGGCCTTTGCGTTGCACGGAGGAGGATTATGTTTAGAAGGCTGTTTTTTTTAATTTCTTTTGCTTTGCTGTTGGGCCTGGCCGATGGTGCGGCGGCACAGAGCCCGGAAGATTTGGAACTCTGGGCCGAGTATCTGTTCGACGGCCCCGACCCAAATGCAGACACGGGCGGACATGGTTTTCACATCACAGCGGTGGGTTCGGGCGCTACGGTGGGTGTAGCAACGGGAGTTGGGGGCACAGCTTATCAAGGAGCGGCGGATACTGCAAGTTACGCTGTATTACCCAGTACGGCTTGGCCGGCAGGCGGGGACGTAACCATCGAGATGATGATAAACTTCGATACCTTCGAGACCATAGAGGCGACCACACGTAGCACCGGGTCAGGCTGGGAGTACACTTCCATGATGGCATTTTCCACAGATGACCATTTCTTCCAGTTTGAATACGCGGTCAACGACGTCAACACCTTCAGTATGAACTCAAATTACTGGTGGGTGGGCGGTCCTGGTTGGGAGGGTTATATCTCTGGGCCTCTACCCTGGGAGACGGGCTGTTGGTACCACTGGGTTGTCAGCATGGACAACACGAATAAGGTCATACGGCATTGGATTGATGGTGAATTGGTGGTCACAGCAACCCATCCAGGGACCGACTTTAACGATATCAACTATTCAGGGGACCTTTATCTTGCAAGCGAGATGGGCTCTGCTTATCCTTTACAGGGCCGACTTGACAACGTGCGCTTCTACAAGGGTTACACCGAAACTTCCATTCCGCCTGAGCCCGGAGAGAATTTCCCGGGTGATTTGAACGGTGATTGTTTTGTGGACTTTGGGGACTATCCTGCAATCGCAGCAGCATGGCTGAGCCACCCCAACGAGGCTGAGTATAATCCTTACTGTGACATTAATCCTGGTGGTCCAGATGGTATTATCGACGGACTGGACATTTCAGTGTTTGCGGATCACTGGCTGATGCATGCGGCACCGGCGGCGCCATCGGCCCTTACGTTTGAAAATGTCACAAGCAGCAGCATTGGCGTTAGCTGGACAGACAACAGCTTAGATGAAACCGGGTTTTACATATACGTTAATACATCTCCCAACCAACCGGCTTCTCCAACCTATACAAATTCAGCAAATGATGTGAATTTAACTGCTGTCGGCCTTGGACCAGGTACTACATATCACTTCTGGGTAACGGCATACAATTCATACTGCGAGTCAGCCGCAGCAACAGGCAGTCAAGCCACGGCGGGAGGCCCTCTGTATCCAATGTCTGATCCCAACAATATCGGCAGCTGGATTTTAAGGTCAAATATGAGTGATGAGTTCGATGGAACCAGCTTAGACCCGAACAAGTGGTTCAAGGATGGAGAGGGTGGCGTGTTTATATACAGTTGGCCTGGTCGAGCTCCTTCCCAGTTTGCACCTGAAAACATCAGAGTTGAAGATGGCAAGCTCTGCTTAACTACGAAATGGGACCCCAACTATCCTTTTGTGCCTGACATAGACCCTGACTGTGGCTGCCCATATGAGAATTACACGACAGCGGCCGTCACAAGCAAAAACACTTTTCTATATGGATACATGGAAATAAAGTGTAAAGCCGCCGACGTATCCATCACCAGCTCCTTCTGGGCCACCGGGGACAGTTCCGAGCTTGACGTCTTTGAATTTGTGGCCGATTCTAAAGTTTATGACAATGATAGAACGTACCCCTTCTGTGTTCATGACTGGGACCACGGCGGCAGGAGCTGGTGTGACAGTGTCGAACTTGCCTGGCGCGTGGGAAGTGAGTCTCACGTTTACGGATGCGAATGGGATGCAAACGGTTTGAAATTCTATGCCGACGGAAACCTGGTTAAAGATGCTCCTTCGTCAGAAATAGGCAATGTATGGTGTTTGGATGAGCAAATGACAATATGGGTCGATTCCGAAGCATTCTCATGGGAAGGTTTCCCGTCACCATCGGACCTGCCTGCTGATTATGAGATTGATTATATCAGAGTTTGGCAAAAATAAGACTCGGTGACGGCGTAGACCTGTTGTAACGCTTTGAAAGACATTTGGGAAAACAAGGCCAATAACCCAACTGTAAGCAAACAACCGACATTAGTTCATCTGCAACGCGCCGGCCGGAAAGTGCTCACCAAGTCTGAAAGTCAGCCTGATAAATTAACATCAACAGTGAAAACCCAAGTCCTTGAATGAAAAAGTTCTTGACATATTGCTGAGGTTTATGTAAACAGTGGTTTACGTAAACTTATACCGCTTGCGTTGAACTTGAATCAGAGAAAAGCTAAATTTGCAACTCTGCCGGGCAGTTGCCCCCGTTTAATAGTATGTTTGCAGGAGATTCGATATGAACTTCAGTTATCCAAAAGAAAAACACATCTCATTGCTCAAGCTTAGTTTGGCAGTTCTGGCGATATTTGTAATGCAGTTGAGTAATGCTGGTATGGGAGCGGAAAAGCTCTCCAAAAAGCCGGTGGTTCGAGTTGACCCAGCAGCAATGACGCGACTGTATGGACGAACAGCTACTAAGGTAGGAGCGGCGGCTTCGCTTGACCAATTACCGGAAAACATGGTCATAAGGTGGGTCGGTCGGGGCAGCATTAGCTGGCAGGTTGATGTGCGTCACTCTGGCGACTATGAGGTTGGGCTGTGTTATGCAGCGCTGACGGATGGTGCGAAGTTAGAGGTTATCTCGAGGTCTGGCCAGAGCAAAATCACGGGTACGGTGCGTAAGACCACAGGGCCGTATAAAGACCGACAAATCTCTGAGGAAGGCCCGCTGCATACGGACTTTCTCAGGAATTTCGAAAGAGTACCTCTCAATGGTGTCTTGCATCTGCCCGCGGGCATCAGCGAAATTACAATTCGTGTTGCTGAGCCGGAGTCGGGGGAGGTAATGGATTTTCGTGCGATGGAATTGGTTCCGGTGGCAGCGAAACAAGCAATAGCTGAGTCAGAAGAACGAGCCAAAAGAAGTCAGGCCGGCACCGATTGGATGGTGAAGGCGAAATACGGTGTAATGTTTCACTGGACAGATGGAAGCCAGCCGCGACACGGACCGAAGAAACCTTACGCGGAGGCGGTCCGGGATTTTGATGTAGATGCGTTTGCCGACATGGTTGAAGATACGGGTGCTGGTTGGGTCATCTTTACTATGATGCATGCCACTGCACACTGTCCTGCTCCGATTAAGGTTTGGGAGAAGTATCATCCAGGCCAAACGACTGAGCGTGACCTTATTAAGGAAATGGCTGATGCATTAAATGAAAAGGGAATTAAGCTGATACTTTACATGTCCTCTCATATTCTGTTAAGGAGTAAGCTTATTCCTGAGGAACAGGGTGTCGATGTTCATATGGAAATTCTACGAGAGCTTGGCCAGCGCTATGGCAGGAAGCTTGCCGGCTACTGGTTTGACGGGTGGGATATTATCCCGCAGAGGTTTCCTAATGCTCCCGTATCGTTTGAGCGTTTCTTTGAAGCTACAAAGACGGGTAACCCGGACCGCGTCATCGGCCTTAACTTTTGGATTTTCCCTGATGCGACGCTATGGCAGGAATACTGGGCCGGTGAAGCTGACGAAGAGCTGAAACCCGCTAAGGGACGGTATATTGAATACGATGCCGGCAGGGGATTACAGCGTCATGCCCTGTTTATGCTGGAGGATATCTGGGTTCATAGAAAGCCGGACTCGGAGATGGAAAAGCCGGTGTTCGGCGAACAAGAGCTTATCAGCTACGTCAAGCAGTTAACGGCAAACGAAGGGGTGGCGACTGTAAACCTGGGCATCTATCAGGACGGCACGATAGGCAAGGAGTCTCGTAAGGTGATGCAGGCCTTGCGACAAGCAATCAGCAAGTAAGCGTCAAGTTAAGGAGTAAGAGCGATGATTTGTCAAAAATGTGAAACAGTGTCAAAGGCAAGAGGGCTGAGTTTTGAGGTTGCACCGGCGCGGGCAAAATGGCTGCTCATTTGGACCGTGCTGTGTGCCGTGGGTGCGTGGAACCTGTCTTACGCTGAGGGTTCCGGGACAAAGCCGCCGCTGCGCAACGAGATTATCGAGCACGGCCCGTTCATTCAAATTCCCGGCCCAAACCCCCTCATTAGCCCCGGCGATAGCAGCGCGTGGGATGGAGCTGTCGTTGAAGCAGGTAACGTCTTTAAGGATGAACAAACATATTACTTTTATTATCATGGAACGCCGCGGGACAAAAACAAATGGCCTCGTGGCGGTTATAGGATCGGCGTAGCCAGTGCGCCTCATCCCTTAGGTCCTTGGAAGAAGCATGATGCCAATCCTATTATAGACCTCGGACCTGTGGGCAGCTGGAAAGGCCTGCATGTGGCCTGTCCGGCGGTGATTAGAGAAGAAGGTGACAAGTATTATATGTGGTTCGGAGGGATGAAAGAGGATACCGGCGAGTTTGGCCGGTGGGACATCGCACTGGCGACAGCTTCTCATCCCTTGGGTCCGTGGAAAGAGTATCAAGGCAATCCCGTTCTGGAAGATTTCGGTTTTGTAGGCGGGGTGGTAAAAGTAGACGGCAAATACTATATGTACAATGTGTACCCTATAGGTGCAGAGTCACCAGACTCCGGACCAATCTGCCTTGCTACTGCCGACAAACCAGAGGGACCGTGGAAAAAGTATGAAAACAATCCTGTTATTCCCGGCGGTGAATGGGGAGCCTGGGATGACGGCGGCTTCTCGGAAGCCGGTATGCTGTATCACGATGGTGTTTTTCACTGCTTTTACAGCGGTGTCAAATGGGGGAAACTCGAAAGCATAGGCTACGCGTACAGCTTCGACGGATACAACTTCATAAAGTACAGCGGCAACCCGGTGGCACCACGGGAAAACAGCCCCGACACACACGCGTTTGCCGAGGTCCATGCCCTTTATGAGCCGCCTTTCCATTATGTTTACCATACGCTTAGGTACCTTAGCGACGGGGGCGGGAAAGAGTACCTGGGCGTTCAGATATTGGTAAATCAAAAGCCTTTTAGCCTGCAAATGCCGATTCTGAATCTTTCGTCCCTTGGTGCCGGCAAGACGACATCATTGGCGGACTCGCCTCCAGTCAGCTTAAGTCATATCACCCGGCTGGCCTTAACAGCCCGGTGCACGTATAGTGAAAAAGCAAAAAGCCGAATCAGGGTCCATGTAAGGTCCAGCCCCGACGGCCTGAATTATGACACCACGGATTTGTCTACCTTCGATAACGTTTTTAAGCAGGGCCAAACAGTACAAAAGACTTTTGAGTTAGATACTGATGTTCGCTTTATCAAGGTCCTGGTGGAAAATCTGGACGACTCCGACAGTGTCTCCGACGTGCAGATAACCGCTACTTTGGGCGGCTGAGTAGCAAGTTCTTATTGCTAATATGAATGACCAACCTTGCTCTGTTGGAGATAATAAGAATGGGTTACAAAAAATACGTGACATTACTTGTAATTTCTGTTGCCTTGTGGGCTTTAGTGGTCTCAAGTCCAATTTATGCTAAAGACAGATTTGCAGATGAGTCCCTCCGGCAAATGGCAATAGAGCTAAGTGAATTCATCCATGTTCCCGGGCCGGACCGACTTATCAAAACCGGAGAAAAAGGCCAATGGGATGATGAATTCATAGAAGCATCTGATGCATTTGAGGATTTGGGCACATATTATTTCTATTATCACGGTTACGGTGGTGGCAAAAGCTATCGTATTGGTGTGGCCACCTCCCCAAATCCACTGGGCCCCTTCAAGAAACACCCCAACAACCCCATTCTGAACCTTGGACAACCGGGCAGTTGGGATGACCGTACAATCGCCTGTGCTATGGTCCTCAAAGAAGGCGACGAAAAGTACTATATGTGGTATTCAGCAGAGGCAGCCAGCCAGGAGGATAGAGGCTTTGATATCGGTTTGGCAATAGCTGACCATCCGTTGGGACCTTGGAAAAAATATGAGAAAAACCCAGTGATGAAAGATTTCGGCTATGTCGGAGGCGTCATCAGGGTCGATGAAAAATATTACCTTTACAGTTCATATCCGCTCGACCTGCCTAACTATATGGATGGGCCGTTATCAGTGGCTGTTGCTGATAAACCCGAAGGGCCCTATGTCAAATACACAGGCAATCCCATTATGGTAAAAGGCAACTGGGGTGACTGGGATGACGGCGGCATCTCAGAAGCCGAGGTCCTCTATCACAACGGTATGTTCCACATGTTCTACGGGGGAACTCGAACGCATGGTCCGGGGCTGGAGGATATTGGTTATGCCTACAGTTTTGATGGATTCGAATGGTTCAAGTACGGCAAGAATCCCGTTGTTTTTCGCAAGGCCAATCCTAATTGCGCTGCATTGGCTGAAGTGCATGCCATTATTGAGATGCCCTATATTTATCTTTACAATACCTGGCGACCTGCGCGGTATGAGGGAAAGAGCCATCCCTGGGTGGAAGATTTGGGTGTGCAGGTCCTGGTGACACAGAGGCCCTTTAGCGTCGATATGCCGGCCCTGTACTCCGAGACCCTTGCGGGCGGCGCGACCACAAAATTGAATGATGCTTCACCAATTTGCCTGAGCAATATTACCCGGTTGTCTCTGACTGCCGAGTGCAAGTACAGCAAGAAAGCCAAAAGGCCCATTCGCATCCATGTACGAGCAAGTTATGATGGCGTCAACTACGACACAACCGATTTGTACACCCTGGACAATGATTTACAACCTGGTCAATTATCAAGAAAGACCTTCCAGTTGGACAGCAAGGTACGGTTTATCAAGGTGATGGTAGAAAACCTTGATGAATCAGAGAGTGTCTCCGAGGTGAAAATCATCGCCACCCTCGGCGGCTAAACAGTGAACCTCTATTGCTAATATGAATGATGAATCTTTACTTAATTGGAGATAATAAAAATGGGTTACAAAAAATACGTGACATTGCTTGTAGTTTCTGTTGCCTTGTGTGCTGTAGTGGTCTCGAGTCCGATTTATGCTGAAGACAGATTTGCAGATGAGTCCCTCCGGCAGGCGGCAATAGAGCTAAGTGAATTCATTACAATCTCCGGTCCCAATCCTATCCTCAAGCCCGACACCAGGACCACTTGGGATGATGAAAACATCGAGGCGGGCGATGCCTTTGAGGACCTTGGCACCTATTACTTATATTATCACGCAATCGGCAGTGGCGGGACCAAAACGTATGAGTATCAGATAGGCGTGGCTACTGCCACAAATCCGACGGGGCCATTTAAAAAGCACGGCCTCGACCCTATTTTACGGGTTGGACCCGAAGGCAGCTGGGACGACAGTGCTGTCGCCTGCCCTATGATATTAAAAGAAGGTGACGAAAAGTATTACATGTGGTACGCGGGCATTGGTATCGACGAAGGCAGCGAGCAGGAGCACAAGCAGGAGAGTGAGCAGGGCTTTGATGTTTGGTGCGTGGGGCTGGCCACGGCCTCAAATCCGCTGGGACCCTGGAAAAAATACGAAGGCAACCCAATCCTCAAAGATTTCGGGTATATAGGCGGCGTAATTAAGCACGATGGAAAATATCGAATTTACAGTGTGCATCCAATCAGCGCTCCCGGTTATCAAGGCGATTACGGTCCTCTGGCAGTTGCGTTAGCTGACAAACCTGAGGGGCCCTATGTAAAATATGCGGGCAATCCAATTATGGCAAAAGGCAACCCGGGTGATTGGGATGATGGAGGCCCTTCCGAAGCGGAGGTGCTGTACCACAACGGTATGTTCCACCTGTTTTACGGCGGAGCCAGAATCTATGGCCCGCGACTTGAAAGTTTCGGCTACGCTTACAGTTTTGACGGATTCAAGTGGTATAAGTACGGTAAGAACCCGGTCGCAGCATATCAGAACAGCCCTATGTTGTATGCTTTTGCTGAAGTGCATTCCATTATTGAGCTTCCCTATATCTATGTCTATCACACGATAAAACCCGAGCATTACCCGGGAAGGCAGTACCCGTGGGATTATGGTGGTGAACATCTTGGAATGCATGTGTTGGTAACAAAGAAACCCTTTAGCATCGATATGCCGGCTTTTTATATGGAAAACATCGGGGCCGGTTCAACTACAAAGCTGGGCGATGCTCGTCCAATCAACCTCAGCAACGTTAGCAGGCTGTCACTAACTGTGGAATGCAAATACAGCAAAAACGCCAAAAAGCCAATCCGCGTTCACGTCCGCTCAAGCTACGATGGAGTCAAATACGACACTACGGACTTGTACACGCTCGACAGCGACCTGCAACCAGGCCGGCTAACAAGAAAGACATTCCAGTTAGACTGCAAGATGCACTTTATCATGGTGATAGTGGAAAATCTCGACCAATCTGAGAGTGTCTCAGAGGTGCAAATCACGGCGACGCTGGGAGGTTGAAGGTCCCCCAGGCCGTGGGCCAAAGATGTTATTAAGATTCAGCCGCGATAACAGCAAATAAATCGTGGAATAAGGCCAAGACGGTAAAATTGAAAGGAAAAGAAATGAAACCAAAGTTACTGATGCTGTTTGTAATATTGGCCCTGTTTTTCTCTGGTTGTGCCAAAACAGCGGTTTGTCCCGCTGAAGGTCCGCTGTTCAAACCGGACAACTTCGTACATCATGTTGGTCCCAGCCCCGCGATGAAGACAAGTGAAATAGGAAAATTGGACGATAGAGTCCTGGAGAGTGGGGATTGCTTTAAGGATGGCGACACCTATTACTGGTATTATCACTCCTATTCCACCTGGGCCGAAACTGGCTACCAAATTTTTGTTGCTACTTCCAAAAGCCCGCTCGGCCCCTGGACAAAATACGGCGGTAACCCAATACTAAAAGTCTCTGAAAAACCCCATGAAAGCGGCCACGTTGCCTGTCCAATGGTGGTTAAAGATGCCGGCAAATATTATATGATTTACATGTCTGCCGGAGATAGTCCCGTCGGGTGGGGCTGGTCCGTCTCTTTGGCTTATGCGGATAATCCGCTCGGCCCCTGGTTCAGGTATGAAAAGAATCCAATCCTCGTGCACCAGCGTATTGGCTATCCGGGTGGCCTTGTGGAGGTTAAAGGCACGTGGTATATGTTCGGCACCGAGCCCGATGTTACACAGCTTGACTTCGGCAGGATGTACGTTGCGACAGCAGATTCTCTTACCGGTCCCTGGAAAATGAGAGAAGAGCCTGCATTGAGCGAAGGGCCAAAGGGTAGCTGGGAAGAGGGCGGTTTTTCCGAGTTCGAGGTTCTTTATTACAATGGAATGTTTCACGCGTTTTACGGCGGCAGCAGATACGCTGACGTTCTCAACCCTGCAGAGCTTGGTCCAGGCCCCTATTCAGATGATGCAGAGAAGAAACGCTTGAGAGTGGTTGAAGACATCGGCTATGCGTACAGCGAAGATGGTTTTAACTTTACGAAGTTCCAGGGCAATCCGGTTATTCATCATGAGGATGTTCCCAACTGTGCGGCGATGGCTGAAGTCCATGCTATCATTGAGTATCCATGCGTCTACTGCTATCACACCTTGCGTTATTTAGAATGCCCCGAGGGTGAAAACCCGAAGTGGTTTGAAGATGGCTGGATAGAACACTTGGGCGTTCAGGTGCTTGAGATAAAAGCTTCGACTCCCTGACAAAACAGGATTGATGAGAAGATAGTCCTGCTTCCGACATGGCCCAAACAATGGAACGTGGAGTTTAAGCTGCATGCACCGTATGAGACTATAGTCCAGGGCTCCTATCGAAACGGCAAGCTTGAGCGGCTGAAGGTTACCCCGGAGTCTCGGGCCAAAGATGTTATTAAGATGCAGCCGCGATAACAGCAAATAGCCGTTCGGCTCAACTATCTCAATGTCCGCAGTGTCCGGCGGACTCCAATATTCCCCGTCAAACGCCTGCAGCCGCAATATATTATTTTCCGATGCGGAGTTTCTTTACGGGAAAAATGATTAGCGCCAAAAGGGGTAATTCCAGGCGACGATTTCGAATTCAAGTTCAGCGGAGCATTTTTCAATAGTCCTGAAAATCGCGCATCCACTCCGGCCAGTCCCCCGGCTCGACACCACCGGCTGTGGTCCAGACGCCATGCAAAATGAACCTTCGATTCCACTTCAACGTCCACAGTTCTTTCAGCCCAACAGGCCTGACGGAAAAATCCATAAAAAGGGCGTTTATAGTTCCCGGTTCATGTCGGTCTATGCAAACCTGGGCAAGCCCCCAATTTTCCCACGCTGCATCCTCAATGTATGGAGGTTCATCAGTGTGGTGCGGAAAGCCTCCGATATGTAGGCAATCCGAAAGTATCGGTACGTTATTCGCGCCTTTAAAATTGAAATTTCTCCAGCAGCGGGTAATCGCAAAACCCCATGTGTCCTCCTCACCTGGGGGCGCGTTCCAACACCAGTCATTTATCCCGTAGCTGCCGACAGCAGCGGGCGTAAAGCCATAACCTTCGGGCACTTCCACACGACCCTCCTGGATCCACCAGGCCATATCTTTCTTGCCCCACATCGCACTCTCCTTCCAAGGACTGACGGCCATCGGACATAACAGTAACTTTCTTTCCTGGTAGTAAGGGAGCAACGAACACATCCAGTCCTCAGCCCCGGGTACCCCCGGACCTGAAAGCGTAGAGCCCTCGTTGTCCTGTGCATAAGCCGCAAAGACAGCACCCCATTGGCGGAGGTTAGAAAGGCAGACGGCCTGTTTGGCACGTATTCTGCCACTGACGCCGACCGAGCCAACGGTGGCCAGGAGAAAAATAACACAGAGCACGACGACAATAATATCTTTTTTTGTCAAAGCTGCTTTTGAGCTCATCTTCCTTGTCTCACACTTATAGAGCCATTCAGTAATCTGGAAAATCGCGCATCCACTCCGGCCAGTCGCCCGGTTGGACGCCGCCGGCTGTGGTCCAGGGGCCATGCGGAATGAACCTTCGATTCCACTTCAACGTCCACAGTTCTTTCAGCCCAACCGGCCTGACGGAAAAATCCATAAAAAGGGCGTTTATGGTTCCCATTTCATGTCGGTTCATGCAAAACCGGGCCATCCCGGCCTCGCCATTACTGCTTGTCCACGGCATATCCTCAATTAGTGGAGGCTCATCGGTGTGCTGCGGAAAGCCTCCGATATGTATGCAATCCGCGAGTAATGGTACGGTATCCGCTTGGTTGAGATAAAAACTTCGCCAGCACAAGGTGGCAGACCATTCCTCCCATGTAGCCAACTCACCCGGAGCTGCATTCCAACAGTAGTCATTTATCCCGTAGCTGCCGGTAACAACAGCAGGGTGAAAGTCACAATCTCTGACTTCCGGGCGATCCCCCAGGAGCCACCAGGCTAGATCCCTCGCGCCCCACATCGCACTCTCCTTCCAAGGCCTGACGGCCATCGGACATAACAGTAACTTTTCTTCCTTGTAGTAAGGGAGCAACGAACACATCCAGTCCTCAGCCCCGGGTATGCCCGGACCTGAAAGCGTAGAGCCCTCGTTGTCCTGTGCATAAGCCGCAAAGACGGTTCCCCACTGGCGGAGGTTTGAAAGGCAGACGGCCTGTTTGGCACGTATTCTGCCACTGACGCCAACTGAGCCAACCGTGGCCGCAAGAAAAATACCGCAGAGCACGATGACAATAACATCCTTTTTACTGAAAGCTGTTTTTGAGTTCATAGTCTCTTTACCCTCATGCTTTTTATCCGGCGCCTTGGTTTTACCTTAGATCCGTCTGACTTACCTGGCCCCGGCAGACCCGGCTCGTTCGGCTCATTAGGCTCGGGCACTCCATCGAGTACGGGCTCCTCGCCGTCGCACGTTTCCTGACTTATCGCCCAGACCGTATTGTTTGCATCGCTCACTATTATCGTACTACCCGGTGCTATTGTCGGGTGGCTCAACCAGCCATCACCTTCGAATCGTGCGACCTCTTCACCGTTCGGATCGACCACATAGAGCTTCTTATCATCACTCGCAGCATAAACCAGCCCGTCATCGCCCGCAGCTAATGTAAACGCGCCTAATTCACCAAGTTTAGTGGACCACTTCTTACTGCCGTTGGGGTCAACCGCCCGAAGATACGCATCCTCGAAGCTCACGTAAATCGTCCCGTCGGGTCCCACCGCAGGCTGCGACCAGCAGTACGAATAGCGTACCGCCCCAATGTAACGGACTTCGAACTGTCGCCCGTCAACTTCGACATACTCGGGTGGCTCGCCAGCGCCGTACCAAAGCAAAACGTCCTCGTCCCGCCGTCCATAACGCAGCTTCAGACCCCAGAGATTTGTTGACCAGATAATAGAACCCGTCTCAGGCTCAATTGCGAAAAGATGAGTATCAAATGCAGGCGACATATATATCGTCCCGTCCGGCCCAATAGCAGGTGGGGCAAACGGCCAGCCCGCCACATTTACCTCTTGCGGTTCCTCACCCCAGTCGTCCGGGATTTGAACCGTATGCTCAAAATTACACGCCCATTTTACGCTTCCATCCTCCGGATTCAGCGCATAAAGGTTCGGGTCATACAAACCCGCCACATATACCGTCCCATCGGCGGCAATCTGCGGCGTTGCAAAAATTGAGCCCTCCATCGCCCCGAATCCATTCGTCTCAAACTTCCAGTTCTCGCTGCCGTTACGCCTCAATGCGTAAACAGTCCCGTCTTCAGAGCATACATATATCCGGCGTTGAGCTGATACAACCGGTGAGGAAAATACCGGCTCCTCTGTCCTGTGACTCCACTGCAGTTCGCCTTCTTTATCAATCGCGTAAACCTTGCCGTCCGTGCTGCCCACATACACAGAACGCCTCTGATCCTCAGCAGCAGAACCTAAAAGCGCAGAGCCAACATCATAACTCCACAAAAGCGCTCCCGTATCAAAATCAAGTGTGTATAGCTTGCCGTCTTCACAGGCCACATACACCCTGCGCTGCTCATCCATCTCTCTCCCGATGGTGACACCCGCCGTCACCGGCCCTTCCGTCTCGAACTTCCATTTAACACAACCGAACTCCGGCCCGTATTTTAATGGCGGTTTTGGCCCTCGCCTGCGTCCGCGAGGTAAAGATCTCGGGCCGCGATAGGGGCGAATCTCAAAGACCCCGCTTTCGACGCAGACAAGGTTAGCATCAGGTATGCTGGGAACAACCGAAACCAAACACTGGTTGGAATCGCCTTTATGTGGCAAATACAATGTTGAAGCGCCGGTATCAGGGCTGCTGCTTTCGATAGCCTGCCAATTGCCACCGGCATCGTCGCTGAATAAAATATCAACCTCATTTGCACCACAACTTGACCATTGGATTTCGTGTGTACTCCCCGATGTCCATATATCACCACCAGCAGGTTTATTCACAATTATTGCAGGAGCAAATTTAACGGTGACTATTTTGTCACAGGTCATTGTTACTGTATTCATATGCTGCCTGGATGTGTCATCATCGGTGCCACTCCAGCTCTTGACCCAATGGCCTGTCTTCGGCCAGGTCTGAATTGTCACCACTGTCCCACTTTCATAAGTGCCGCTGTTTGGGTCTACTGCGCCGTTGCCGACGACATTGACGGTTAGCTCGAACTCTTCAGCTAAAGCCGAACCCGTTACCAATATTACCGCACAGCCAATTAAGATTATTTTTCCCATTTGCTTTCTCCCTAGAGTTCTATTTTCGTTCCTTGCTGGTGTGTTGCTTTGAGGCGGACATCCTGCTCCCTCTGTATTATACTGACATTTCCCATATTAAACGCTTACAGAACATAATTCTCTCCGTACGACATCAATAATTTTACAAAAATCAACTTGGACCGTCAACAATTTTCTTTTCAAGACAGTATTGTTGAAAATTTGTGCGAAAACACGTTTTTTGTGCCCCGCCCTTCTTCCAATACCTGCTTTTGTACAGACCTTAACCACCCACACCTTCATAAATTGGTTATTATTTTCTTAGCCATACGCAAACGCCTTTAATTTTCCCACCCTGCCCTCACTTCTTCGGAAATTTCACTCTCTTAACCTCTATCAGTGTACTCTTCTCACCGAAAAAGTCAAGAAAAAACACCCATTCTTACCCCCGCACCCACAATCAAGCCCCTTTTTTCCTTATCTTAAAGCCCTTTTGACCGCGCAATTTATCCCCTAGCTTGCACCATAGGTGGTACCTGTGCCCCTGTGCCTTAGGTACAAGGTATCTTGCCTGTCCCAATTCGTGCCCATTCTCTCTAAAAAGGAAAGGCGTTTCTTTGGCTTCACCACGCCGACTTGTCGGCAACTTAGACGAACTCC
>CAZENQ010000013.1:0-49972 GCA_964513655.1 uncultured Pirellulales bacterium | reverse complement strand
ATAGCGATGTCTTGCTGATTGATTCAAGTAGTAATCCAATAAGGGTGATGAAGAAGCCCGAATATCAGAATCGAAGGCATATGATCAGGGACCTATTCCGGGCCGGGCACCCCATAATACCATTTAGGCTCGGAATAAGAAAGAGCGTTTATGATAAGATAGGACTTTACGATGAAACACTTAGGATAGGTATGGACTATGATATGATCCGCCGTTTCGTAAAGGCTGGCCTGAAGGAACATCACCTGCGGAAAACTTTGCATCTGAGGCGGATTCTGCCGCAGAGTCTCTCCAGGAGTGTGAACATTGACAAAGCCAGGGACCATTTTGAGGTGGTCAAGCGGTTCACAAATACTTTCAGTTATGATGAACTGTTTCCGGATGTCGCGTGGGACAAGATACCTACCAAGCTCAGGCAATTGCATGCCAAGTGCTTAGCTGCTGTGACTTGTCTTGCAATAGGACAGGCTTACGTAAAAAATAATTCGCTCAACTATGCCAGAACGGCCTTTGGGCTGGCCTGCTCGGAGCTAAATAGCTGTCTCCAGACGGACCCGGGGAACATGCGGGTCCGGCAGTTGCTGAAAAAGAGCGAGTTTGCGCGGTCCAGGTGCTCGGAGTCAGCGCCGCAGGCTGCTTGCTAAAAATGTGGATATTCTATGCGAATACAAGACGATTGGTTAAGTAACGAGTGCTGTTTAACGATAATAAACTTAATTGGAGCGCGCATTGGGCGTACTTAGAGGTTCCAGTGGCTGAGACACGATACAACACGGACGCTGTAAAGGCGTGAAAGTTTAAGCGAAAAGGCAAATAAAAATGGCAACTTTACGTCTTCCGGGTCTTTTAACAGGTATTGACACAACCACGCTTATCAGCCAGCTAATGGCTGTCCAGCGCCGCACACTGAACACGTACGAAGAGCGCATAAGCCTCTGGGAGCAGAGACAAACCGCCCTTAGTACCTTAGAGAGCAAGCTCAGCACGTTGCGAAGCTCAATTCGTGCTCTCTCCGACGCCGATGAACTCCGCGCCTTTAACGTTGCGTCCAGCGACAGTGATATATTGACCGCTGAAGCGTCTTACAACGCCTTTGAAGGTAATCACACAGTCATAATCAATCGGTTAGCCACCGCCGAGCGATCGGTTCACACGAACGGGCTCGAATACGCCGAGGATTATGTCGGGGCGGGAACCTTTATTTACTCATATAACCACAAGGAAACGGTTCTGACGACCACGTCTGAGACAACACTCGAGGATTTCGCCGGCTTAATCAATAACGATGCAAACAACCCCGGCGTTACTGCAAGTCTGCTATACTTTAACGACGCCTACCATCTGGTGCTAAATGGCAATGACGCCGGTTCCGATTATGAAATCTCAATCAATGCAAGCAGCACGAAGGTCTGGCAGGCAGATTCAGCTTTCACTGTTGACAGTGACAACGCTACACTTAGTACGAAAATAACAGACCTCGACCAATTCGGAGCAAATCCGCTGGAAGGGGGCGAAGTAATTGAAATAACTGGCACCGACCATGATGGCAATCCAATAACCCAGGTGGACCTTAGCATCACCAGTAACACTAAACTCAGTCATCTTATCGCTGAGATTAACGACGCCTTTGACGGAATTGCCAAAGCAACCCTTGAAAATGGCGAGATTATTTTGACCGACGACACTGCTGGCACAAGTAGTCTTTCAATTACTTTGACATACAACGCGAACGGCTCGGCTGCAACATTGACTTTGCCTACCATGGCCGTTGAGACAGAAGGCGGCTCAACAACAGCGGACCTTACTGGTTTTGCACAAGCTGATTTTATCGAAAGTCAATCAGCTCAGGATAGCGAAATAAGGGTTGACGGCTACCCCACCCCACAGTCAGGAATTGCCGAGGAACAAACGTTGACTCCCACCACGACGGCGAGCAGTGGTACCTTCACCTTGACTTATGATGGAGAAACGACTGCCGCCATTAGCTATAATGCTACAACCAACGCAATTCAATCTGCGCTTGAGGCGTTGTCAAACGTAAATCCCGGCGACATAACGGTGGGTGGTACGGGGCTGAACCAGGCTGGTGCTACGACATTTACGTTCCGCGATACTGCGGGTGATGTTAACATGATTTCAATTGATTCCAGTAACCTGACTCCCAGCGACTCTTCGAATTACGTGTTTGCCGAACAGACAAAAGGCAACAACTATGGCTGGATCAGAAGAAGCTCTAATACTGTAGATGATGTCATTTATGGTGTCGCGCTGCATCTTCATGATACGACTGATACAAGCGGGGAAGAAATCACGCTGACCAGAGATATCGAGACGGTCAAAGAGAAACTAAGTTCTATGGTTGATGCCTACAATCTTGTCGTTACCTATATTGAGGAGGTCGCCGGCTACGATGATGTCTCGGAAACCAGAGGTGTGTTAACGGGTGATTACGTTGTTTCGACCATAAAGACGCTGCTTCGCGACCCTCTCGTGGCCCAGACCAGCGGATTCATACAGGATATCGACAGCTTTCTTATGCCCGGCCAGATCGGCCTTGAGCTCGATAGGGACGGCATATTGAGCCTGGACACAAATGTCTTTGACGAGGCGATAGCTGAAGACTACATGGATGTCCTGGCCCTGCTAGGAGCGGACAAGACGGGCAGCAGTGACAGCAATACCATTGAGTTTTACGGGGCCAGCAGCAATTATACCACGGCGGGCACTTACGATGTTGAGGTAGTAGTGAGCGCCGGCGCTATCACCAGTGCAAAAATCAAGCTCTCAAGCGAATCCACGTACCGTACCGCAACGTACAGCGGCAACATCGTTACAGGCGACAGCACCTTCGACGACAACGGTGACCCTGTGTACCCGGAGAACGGCCTGCAGCTCAGCGTCGACTTAAGTCAGAACGGTACTTTCACTGCCACTGTCAGGGTAAAGCAGGGCTTTGCCGGGGCGATAGAGGACGTTCTGGGCAGAATCCTCAAGGCAGCAACAGGTACGATGGACATAGACCAGGAGCATGTTGCGGACCAAATAGAATATCTCGAGGACAAAATTGAGCTTGAAGAATACCGCCTGACTGAAAGGGAAGCCAGATTGGTAGCTCGATTTGCCCGTCTTGAGAGGACCCTGGCCCTGCTGCAAAACCAGATGGCGGCCTTAGGCTTCGGCTACACACAGAGCTAACATCAACTCAAAAAACACTCTTATAGAAGTTAACGCAGCTCTGCAAAGATCTCCGCCGGCTGCAGGATTTTACAGCCGCAGCTATTCAAGAGTTCGTAGAAATCACTCATATGACAGCTTTCAACTTCATCCACCAGCTCGGACTCCGCGCCGAAGAGCATCGCCGCCTGGACGCAAGCGGCAATTCCGTCCAAATCAGCCAATCGCCCCATGTCCGGAGCATAGACAACCACTCTGTCGTACCGGTTTTCAAGGCTGGCAAGAGCTTTCTTTATATTCACGGGCTCGTGGTTCTCGCTGTCTTTGTCAGTATTGGTCAGACGGGACGCCGACCAGACCCAGAGATTGTTGATACCGGTCGGACTCTCCGTTGTAACTGCTTCTCGGTAAACCGCGTCGTCGGCGCCCTTAGGATTAATGTCAAAGACGCTTGATATTGCGTCTCTCTTCAGGTCAAAATCAATCAGCAAACATCGCTGACCTTTCCGTGCCAGACGTATTGCAATATTGACAGGTACTGTTACGGGCAGCTCCTTGGCACTTTCAGCCGCCATCAATATCGTTTTCGCATCATCGCCTGATTTGCTCTCGATTAACTCCGTGATGGTACCGTAATAATCGCCATCATCAGCGGCCTTCCAGAGGTATGGGCTGGGTTCGAAAACACACTCTATTTCGCTTGTGAGCAAGTCGTGTCTAAGAGCTTTGGTAGACGAGGGCACCGTCTGACTAAAGTCATCTTTTCCATTTTCCATACACTGGGACCCATCTAACCATCCGAGATCCTCGGCAGTTGCCTGGGCTTGAATAGCCACTACGGCATTGCCATACTGCGATTCCGCAGCCGGAGGGGACGGCACTTCGCTGGAAACTACCTTAACTCTTTCGGTAGCTTTTCCCCTGCCAAACTGACCGTTAGCCGCACACGGCACATAGGTTTTTCGGACAAGATATTTGCACGCCATTGCAGCAAGCAAAGCGGATATCTGCGTTATCATTCCCGCGCCCAAAGTCGCGTGTATCTTTAAGTGGCCGTTTTGCAATCCTTCGTAAAGCGAGTATCCTGCCGACATTTGCGCGGCTGCCGGTGGTCCTTGCGCAGTGGCTATCGAAGCGACGATATCAACAACGACAATCATAAGCTCGATAACAGCAGCGCACAGTATGAATTTGGCGGCGCCGGTCATTGCGACAAAAAAGCCGGTCTCACGAGCGATTCCATCTCTCAGCCGAATGGCCTGGCTGTGGTCGATAAGTCCGGTGTTGAGGTCGTTGTCAATACTGATTTGCCTGGCGGGGACAATATCTGCGACAAACTCTTCGGTAGTATGGCTGATGCTTTTGGCGGCCTTGGAAATGGTTCCAAATATAACCACAGTAAGTACGCCAAGGGCCAGGATTGTAAATACAAAATTGTCCCTAACAAAGATGCCCCCAAAAAAACCTATGATTGTCCCGGCACTACCTTGCGAGAGTATCAATTTGCTGCCGGCCACACTCAAGGCCATACGCAACATCGCGGCCAGCACAATTAGCAGCGGAAAGCCCGACACCTCCACGGCTCTGCGTGCTGAAAAAGTAATTATCAACACAGCTATGGTTAAAGACAGACTAAAGATTAAAAGCACATCGAAAATACGATCCGACAGCGGCAGTAAAAGCCCGGCTGTAATTGTGGCCACGCCTGCTATTAAAAGGGTACGGGTTCGCATTAGTTGTGTCTGGCAAGTTCTGTCCGCGTCCTTTTCTGCGTCCGGAAATGGCCAGAATGGCACCCAATTACCCTCTCTTTTCGAATTTGATTCACAGGACACGGACATTTTTCAACTCTTAATTGAAAACCAACAATACAACTTTTTCCTCGTTACATTTCTTACTTTCTATGCCGCAGCCGATAGATCATGGCCAACACCTCTGCTACTGCCACGTAAAGTGTCTGAGGTATAGCACCGCCAAGCTTTACCGTTGAATATATTGTTCTGGCCAATTCCGGTTTTCTTACTATAGGCACACCATAAGCCCTCGCGATTTCTCTGATCTTTTCTGCCATGTTGTCGGCCCCTTTGGCCACCATGACAGGCGACTCCATCGTCTTAGGTTCATAACGCAGTGCGACAGCAACGTGTGTTGGGTTTACCAGAACCACACTGGCCTTGGGCACTTCCTGCAGCATCCGTCTGGCGGCCATCTCAAATTGAATCTTCCGGACCCTGCGTTTGACCTCAGGGGAACCTTCTACTTCCTTACGCTCTTCTTTTACTTCCTGACGCGTCATCTTCAGGTCCTGAATGTATTTCCACTTCTGGTAAATAGTATCCGCTATCCCTATAACCAGCAGCGCAATGCAAATGCGTATCATCAGGCCCAATATTATCTTTGCGATGGCCCCGAGCATCTGCGCAGACCAGGCCCATCGAAGAGCAGCAAGAGCGTCGAGTTTGCTATGAATATACAGCCAGACGATAATTCCAACAAAAAACAGTTTTAGTATGGATGTTAAAAGATCAACCATGGACTTCGCATTTACCAACCTTCCCAATCCTGTTACCGGATTCAGCTGACTGAACTGTAATCTAACGGCTGCAGGTGCAAAGTTTGGGCCGCCGACAGCGATGCCGGCTAAAACAGCTCCTATAAAAAGTGCCGCAAAAACAGGGCACATCAAGGCTATCGAGCTCATGATTTTAGCGCCGAAAAAGTCCATAAATGCCTTGCTGTCAGTAAAAACTGAAGTACCGCATGACATACCCTGCTTCATTTGTATTGTAAACCACTGCACCAGCTTCGGTGCCAGCAAGGTAACCATAGCCGTCAGCACCACAATCGACACAACCGAGGCTATTTCGCGGCTCTGCGGCACTTGTCCTTTTTGCCTGGCTTTCTGTAGTCTTCTCGGTGTTGGCTGTTCTGTCTTTTCGGTGGCTGGCTTATCCGGCATTATCTGTCTCTATCAGAACAAAAACCAAATTCAAAACCTGCTCTCAGGTTCCCACTTCCAGCGGGTCGACTTTCCGAAGTATACAACAGATACGTCCCGTCATTGCGGCCAAGTCCTTACAGGGGCAGTAGCTTGCCCATCAACTCGGCAAATTCAGCTACAAATCCGTTAATAAACGGCAAAAATATCGCTGCCATTAATAGCCCCAGGCCCACACGCAACGGCAAACTGATAAATAGAATATTCATTTCAGGAACAATCCGCGCCAGCACGGCTAATATGACCATTAACAGCAAAAAAGCCGCTAACATCGGGGCAGCCAATCTTAAACCCGCGATGAACATTGTTGCGCCGGCTTGGATTGTTCCACCGGCCAGGAGCTGTATCGTTGGGATACGGCCCGGTGGGAATGTCTCGTAACTTCGTGAGATGGTCAAGAGGAACATATGGTGACCGTTGGCACTGAGAAACAGAACTGTAAATATCATCTCCATAAGCATGCCGAGCGGTTGAGCTCTCTCTCCGGTCAACGGATCCAGGATATTAGCCATCGCCAAACCCATCTGCCGTTCGACAATCCGTCCGCTAAATTTGACCGTAGAAAATATGAGGGTGGCGACCAACCCGAGAGCCAATCCATAGGTCGCCTCATTGGCCGTTAACAATATAGCCTCCAGCACCGAGACCTGCTTAGGGTCGATGGGCACAGGCGTTATCATCGTAAAGAAAACCGTCATCAGCACCGTTACCGCAACCTTGATTCTGACCGGAATGCTTTTCCAGCCGAAAACAGGAAGCACCATAAAGAATGCCGAAATCCTTGTCAGGACCATCACAAAGCCGAGCAGTTTTTCAATCATCAACTCTGGGCCCCATTTGCGACACGTCGCGATATGGGAGCCCCTCCGTAAAGTCAGTGCCCAATATTCTGGATGTGGCCGAAAATTTCGTTGGCAAATCTAAGTATCACACTCAAGCCCCAGCCGCCGCAGATTAGCACCATGGCACCTACAGCCAACAGCTTGGGAACTATCGTCAAACTCATATCGCGTATGGAAGTCACCGCCTGAAAAAGTGTCACGGTTACCCCAACCGCCATGCAAGTCAGCAGAATCGGTGCAGCTAAAAGCAAAGCCGTCTCAAGTGTATGACGGCCCAGATAAAGAACGAAAGTACTGTCCATATGTTAATCCTTGCAAAAGATTGGCAACTTACCTGAAGCCCATGCTGAGACTCTTGGCCAACAAGCCCCATCCGTCAACAAGGATGAATAATATCAGCTTGAAAGGCAGGGAAATCATCACGGGCGGCAGCATCATCATGCCAGCACTGAGCAAAACACTTGCAATAACCATATCCACCAGCAGGAAAGGAATGAACAATAGGCAGCCTATCTCAAACGCTGTGCGAAATTCGCTGATGATAAATGCCGGGATAACAATATGCAGACCCGTCTTCATTGGACTTCCAGGGCGTTCTATCCTGGCCATCTGTACAAAAAGGGCCAAATCGGCTTCTCTGCATTGACGGAGCATAAATTCCTTCAGACAATCGCCGGCCCTGGTCCCCGCCTCCTGGAAACCAATCTCGTCCGCAAGATAAGGCTGGATTGAGGTTCCGTTGATCTTCGAAAATGTAGGAGTCATCGTATATAATGTCAGGAACAGCGCTAAACCTATAATGGCAACGGTGGGCGGTATGGTCTGGGTGGTCAGGGCGCGGCGAACAAAAGCCAAAACAATGACTATTCGCGTAAAAGACGTCATCATTACCAAAAGGCTTGGTAAAATCGCCAGGCCGCTGAAGATTATCACTAACTTGACAGGTGTCGACCAGTCTCTTGCCTCGGCCTCTGTAGTCGTCGCCTTATCTACGAGTGTCATCAAATCGCCAATGCTTGGAACAGCGTTTTCAGGTGTGTTTGAGGGGTTATCGTCGCCCTGCATCGGCATTTCAATTTGTGGAAACGTATCGTTAGCCTGAGCAAAAGACAGCCGGGCCGTTGTAAAGACAACAATCACAAAAAACAGCATTCTAACGAGCTTAGGGGGCATTTATACTCCTATATTGCCAATCTGTTGCGATGATAAATCTATTTCAGAGAAGGCTTCGTGTATATCAGCTAACTTCGTGATGCTCTCGTTTGTGCTGCCTATAAGGAGTCGTTGATTACCTATCTCCAGCAGGTGCAACGACTTGCGCTGGCCGAGGTGGACGGTTTCAATAACGCGAATCTGCCTGCCCGGCAGGTTGGTAATCTTCGGCAGCAGCCTCTTTGAAGCATAAATAGCGGCTACACCGAGAACAATTACGAGCAAAACCGACACCATCAATTTGAAGAACAGTTCCCGGGTATTAAGGCTGTCAGGGCCTTTCGTTATAAAATTAGGATCTTTTGCAAAAATGGGATTTTGGCTTTCAAACGATGGTTTTGCGGCTTCCGGGGGTGTTGATTGGGCGCGGCACACCGCCAGCACGCCGCCGCACAACGCAACTGCCGCCAAAAACGCAACGATTTTTTTCTTATGTCGTGCCACGCTGTAAAATGCACCAAATATAGTTTTTGGGCTTCCTTACGGTTACTTGATGAGCAAATAGCGTGCCGGAGGGTAAAAATGGGCCTCAACACGCTATTAGGGGCGATTTTGTGTGCTAAAGATAGCTAAAGAATACGACAAATTGTTGAAAAACTTGACAAGTTTGGGTCAAACCTTCTTAAAACGACCGAAAAATCACGCTGAAACACCAAAGAATATACACAGGGGCCCAACATCTAATCTTTAGCCCTCAGGACCGCGATTAGAATCTGTGATTGCTTGTAAATCGGGCTATCCTGGTCCACCCAATGGCCTCCAGGGCCGGCTCCCCACGAATAAACAGGCCATTCGGCCGGCACGTATTCGGTTCGGGAAGGAGTTCCGGAAGATAAGATACCCCGGAGGAAATCCGCAACCGCCTGGGCTCGCTCGGCCGAGAGTATCCACTGCTGTTTCTCAGTTGTACCATCAGAAGCCAGACCGAGCACGTAGAGCTTGGTACCCTGGGAGCCCGGACCCTGTTGTAAATCAAAAGCAAATTTGGTTAAGAATCTCTTAGCTGCTTCATCCAGGGTCACATCCCCCGGCGGAAAGCGAATGTTGGTCACTGAAAAATTGGCCTTTTTTGCCACTATCTGTGAAGGCATAGCTGTCATCGAGCGGTCAACCCCTTTAAAAATCCGGCGCAGCTCCTCTTGCTTTGCATCTATGGTCCTGCCTTCAAACTGCCTGTCGGGTGTGCCTATGAAATATTTGATTTTGATGTGTCCGAAGTCGAGGCCGGGCTTTTTGCCGGCAAAGATTCCGAGGCCGAGGCGTCTAATGGAGACCAAGAAGGATTCGCGGCCGGCGTGAAACAGGCCGTCGTCGGGAACCTCTGCCAGGCTGAGCAGCATCACAAAGAACGTCAGTAACAGCGTCACCATATCTGAAAAAGTGACTATGTAGGCCGGGACCTTAGGAATCCCCCCAAAAATTGCCTGGCGCTTATAGCTCAATTGTAAATACTCCGTTCGAGTAAAACGATTTCAAGTCTGCGCTGCGGTCTGGTCCTGCTGCTTGCGAGGTCTTCCTGAGCCAGGGTGCTTGCGGCCGAGATGCTGAACTGCTTTTTGTCGAGGCCGTGTTTTGTTGCGAGGTAGTCTAACACCGCCCAGGCGCGCGGCAGGCCGAAGCTGTCGCTGTCCTCTTGGCCCTCTGGTCCATTTTCGCTGATAACCACCCGGCTGGGCAGTTCTTTTAAGAACGACGCCATATTGGTCAGAGTCCTGCGTCCGGCAAATGAAACGGCGGTCCCTTTGCCCCAGAAGACATTTTCGGAGGGGATTACAAATACTCTGCGGCTGTGAAAATCCAGAGGTTCTGTCTCCTGCTTTAAGTTGTCCTCCCACCCCGCCGCCAGAGCAGGCTTCTCGCTGCCGGCATCAAGGTCTGCCGTAGGGACAACCTGGTCCGGAGGCGCCAGCAGGGCATCTTTATTTCTCTCGGTCGGCGGACTGACGCCGGGCAGGGCCTTACAGAATATTATCCTTAATTTCGTGAAAACATGTTCGTCGAAAGAGGAGAAACTCAGAAGCAGCACGAAGAAGGTCAGAAGCAGTGTCATACAGTCGCTGAAAGTTACCATCCACTCCGGCGCACCGGGGGACTCGTCCGGTTCCGCCTGTTTTCTTTTGTGCGACATTATATGGTAGCCTTTACTTCTTCCCGCCTGCCCTGGGAAATAAACGCCTGCATTTTTTCCCGAACAGTGGTCGGATTATCACCTTCCGCAATAGCACAAACCCCTTCTACAATCATTTCCTTTGAGGTCGTCTCTGCTTTGGAGTAGATGCCGAGTTTTCCCGCCAGCGGGATAAAGATGAGATTGGCGGCCAGTGCGCCATAAAAAGTGGTAAGCAGAGCTACGGCCATTCCCGCGCCGATGGAGTCGGGCGACTCGAGGTTTCTGAGCATCTGGACCAAGCCAATGAGTGTGCCAATCATTCCAAAAGCAGGGCAGGCTGCGCCCATGAACTCGAGGATTTTCTTGCCGGTTGAATGTCGCTCCTGAAGGTACTGAATTTCCAGAGACAAAAGGTCACGAATCATTTCGGTATCCTGTCCGTCTACGAGCATTTGCAGGCCCTTGACGAAAAACAAATCCCTGATGGAGGGAATTTCCTGCTCGAGAGCCAGTGCGCCGTCGCGTCTGTTGATGGCGGCGAAGTTAACCATTTTTTGAATCAGCTCCGACTGCGATGGTACCTTGGTCACCACGGTCTTCCTGACAATCGAGAATATTGCCAAAAGCTGAGGCAGCGAAAAATGTATCAGCGTAGCGCAGAGCATCCCCCCCATGGTAATCGCCATTGATGGCAGATGGATAAATACCTGCCAGCCGCCCCCGACAACAATGGCGCTTGTTATAACGAAAAAACCAAGAAGTATTCCTATTATTGTTGCAACATCCATGAAGCTACTTTTCTTCGACTATTCGTTTTAACCTTTGACAAAAAACAGCTGTGAGCTTGGGCTCGGAACCGACTAACTCGGCCAATAATTTTGCTTTTGTCCTTTCGGACATATAGTGCAGAATTTTGACGGCGTCATCGAGGTTACTGCCCCCGAGCCGGCCATCCTGCGTTCGGCTCATATTAGTCAATATTTTGCCGGCGCTGGCCGAATCCATTTTATCGTAAGCAGCCGCCATCGATATCAGGTTGTTCTTTTCGGCCCTGGCGACTTCAACTCTGCTTTTGCGCAGTTTCTCTTGCTGCTCTTTCAGGCTGGAAACAGCTGAAGCAAGTTCGACTCTCAGATTATTGAGCTCATCGATATCCTTCTTTAACATCTCCTGAGCAACCTGCAGCCTCTGCTCACGCGTCTGAAGGCCTTGCAGCTGATCGTCATAGTCTCGTATCTTTTCCCGGACCTCATGAATGAGACTCTTTAGTTGCTTCTCCGTCATAGCTTTTCTCGTCTTTTCATCACCGAGGCCGACGTGGCTCATCGTGCCTGCTGTTGGTTGTGGCAGTTCCAGCTCAGTTTCATGACCGGCAAGCATTGACTCATTTAACCGGCTGCTTTGGCTCTCTGGAGCGGGTTTAGTAAGCCATGCAAAGACAAAGGCCCCTCCAAAGCTTACAAGCCCCACAGCCGCTGTTATTATTATTCTCTTTTTACTCACTGCTCTATCTCCTTATACCGCTCTGTTATTACGATTCTATTTCAATGGCAATGCTCAACGTTCAACGCTGCCAGTCCTGTCTTTCCGCATTAGCTTTCGTGCAAAACCAACGGTAGCTGTCTCGTCCAAATCTTTCTGCTCAAGTTTCTCTTGTTGGCTTGTAAATCGCCTCTTTGCTTCAGCTCGCAATTTATCCAAACCTTCTTTGAACCTCTTGATGCTTAGGACCTCAGCAATTTTCTTCATCTGGTCTGATTCCAGTTCGGTAGCCTTGTTTTTAAGTGTTTTTATGAGCTGGTCGTTTGTTGCCGAACATTTCAGAAAGAACTCTTGCTCGCCTAATCGCTTCTGAGGGTGTTTGCAGGTTATATCCAAGATTATATCTTCCAATACCCTCTTCTGCATAAGCAGCTCCCCGCGTGTCTGGGCCAGCTTTTCGGTAACTTTGAGCAATTCTGTTTTCTTTGTTTGTTCCTCCTTTGTTTTTATGTCAAGAACACGCTGCAAACGCCATACAAATCGTTTCATTTATCTTCGAACTCTTAATGCTTAACAGATGCGCCAGGGACCCTTTGCTTGGTTTGGGAACCCAACAACTGGTCCCACGATTGGGTAATAGCACTTAATCGCCCAACGGTCTCTGCGAAGTCGGTTCTGTCTCTAATAGGCTGGATGAGAAAACTGTTTATTCGGTCAATCAAAGCAATCGCTCCGTCGATACGCCGATTGCTGCCCGGCGAAAATGCGCCGATGTTTATTAAATCTTCAGCATCGATATAGGTTGCGTATATTTCCTTGAGCTTCCGTGCGGCAGATTTGTGCCCTTCGCTCGTCACCGCGGGCATCAGCCGGCTTATGCTCGCCAAAATATCCACGGCGGGGTAATGTGCGCGGTCAGCCAATTTTCTTGATAGAACTATATGACCATCAAGCAGGCTACGGGAACTGTCAGCCACCGGGTCGGTCAAATCATCGTTCTCGACCAGCACCGTCAGAATGCCTGTGATACTGCCATTCTCGGCGCATCCCAGACGTTCGATGAGTCTCGGCATCAGTGAAAATACGCTCGGACAGTAGCCCTTGGTTGCCGGTGGCTCTCCCGCAGCGATGCCTATCTGACGCTGGGCCTGGGCAAAACGCGTAAGCGAGTCCATCATAAATAAGACATTGGTGCCCTTGTCCCTGAAATATTCGGCAATGGTGACAGCCACAAACGCCGCCTTAACCCGCTGAAGGGGCGGCGAATCCGATGAAGCAACCACAACCACGCTACGAGCCAGACCTTCTGCGCCCAGGTCCTCTTCGAGAAACTCGCGAACCTCTCGCCCACGTTCGCCTATCAACGCCACAACATTGACTGCTGCTTCACTCGAATTGGCAATATCACCAAGAAGCACACTCTTGCCCACGCCACTGCCCGAGAATATACCTACTCGCTGTCCTTTCCCGCAGGTTAGCAGTCCATCTATTGACCTGATTCCCAAAGCCAGCGGCTTGGTAATTTTTCCGCGGCTCAAAGGTGGCGGACTACTTGCATCTAATGGCTTTTTATCCTTCCCTGTTAAAGGTCCTTTACCATCAATGGGCTCTCCCAATCCGTTTATTACTCTGCCGAGGACACTTTCGCTCAGCGTAATATAGCGCGGAGTAGTTCGGGAAGTCACCGTATCTCCCGGGGATATACCCTCTATATGCTCTAAGGGCAGAAGGATAAGCCTGTCTTCCCGAAAACCGACCACTTCGGCCACTACACGCCGGCCGTCGCGGAGATGGATGCCGCAAAGCTCAGCCAGACTCAATATTGGGCCGTTAGATTCAACCGTCAAACCCGACACTCGCACGACAGAACCCTTGCAGTATAACAAATTCACCTCACGCAGAGCTGAGTTTAACCGCTCAAAATCAAGCGAATAATTTTTGATTTCACTTAATGACATAGATTATTCCGCCTTTTGAAGCGCCTTTGCAATTTGCTCCAAGTGGTCATCAATCAGTGATTCAATTATCCCCTTTGGAGTCTCAAGCATGCACTCCGCCCGCCCGATATTTGGGTCAGCAACAAATTTTAAACCGACCAAGGTACCGCTGGCATTGTCTTGTTGTAACTTTTGACACTGGGTCAGGTCTTCCGGATTCAAGTGCACAACAACATCATGATGCGTGGGAGCATTCTTAAGTGACTCATTGACAATTGATTCTATCTCGTAATCCCCTTCCTGGACTTTTTGCACTAATATTTTTCTGGCGATTTCCACTGAAAGTTTGGCTATTTCCTCCCTATGTTCGGCGAACGCCTGTTCACAAAAATGGTTGAGCTTGGCGACCAGACTTTCCAGTGCCTGGCAAAGCTGTGAAAACTTCACTTTCTGGGGTCCAGATTCCAACTCCAAGCCGGCTTGTCCGGCATTGGCCGGTGAACCTGCCTGACCGCAACCGTCCAAGATTGCCGCCGAGGCAATCGGTTTGACAAGATTAACTGCAATCGTCCCGGACATCTTTCTACCGCTCCACTCGCCTGAGTGTGCCTGCTTCGTTAGCCTCGCGCAGAGGATTGACAACTTCCTCCCTGGCATCAAGTATCTCTTTTTCCAAAGGTTCCTGCATAAGTGACATCTCCTCGTCCACAGTGGCGGCTGCACGCTCGGATATGTTCGAGCGTATCTTTTGCACAATCTCCTCACTTGCCCCGTAAAGTGCCACAGCCAATTTCTTTGCGTCAATTGACCGCAGGACCTCTTGCAGTGACCGGTCGGCTATCGATGGGACATCTTCCCACGTTATCATCAGGTTCCTCACCATGGTGGATGTATCCTTATCATGTTTGCCGATCTCATCAAGCAGACGGTTTCGCAGGTCGTTGTCCAGGCCGCTTAGCGTAATGGCCAGCTTTCGCAGGGTCTGCTCCGGTTTTTCTGCAAGCTTCTCTCCTTTAAGACTGTTTAACTTTTCGCTGACCATTGCCGCTATCCGCTGCTTTACTCCCGCTCCTACCGGCTCGGCATTCGTCATCCTGCACACCGCCTTTGTGCAGGCATCCTCGTCCAAAAGCGACAAAACCTCCTGACTCCTCTTCGGGCCCAACTCAGACAGTACCACGGCAATTGTCTGCGGGTGTGCGCCCTCCAGTGCAAGAACCAGCTCATCCGTAGTGGCCGAACGAATTGGGATAAAAGGGTCTCCCTTTTCGGTCAATTTCCTAACGTGAGATTGAATTTCCCCAGCCTTGTTCTTACCAAGGATACTTACAAGCATTTCGTTGAGGAAACCCTTTACGCTAAATCGTGGAGCTTCACTTTTTCGAAGTGAATCACGGAACTCCTGAGTAACCTTGGCTTCCTCCTTGTTGTCGCGCTGACCCGACGAATCCAAAAGCGCGAGCTCTACCGCGATCTCCTGCAGTGCGGTTGCGTCAACACCTTTGAGCAGCTCAGCGGCGCTGGCGGCGTCGAGACTCATCAACAGCATCGCAGCCTTTCGTTTACCCATCAATGCCACCTACTTAGCACTCCTTTCTGCGGATTCGGAAACTACTTTCCAATTTATGATTGCTTGCAGAATGGGCCCCTGCACTTCATTACGTCTGGGCCCCCTCTTCGAGCCAACTGGTAAACAATTGTCGGACCTGTTCAGGATTACTCTGCAAAGCACCGGTTATTTCCCGTCGCAGCGCCAATGCCTCGGAACCGTCGCCTTCAGTTCCGGGCGGGAGAAGACCAACGGCCCCTTCTGCCGGGGGCAACTGACCCGCCGCCGCGGTTCTCTTTTTGGAACCACCGAATATCTTGAGAACCAGCAGTGCGCAAATTGCCATAACCCCTAACGATGCCTGGCGAGCGACTGCTATATAATCCAGCCCCACGGAGGTCTCTTCATCAACCAGTGATTCGAGCGGACGATGAAACTTAGCCTCAACTACTGTAAGCGCGTCCGTCTGCTCGAGACCAATCGCATTTTTGATAAGCTTTTCCACATCGGCCAATTGCATTATCTTTGCCACTTCAGTGCCGGCCTCAGCCTGGTTGGCATCAGCAGCAACATCCGGCGATAAGTCAACAACAGCTGCTACCTTCAGAGATTTAATTTCTCCCGGCAATTCAACCCTCTGTTCCACACTCTTGCCGATGACATATTCGGTGAGGATTGTTTCATCCTTTTTTGTGCCGCCAGGTACGACCGGCTCACCTTCGGCAGGTACGCTGCCGGCTTCGGTCTCCGAATTGCTTTTAATCTCTTCCTTTTTGGTGGCTTTGGTGGTTGGGTCGTATGTTTCTGTAACAAGATTGACGCTGGTCATATCAATAACGGCACTGACCCTTACCGTAGCCCGGCCGGGCCCTAAAACTGTTGTGAGCATATCCTCAACCTTGGCTGCCAGATTCTGCTCGACCCTTTCCTTATAGTCTGCAACGGTACTGGCCCCACGGGCCATGGTTTCGTCAGACTCACCCGAAAGAAGACGTCCGGCACTATCTATCACCGTTACATTATTGGCTCCGAGCCCCTCAACGCTGCCGGAGACCAGATGCGTGATTGCTGCTACATTCAGCGCGCTTATCCGGTAACCCGGCCTCAATCGAATAATCACCGAGGCGGTGGTACTGCCGGCCTCGGATGTAAACAGTGCCTGCTTGGCGCTTACAATATGGACGCGGGCGTGAGCTACACCGTCTATCATCTGAATACTCTTGGCAAGCTCTTCCTGCAGGGCTCGCTTAAGGTTGACATTTTGGACGAACGGGCTGACACCAATTTTTTCGTCATCAAATATCTTATAGCCACCCTGTTCACCTGCAGGAAGTCCCTCTTTTGCCATATCCAAACGAAGCTGATATATGTGCTCCTTCGGTGCGTAGATGCTTGTTCCGCCGTTTCGCAACTGATAAGCGATGCCCTTCTCACTGATTTTCTCTGTAATCTTAGATGCTTCCTGCGGTCCCAAATCCTGATACAGCAGCCTCATATCTGGTCTGCGGGCCCAGTAAACAAGCAAAGTGCCGACAATAATAAATGTCAGAACGACTGCGGTCAGCAAAGCTCGTTGGACCAAGCTTACATTTTGCCAAATTGCATTTATCCTTCGGAAAAAGTCCATTTGGCTCCTTTATTCTTGGGCCGCTGCAAAAACTACAAAGAAACTTCCACCTCAAAAACCGTAAGGCTCAAAAACCGTAAGGCTCAGGCGGCTCTTGTGGGGTCAGCTAATCTATAATGGCATATTCATAGTTTGTTTGTAGGCTTCGATCAGCTTATTTCTAACACCCACAAGAAGTTTGAAGCTTATATCAGCTTTAGCCACCGCTGAGACCACCGAAGTAATATCCTGATTTTTGCCAGCCAACAAATCCTTTATAGACATATCCGATGACCCTTGAAGCTCATCAACCTCAGAAATGTACTTCTCGATAGCTTTGACAGCGTTACTGAAATTCGGCTTCTGGCTTGCATCTCCAGCTTTTGGCGCCGATATGCCGGGAAAATCCGGATTTGCATTTGGTAATACCGAGTTTACATTGGCATTTAAGTTAATCATTCTGCTCTTCCTCGCTTATCGAAGCAGTTCAAGGGTAGTATTCACCATCTGTTGGTAACGTTTCAAAATTGCTACGTTAGCCTGATATGCCCGCGTTGCGATAGTCATGTTCATCATTTCGATAGGCAGATTCACGTTGGGCATTAATACATACCCATTCTTATCCGCCTTGGGGTTACCGGGGTCTAAAATCTTTTGAAAAGCGCTCATATCCCGCACTATCTTGTCCAGGCTGACACCGCCGATACCGTCGTCGTCTGTTTTGAACGCCGCCTCGAGCCTGCGGTAAGGCTCGCCCTTGCCGGCGTCGGTCGTGCGAGCATTGGCAACATTCGACGAAATCAGCTCCATGTTTTTACCCTGTGCTCGCAAACCTGAAATTGCTATGTCTATAGGGCCAAAAGTGTTGTTGACTTCCATCTGAATCTACCTGTCTCTAAAAATCTCGTTGTTCACCGCTGAGCTTCCAACGGCCACTAGGTTTAGTTTAATTTGTGCTCTGCGTTCTCTTTTGCCTCTATGGTTCATCTTTTTCTTATTTCACATCCATCGCCAATTCAATCTGTCTGTATTTCTTGTTGAGTAGCCGAACATATGTTTTATGACGAAGAGTGTTTTTGACCATCTGGCCGACCTCAGTCTCCAGGGTGACATCATTGCCGTTTGACTTCACCGGGGTCTTTCGAGGCTCATAAATCTGCGCCTCGACTTCACTAAGGTCGATCTCTCCAGGGGAGTTTAGCACCTTGGCGAGCAGCTCTTCGAACTTAACGTCAATCCTGCGGTATCCCGGAGTTCGGAGATTGGCAACATTATTGGCGATTGCCCTTTGGCGGAGATTTTCAGCCCTTATACCGGCCTCGAGAAAAGCCACTATATTGCTTGTTTTGGACATCCTTGTTTTCCAAATTCGAGTACAAACCGTGTCTGCCAAACGAAGTTTAGCAATAATCGTGCCAGGCACTCAGAGATAGCAATTTTCAGCCAGTTAAGCCGCTGTTGGCTCCGAAAAACCACCTATGCGCCGAATAATCACCTATCGGATGACAACAGCAGCGTCAGGATTCTATACAACCATGCGGGTTTTTTTACATCCCACCCGCCCCCGCACCAAACCGGAAATTCTTTCCCTGGACTTGGAATATTTCTCCGCAACTACAACCGACAATAAGGCGTTCTCCCTCGCTCTGCTTTTTTACGCCACCATAAGCCGCTTACTAACAAGTACTTACGGCCCACTCAAAGTTTGGCCCCGAGTACTGGCACGGCCGTTGCTCACGTCAGATTGGTTTTGCAGGAATATACTCTATGGGGATAAACGTATTGACACTAAGTAGTGCGTTCGCAGGTAACGCCTGTGCTAACTCAGTTCCACCAAGGCCTAAACCAACTCAAAATACCAGGCAATTAGGCGAAACCCCACAAAATGCCCACCCATCACAAGCGTCAACCGATGACTTGACCCCATCTAATCCTGCAAAAACAATAACGCCCGATAATAAACCCACTATCGCTCAAAATAAGCCCGTAAACAGACCGCCGCAGGACTCAACAAACGACTTCCGCAAAACACTAACGGCTCAAACATCCCCCACCGTGCAGGGTGACACCGAATTAAATAAGCAAAGCTCAAGCTGCCTCGCCCCTATCAAGCCGAATCCAGAACAGCCCCTACTTAATCAAGATTCCCCAGTTGCAGTGGTCGGCAATAGCAACCTTGCGAAGTTGGATAAGCTCATTGCTACTGAACCGCAAAACCAGAACAAACCTAATTCGTTAATCATCAACGAAAATCTTGCCAAGACTGCCCCTGTGGCATCTCTCTTGCAAAACAAACCGCTTCAATCAGGCATCGGCGCAAGCCAAACCAACCCCGAAACCATTGTATCTGAGGCCCCCGATAGCCCGGTCTTGACCGGCACTAAGCACCCAGCAGCCAAAAACGCAGCTCAAGCACCGTTGACGACTGTGACAGTTGCAAAAGCTCTTACTACACAGGAAGGTAGCAACGGATCTACGCCAGCTGGCGACAGCAAAACCGCCACTATGGGCCAGGAACCGGCGATTTCGGGTGCTTCCGCTGTTTCCCACGGTCAAAAAGCTTCCCCGCTAAACGGTCAAAAATTGACGTCCAAGATGCTCGCTGGCGATGGTAAAACAACAACTGATGGTGAAGAATCCGCCCAGACAGGTCAGCCGACCACCGCCGGCGCCCAAAAAACGACTGTATTCGACGGCGGCCTTGTACCAGGTCAGGACAAATTCACCAATATCCAGCAAGAGGTACTTGTTGGTCCGAAAAAAACCGCCTTTGTCGTTCAGAAATCAGCCCATAGCAACGCTGGTGATGGTCAGAAAGTTCAGGACCCTGTCCTCCAAGAGGCTGCAAAATGGGCTCCTGATGGAACCGGTTCAAAGCTTTACGCTGACAGTGGCAACACGCAAACCGAAAATACCTCAAGCGACTCGGTCCTCCAGAAATTAAATCCTGTAAGCCTCGAGATATCCGCTAACCAGCTGAAAGGCCGCAGCAGCTCCACTTCCAAAAATGCCTCCAATTCAGATTCCCAACAGGTATTCTCCGATAGCAGCGCCCAGGGCCTCGTTATAGAGCAATCACTTACTTCGTCCCAAGCCGTAAAAGGTGGCGATAATCCCTTGTCCAGCAGCGCTTACTCAGGTCTTGGCGAACAGATTCGCGAATCAATCCACTCGCTCGCCAGTCAGGACGACCAGCAAATCACCATTCGTCTCAACCCGCCGGAGCTCGGATACGTTTCAATCAAACTCGTACAGCAGGCAAACGAAATAACCGGCTTGCTGGAAGTCAGCAGGACCCAAACCAGATATGAGATTGAGCAGGCATTGCCGCAGATACTTCGAGACCTTGCAGATTCCGGCGTTCAGATAAAACGGCTCGAAGTCATGCTCGAAGACCAATCGCAGCAGCGCACCTATAAAGACCAGTCGCTGCAAGACGACTGGTCCAGCCAGCATAACTCCACCGAAGGCGGCGACCCTGGCAACAAAACTCTAAATGAATACATGGAAAACGACTATAGCTACCAAGATATCACCGAAACAGACCAGATGTTTATCACCGAAAACTCGATTAATATGCTTGTATAGGCAAGTCCCGAGACGTGTCAGCCTACCGTGATTGAATAAAACCAGCGCACAAATCGCTCATATCTTTGACAGATGCGCACGGATCAACCTTTCTGCCGGCCCATTTGCGACGCGAAGTTTCGATAGATTGCAGAAAAGCATTTTTGAATCTGCTTATCGAGAAATATTCTCTAACGGTCTCTTGGGCCTGTCGGCCCATCAATACCGCTAAGTTCCTGTCTTCAAGCAGCATCCTGGCGTATTTGCGCAGTTCCTTGGGGTCGTCGCCGAGAAAGCCGTTTATACCATGCTTGATGGGCGAAGTAGGATGCCGATTGCCCAAAACAGGCAGGCCCGCAGCCATTGCCTCACCAGTGGCCATGTTGTAGCCACCCTCAAGTCTCGGCTCAACAGTGTGAATGTAGAACCGATGAGACTGCAAGATTTTCTTCAGGTCGTCCCAGTTCCTGGCTGCGGTAACTCTCGGCATATCCGGGTTGTGTCCGACTAAGCGTACCGGAATGTCACCGAATGCCTTTTCATGAAGGTCCCATAATAAGATCTGTTTGCGGCTGCTAATAAAGTTGCAAATCCGAAGACCGCAAGCTAAGCGGCCGGAATAGGGCAGATAGTCATCCGGGTCAATCCCGAATGGCACAATGTCCTCGGTAAAGCCCCATGATTCGCCCTTGTACATAGAAGTGGCTACCGCGTGGCCGCCAATTAATTCAAGGTAATTGTGCAGCACATCCTTCATTTTTTGTGGCTCAATGGCTGATTTCTCCTCTATAAACCTACCTTCAATCGTGGAATGAAGTACTATAAGGCGGGGTTCGGGCCGCTGCCTAACATCGAGTAAATCGGTGATATTGTGGGTGATGATGCAATAATAACGGCTGGGCGATTGCAGGGCGTCCGATAAACTAATCAATCGAGAGTTCGGAGGCACCGGACGCATCTGCTCGTCCCAGGTCTTTTTGTAGCGGCCTTCAAGCCCTACGATTATGTCAAGGTCATACCCCAATACACCAAGCTGGTATACCCACGCCTCGTGACAATTGAATACGAGCAGCGTTCTTTTAGGAGTCTGGCCTTCGTTGTGCTCCATACAATACCACAGCCTTATGCCCCCCTTGGGCCGTCTCTAATCCCTACGCGGGCAAATTCTGTGGGCAACACTCACGGATGCAGTCCGTCGCTGCCCTGAAATATACTCACTCTGGACAGCCAGGGCAAGGATTATCTCCTGCTCGGCAATCACCAGTGCGTAAAGTTATTTTTCTGGAGCGGCCAGATTTTTGATTTGCGAGCTGCAAAAAGTCCGGTCAACGCACATTTTTAATTTTTTTCGCGGTTTTTGGGGGCTTATTCGTGATATCAGTACCTGCAACGACAATATTACAGGTCCAAATATTTCGCGCTCACTTTAGCATCAAAAATCACTTAAGTCGCTCCTAACCTTAATCGATAATGGGCAATGAAGACGTATTTTAAGGGACGTGCGTGGTGCACGGTCTATAGTTTGTTAACTGGGGGCCTGATAGGTCCAAAGAAAACGTTAACGTTGAGTTTTTTTAGGAGTCAAGAATATGTTAGCAATTAAGAACAATCTTATGGCAGTGAACGCTGCCCGGCACTTGGGCGAGAGCTACGCAGCTTTGGCCACATCGGTCGAGAGGCTGTCGTCAGGCCTGCGGATCAACACCGCAAAGGACGACGCAGCCGGCCTCGCCGTCCGTGAGCTGATGCGTGCCGACATCGCTGTTCTGAAGCAGGCCTCGCGTAACGCGCTGGACGGTATCAGCATGGTGCAGACCATGGAAGGTTGTATGGCGACCATCGATAACGTTCTGGTGCGTATGAGGCAGTTATCTATGCAGGCAGCCACGGGTTCGTACTCTGATGCCCAGCGGGACATTATGAACGACGAGTTTACCGAGCTGGCCGCCGAAATCGACCGTATCGCGGGAGCAGTCGAATTTAACGGCACCACACTGCTCGACAGCGCTGGCGCTTCGGTGGACATTCAGGTTGGTGCTGCGGCTACTGACACGATTAACATCGCCGGCGTCGATGTGACCTCGAGCGCACTCGGGCTCAGTGCCGTGAACATCTCCACCACAGGAGGCGCCCAGTCGGCCCTGGCAACTCTCGACAGTGCAATCAGCTCCAAGGACACCGCCCGTGCCACATTCGGTTACAAAATGAACCGTCTCGAAAACACGGTATCGGTCATCAACAACCAGACCGAGAACATGATGGCATCCGAGTCGCGTGTTTCCGACGTCGATGTGGCCACCGAGATATCAACGATGACGAGGAACCAAGTGTTGACACAGGCCGGCGTGGCTATGTTGGCCCAGGCCAACGCGATGCCTCAACTGGCTTTGACACTGCTCAGATAAAAAAAGTAACATCCGAGTATTGAACGCGAAAGTGGGGAGGAGATGACCGTAACCAAGGCTATGGTCATCTCCCCCCATATCGCTAAACACAAAAGCGACAAGACAGCCCAGCCCAATCTGCCGATGGCTTAAGAAAATCAATCTTAAGCCTCAAAGCGTACAATGGAGTGATACTATGAATGGATTCGACCCATATCCTGAGCGTACCAACGGGGTCGCAACATACCAGGAAGCCGCAGTTACCACGCAAAGCAAAGGTCGACTAATTGTTCTGCTCTACGACGGCGCTATAAAATTCATGAAACTGGCCATCAAAGAATTGGAGGCCGGCAACCATGAGGCTAAGGGTCGATATATAGGCAAGGCCCAGGACATAATCAACGAGCTCAACGCCGTCCTGGACACCGATGCCGGTGGCGAAATAGCTTCCAACCTTCGCGGGCTCTATCTGTTTATGAATAATCACCTGTCCGAGGCCAATATAAAGCGCGACCCTCAAATGATTCGTGAAGTAATTACTCTGATGGAACAGCTTAATCAGAGTTGGAAAGCAATCGCCGGTTAAAATTTACGCGCCCTCGTACCAGCTACCCCAAAACAGTTCGCCATGTCCACCCGCCGCTTTAGCTGACATAATGCTCTAAAGAGGAAAAAGTCCGTTAGGAACTCCAGCAGACCGTAAGGGTCTGCGTAGCGCTGTACCGACCCGAATCCCCCGGTTTCTTGATGTCGTTGGATGCCCTTACCGACAAGGTAACTTCTATGGCTCCATCACCTGAAATGTGTTCTACTGTTAAACCATTCTTGAGGAAGCTATCATAGTTGCTCCACCCTGTCGCGGCGCCGGCCGTGTCAAATTCCAGCCTGTATTCTGTGCCGAGCTTATGATTGCCGCCTTTGGAAAGTCCAGCTTCATCCGAGTTATCAGCGGTGATTTTCACGTCCCCATTCGTGTAGAGTATAAGTGAGGCGCTGTCCGTGGCCTCGCTGCTTTGGGTGGTAAGTTCGGCAAGTTCTATAGCGGGGAAGCTCGCCTGCGACCACTCTACAATATCTGCAACCGTGCATGATATATCACACGTCGCGCTCACAGGGGGCGGTACGGCCGAAACCAAATCCGCAGCCGCAGAAAAGGCAAATATTGCCATCACCACACTGAGTAAACACCTTCTTATCCTTCAACCTCCTCCATTTATGGAGTCCGAATCGTTAAAAAACATTATACCAAAATCAGAGGCACCAAGTCAAGAAAACTAACTTTATAGTACCTGCTGGAATTGTGAATTTGCAATCAGGCAGGTCAATTATTCAAAAGCGGATATGAGGTCATAACAGAGCAGCCTGGCGCTATAAAACTGCCGACGGACCGAAACCCCGAATTTCCACGCAAAACGCCGTTCTCGGGCATCCTTAATATAGGACTTGTATGATTTTCTCGTCCTATAAAAGTACGAAAAATGAGGTTGCGTTGCAGGTATATGTTAAAACGCAAATCCACGGAAAAGACCCGATTTAATAAAACCGATAGCGGTGATATAAAACCTTATGATTGGAACGAAACGTTGGCATTTGATAACTTTAGATGGGGGCACTTATGAAAAATTTAGGTAAAATTTTATTAACGGCCGTGTTGGTCCTGTGTCTTACCCCGAATCTGACATTGGCTCAACCTGCAGACGACTCTGCCACGTGCGACATCACCGTAACCGTCGACCCCATGATGGAGTGGTCGGCAGCCAGCTACGGTCCTATCGCCCTGGCTAACATCACCTCCCCGACCGACACCCCCTCAGGTAATGCGGATTTCACACTCTACACGAACTGCAATTCTGAAATCAGCGCCGACAACACCGCAACAGCTCAGCTGTCCATCGCCACTGATACTCTCGTAACGGAATACCAGCTGATATTTGATGGTGACGGAGCAACAGCAACCGGTGGTACAGATGTGGGAAGCTGGACGGATTACAGTACGTTCCTGGGTACTCCGTCAGCCGTGACACACGTCGACGGCGATGGGACTGCTGTTATCACCTTGTGGGCTCAGGCGTCCACCGGCGGCAGCGCACCTGACCAGGGTCTCTACAGCGCCACCCAGACTCTTACAGCCTCCTGGACAAGTAATTAACCGGGTTCAGGCCCAATAGATTGCAGAAACCCGATGGCCTGTTATGGAGTAGCGTTCTTGTTGGACTGTTAAATGTGAAAAGGAATTCAAAATGGGAAGGAAACCAAATTTAGCCCCCTGGTGTGCCGCGATATTGGTCACATCTGTTTTTTTAGCGTATCCCAGTGAAGTCCCTGCCGGAATGGCCGTTAGCCCCCTCCAGCAGTGGATTACGGTCAAGCCTCGCAAAGATGCCGCTGTCTCAGTTACTATAACCAATAATGACAGGGGTCCCAAAACTCCGCCCTGTACGGTTAGTGTGGAGGTGCTGGATTTTATGGTCTCGCCTCAAGGCAAACTGTCTTTTGACAAAGATGCGAAACACAGCCGCTCCGCGGCTGACTGGCTTACCTTTGAGAACGGTCCGTTTGTCCTTGAGCCGGGCGAATCAAAAGAGTTGAAAGGCAGGGTATCGGTTCCGGCCGAGGCCGATGGGGACTACTGGGCCGCAGTTCTGGTCAAACTGGTCAACCCCAACAAGCAACAAGAAGGCGTGCACGTCAACTTGCAGACCGCATCCGGTATCTTTGTACACGTCGCACGAAGAAATTATGTCGAGCGAGGAACCGTAATTGATGCAAATGCAGTTGTGCCCGAATTTGAACAAGAGCAGGTCTTCGCTGAAGAAGCGATTTCAGAGCAAGCCGGCCACGAGGCCCAGCAAGAGCAGGCACTGATAATCAACGCGGAGTTGGAAAATGACGGTCTGGTGGCCTTCCTCGCAAACGGAAAGGCATATCTGTATTCCGAAAATTGGCGTCGAATAGCTTCTATTCCGATGTACACAAATCGCAGACGGATTTTTCCCACGCACAGTCGTATCTTTACGGGCGTAATGTCGCAGCCGATACCGGCTGGGAAATATAAGCTGCGGCTGGTTTTCGAACCAATCAGTTCGAGAAACGGCAGCAGCACAGCCAGAGGTGGCCGGAAGATAACCAAAGACCTGGAGCTTGTTATAGGCGATGATTTGGCACGCAAATGGGCCGACAAGGCAACAGCGCAGGATACCCAGATACTGCAGCTCAGCCCGGAGCAGCTCGATATTACGTTGACGCCGGGACGTTTCACAACCAAGCGCTTCCAGGCTGTCAGCCGGACTTTAAGCACGGTTTCCGTTCGCTGCCAAATAGAGGCCGACGGACAAATAAGAGACTGGGTCGCGTTAAGGTCGGCTGATTTCACTCTGGCTGCGAACACGAAGCGAAGCGTGCTTTGCTGGGTGAGGATACCGCCCGATGCAAAACCCGGCCGATACTGCGGGACAATTTCTGTCGAGGCTGAACGCTCGGGCTTGACGGCTCAACATGCGGCCAATGTTGAAGTTCAGAAAATTCCCGTCGCGGTTGTGATAAGCGGGTCGGATGAGTTTGCCGCAATTAAGTGAGTTGGTTTAATGATTGGATTAATGGCCAGAGAAAGACCAATAGCGCACGTGCTGACGTCGGTAATGTGCCTTCTGCTGCTCTTTAGCCTTACCGGCACCGGCGCTGCAATAGACGACCTTGATACCGGCGAACGGATAATAGTCAACAACGTCTGGATTGACGTGCCCCTGACGCAGGTTTTCAGGGATATATCAATAGAGACGGGTGTCGTGATAGCCGTTGGCCCGCAGGTGCCAGACATTGTTGTTTCGCTGGACGCCGGCCTGGGCAAGCCGCTGCAGGAGTGCCTTCGAGAGCTCGTCGCCGGACAGGGCCTCTATGTACACAAGGAAAATGACCGCTTCTTCCTGGTTAGCTCCGGCAACCCTTCCTCGCCGAGTTTCGGCGAAATCGCAAAATCAAAACGGCTGTACCTTAAATACATAACCGCAAAGCATCTCAGGAGCTCTCTTCCGCCGTCCGTCCAGCAGTACGTATCCAGCGGTGAAAGGCCGAATGAGGTATTCGTTTACACGGTACCTGATATCATGGGCCGTATTATGGAAATAGTCCGCAAGCTCGATGTCCCGCAGCCGCAGGTGGTGCTGGAGGTGCTTGTTGTGGAGCTTGAGGAAAGAGCCACCGAAGAATTCGGAATAGACTGGGAATACACTGACCCTCACAACACTTTTAGTATGGAGGCGGGGCTCGGGGCTTTTACCGGCCTGGCGCAGTATACAAGCGTTCCCAAAAGCCAGCTGACAGGTCTGCTTGTGACTCTTCGGGCCCTGGTCGGCGAACAGAAAGCCAATATCAGGTGCCGGCCGCGGGTAGCTACCCTCAATGGCCAGGAAGCTGTTATAGATATATCGCTTGACGAATACTTCACCGTTGTTACGGACATCTACACTGCCGGCACGTTACGAACGGAGCTCCAGGTAATCACATCCGGCGTGCTCCTCAAGATAACACCGCACATAGGTGATAACGGCGACATTACGGTTGACGTCCTTACCGAGGTCAGCGACGTAGCCTCCCGGCAGAACCTGCTTGCGGGCAATGAGTCCGGTGACCTGCCCATAATTCGGCGCCGCAAAGCCGATACCACCGTCCGTGTCAAAGAAGGTGACGCAATCGTAATAGGAGGGCTCATTGAAACCCAGCAGCGAAGCGAAGACAAACGCGTGCCTTTCCTCAGCTCGATTCCGCTTGTCGGTGGTATCTTCACGACAAAAGACGACTCCACCTTGAAAAAGGAAGTGATAATCTTCATTACTCCGCGGCTGATTGAGGAAGGTCAGGTGCCTGGTTCTCGCGGTCATGATTTGCTCAGCCCCGAGGAGGAGCTCCAGAGCCTGCGCAGACCGGCCCCTTCCCCCGACGCTCAACTCCTAAATCGCCAAAATGCTCTCACCATAGAGCGAGAGCTTAAGTCCCTGCAGGAGGTGGTTTCTCTAATAGGTGGACGGCATCAGAATGGCCGTCCCGGCAAATTTGCACCTGATATGGATGACCAGGCAGGAATCGCCCTTTCGCACCGCGAAGATTTGCCCAACTTGGCCGAAGAAATTAAAGCCTTGCAGGAGGTGGTTGCCCTGCTCGACGTACAGCCCCAGCCTCGCCGCAATTCGCGCGATATACGTAACAAACGTTAATCTTCAGGTATACGGCTCCCGCGATAAAATGAAATTAAAAGTAGCCCGTATCATTGCTGTTATTGTAATCACTTCCGCCTGCTCCTCGCTGCTCATTAGCCAGGATTATATGTACTGGGAGGACGATTTCGAATCGATTACACTTCCAAATATCACTGCGCGAGATGCAGAATCCGAAGGCGAAGCGGAGGCTACGCTCTTCACCAGCGGCGACGCGGAAATCTCCGCCGACAATACCACAACTGCCCAGTTATCCTCCGGCACCGACACCCTCCTTACGCAGTACAAACTCAGGTTTGACGGAGACGGAACGACCAAGACCGGCGGCTCAACGGTCCCCTTTACCACTTACGATTCATTTCTAAGTACGCCCGCTTCCATCACGTATGTGCCTGATGACAACGATGTAACAGTAAAGCTTATCGTCTTGGCGAAAAATTACAACGAACAGGTTGCAAATGCGGGAACGTATACCGCCACGCAGACGCTGACGGTCCATTGGGTTGGTCCCTGATGACTCGTCCAAATCAAGCAACAGCACCTTCACGTCGTAGAAAACACACCAGAATTAGCAAAACATTCAACTAAGGCGTCCTCATTGCTGGTTATACACGCCTATTATTCAAGAAGATTGTTCCAAAAGGCCGAAATTACACATTATTACCGGCGCCAACTGTACGTAACAGGAATTAAAGATGACAACAGACACAAACAACAGAACTTCCCGGCAAACAGCGCCCAGTTTGCAGCTTAATAAATCGCTTGTCCCAATCGATGAGTACGCAGCCCGTGAGGGCCTGTCCACAAGCCTCGTCGAGGAGTGTGGAAAACTGGGTATTGTCCAGCTAAGGACATACAAAGGCAAGACGTTCGTTGTCAATGTGCCAATCAGCCCGTATCTTTGCCTGTCTGAAACCGCCGAAGAACCGGCCCGGCCTACTGACAAAAACACCCGTGCCCAAAAGATATCCGAATTGATGCAAAGGGTAGCTTCTGAAAAGTCGATTTCGCAAAAAAAACCAAGGATGGCAGCCCCTGAAGAACCCGCGGAGTCAAGCAATCAACCTGCCAAAGACGGGGCGATATCTCACTTAATTAAAAAGATGTTTGATAACGCCTCCAAGATTACAGAAAAGCAGAGGAAGGCCCTCAATGACGCAGCCGGCCGAGCCGACCGCGCATCTGAACCAAGCCAGAACACATGTGCTAAAACGCCGCCGGCCACGGCCCAATCGGCGAGGTCAACCAATGACGCCAGCCAGTCCGGGCCGGCCCGAACAAGGACCCCCGGTGCCGGCAAAACTACAAATAAGCCAATGGCAGCGCCCAATAAAGTTGCACAGGCAAGACCTCTGCCACCGGTCCAGCCACCTAATATGGAAATATTTGAACTGCCAAATGGGCGCCCGGGAGTAGTTGATGATACTCAAGAAAAATACGAATCGTCACAAATCCCACAGGACGATGGGTTCCAGCTCGGCATCCTGACCGCACAAGCCAGGTCCAAACGCATCTGGCAGACTACCGCGGTTCTTTCACTGGGATTTCTCTTTATGGCCGTGGTTGCCAATATCTCGCTCCTGGTGAACCGGCGAACTCAACTTGCCAGGCTTGACGAGGCCCACGCAAGTATCCAAAGACTATTCGACGACAGCACACAATCCGGCCGGCACCTCGAAAACCTCCAGGCCGAACTGAGCAATTCCAGTGCACAAGCAGGACTTTTCCAAAGTAACCTGGACAAATCCAGAGCTGAACTGCAAACGGCCCGAAATGAACTGACGCAAGCCAGGCAGGAAACCGAGAACGTTCGAACCGAGCTGGGCAAATCCAGAGCAGAAGTCGGACGTTTACGAAATGAAGTGAGCGAATCCAGCACAGAAGCTACCCGCCTACAAAGAGAACTGGACAAATCCAAAGCCGAGCTAAAAACCGTTCAGGATAAGCTCGCTCTGGCCACACGGGAGCTGCGGACCATCCGACAGCGAAATTCGGAAGCAGCAGTCCGGCTAAACAAACGAATCCAACAACTAACGGCCCGGCTGAATAAGTTGAATAAAGACTCTCAAAACTGACCCGGGCCCGGCCACTCCGCCAACTACAAATATTGCCTCCATGGACCGCAGCGTAAAATCTTGTCCTCTCCAGCCCTTGTATCCTGCTCTCCGGCTATGACCATTGCAAGAGCGTCTGAATGGCTCAGGCAGTATTGCCTTACTTCATCCGGCGACATGACCATAAAGGCGGTTGAAAGGGCGTCGGACGTCGCAGCAGCGCCTGCACAGGCCCAGGCAGCACGGTTATCCTCGACCGGCCGACCCGTCCGCGGGTCGATAATATGCTCGCCTTTCTGCAGACCTGAGCCGCTCAAGGCCCGGTCCCGCAGATACTGATGCGCCAACGTATGTTTGCGATTGCCGGGATTGCTAAGCGTAACCGGCCAGCCTTTTGCTCCGGCTGGTGAGCCGAGGGCCGTGACCGAGCTGTAGCCCCCGTGAATCAGGGCGGTATCAATACTCCATTCGCTAAGCAGCGCGGCCATTTTGTCGACCGCGTATCCCTTGCCGATGCCGCCGAGGTCAACCTTAACGGTCTCGCCAAGAAGTCGTACCGCCACTTCTGCCTCATCCAGTTCAAGAAGGCTCATACCTGTATGTCTACGGGCGATGTCGAGCTGCTCGTCGGATGGCCTGCGCAGTGTTTTATCCTCATCAAGCCAGCAATCCATCAGATAACCAATAGTAATATCAAAAGCTCCGTTGGTCTCGGCATACAAACGAGTACAAAGCTCAAGACATTCGAACGTATCGGCTCCAACCGTCAAAGACTCGTTTGCGGTAAGGTTGTTGATTTGGGAGATGTCGCTGTTTTCGATGAATCTACTAAGTTCCCCTTCCAGCCGGTCAAGTTCATCGAAGGTGGCCCAGGCCGCTTGTTCAGCGTAGCGGCTATCAGGATGCAGGACGAATATCTCGAAAGTGGTCGCCATGGCCTCGTGCGAAAACCTCTGCACCCCCTCAATCGAATCCCAATTGCTGGTGACAAGGTGAGCTTCTGGTTGGATCCGGGCCATTCTGTCACCTATCGCCTTTTGGTAATAGCGGCCGCGACTGATGTTGCTGGTAGCTGTCCCATAAGTCTTTTGTTACAAATCCGCGCAGTTCCACCTGTGGACGTAATTCCATATACGAATCAAAAAGAGGTACATACAGATTCTTTTGGCCCGGAGGGGGCAGTTCATATAACTTCTTCAAAAGCGCAGGCTCAGCGCCTGGCGAAGCGATGATGACGGGTGCAGACGGCACATCTTCATCCACCTCGCTCCACCAGCCGACATTGGCAAAGCCGCGCAGATACCACGGAAGGGGCCAGTAATCATCCTCCGGGCAGATAACCTGAATGTACATATTGCGGCCATCTGGATGGGCGTGAGCGATTTCCTCGATTCGCTTGGTTATCTCAAAAACATCAGTAACAGGATGAGCATAGACGTAAGGATTTGACGGGGCCGCGTAGTAATGATAGCTGCCTAAATATGCCTGGGCCGGCTGCATTATAAAGCACAGAACAAGGATAAGGCCTAAAAGCAGCTTTTGCCACCAGTCGACTGAAATCTCTATCAGAACCGCGACTGCAACACCGGCCAGCAGAATCATACCGTGCAGAAATCCCAGCATAGACCAGGGAGTTTTGTAGGGAATTGCAGAATATACAACCGTCATGATGAGCGTGTAAAGGCCGATGAACCGAAGCAGAGAAGAATCAAAGGGCCAGCTGTGCCTTTTCGCCATTGCTACTATCAAACCGAGCCCGGCCAACACAACAATAATATCTTCATTCCATGTCACTTTCTCAAAGCCTTCCATCCAGGTCAGTATATCGAGATAGTAATACCACGGATGAATATGCAATTGATTTTGATAAGACCGCTGAAAATATGTCGTATAGGCCAGTACCGAATCCGCTATCCCTTTGGAATTGGCAAAAAATGATGAGTAAAATAGCACCGAAACTATCACCGCAGTCATCAAAGCTGCGATTAGATGCCGAAGTTTAATCTGTTCTTTTATACTGGCAATCAAACCTTCCTGATTGCGACGCATAATTGTGGTAAGAATAAGAGCTAAAAACATTGAGCCAAAGGCAATGATACAGGTTTCCTTGGTAGCGTGCATCAGTCCCAAGAAAACTCCGGCTAATAAAGCCCATGTGGTCTTTTTACCCTGTGTATAGCGATACCCACAGGCAATCACTCCAAATGTGAAAAAGACCAATAGCATTTCGTGAATGTAATAGCGGCTGTAAAAAACAAACCCCGGTGACACAGCAACAAGTCCCATAGCCGCAATCACAGCTACCCAGCCGACACCATCAACCAGCAGCAACGTCATCAACACAACCAAAACACCGCAAAACACCGGCACAATGCGCAAAATAAACTCGTTAAGGTCTTTGAATTTATGCGTGCCGCTGAGCCAGGCCGGTATTAGAGTAAGATAATTAAGTGTGGGGCCATGGTATTCGTGGCGGTCGTAGTGATAGAAGCCCTCCTCCAGAAGACTGCCAAACTTGACTGCGTTAACCGCTTCGTCACCGTGCATCGGACGCTGGCCTAATCGCGGCAGGCGCAGCGCCACTGCGACAATCGTAACGACCAAAATGAGAACGCAGCATTTCTTTGGCCATATCATATCGCGGGTTTGCCGAAAACTTCCACCTCTATATAGTGGTTCAGTTCATTGCTGCTGTTGCCGTTGCTGTACAGCCGGACATAACGGGCCCGAACGCCCTTGGCATCGATAAGTTTGCCTTCGGAGGTCTCAACATAGTGCATATCCGAACCAATACCCAGACCGGCTGAATTGTCGTGGTCATTATTAAATACAGTCCTGACATTCGTAATAAAGTCAGCGTCATCGCCGGCCTGTACCACCACGTCAAAATAGACCCGGGCCTGTTTGTGGAAGTGCCATAACAAAATGGCGTATATATCATGCTCGGCTCCGAGGTCGATGATGACATCCTGTAGAAAAGGCCCTAACTCAACGTAGCTGCCATCGGCCGCTTCCTTGTCCCCGTCGGTTATCATTTCAATCTCGCCGATGATAGGCTCTTCATCGCTGCTGGCCACCGGTTTGCCCAGTGCTACATTTTCTGTTCCGGCCGGAGCCAGAAAAGCCGGACGCGGCTTGCCCAGCGGTTTTTCAAGGTTGGGCACCCGGATATTCTGGGGCGTGCCCACAAACATCGGCCTGGGCAGCTTAATATCCAGAGGCACCAATTCGCCAGTGCCTGTACTCACTTCTACGGTCTGGTCCTTGGACGTCTCTGTAACCTGCTGTTCTGCCTGTTCTGTCTGCCCGGACGAACTCTCATCGGAAGACTCTTTGCAGGATGGAACAAAGAGCAAACACGCCGCCAACAACACCACAACATAAATCTTCACAGTTGAGTTAAAACCTTCTTTCATAATTTACTTTTGACCTCAAAAATTCCATCTAATTTACGAAATAGCCGATTTTCCAAGTCGCTCTGGCATATGGTGCTCAATTTACCCCCAATATTCTAATATATTTGAACGGTGCTGTCAAATGCTCCCCAAATGCGCCCGCCATTAGCACAAAAGGGCAGGAACCCACCGGCCCCTGCCCAAAAAGACAATTTACTAACCAGTCAGTAGTCTGGCGCTCTCAAAACGTCTCGTGTGTCGGGGACAACTCAGCTATTCCGGTCAAGTTCTAAAGCTTGCCCAAAATCAGCGCCAGGACAATCAGCGCTACACAAACCGGAACCAGCAGCTTCAGGCTTTTCTGAACCGAAGAGCCTTTTGCGTAATTACCGATTGCCTTGGGAACAATCACCGCACCGAGCAATCCTACCGCAAAGATTATCCCGAACACGCTGCCGTAAACCGCCGGCTCGAACTTCGCGAACGTAACTCCAACCGTCGTCGGAAAGCACGGAGCGAAAGCCAGTCCCGCACACGCAACCAGTGCACTCGTCCAAATCGCGCCGCTCTTTGTCATCGCCAAGATTACCAGTCCGGCTACTAAAGCAGCTCCGGCGATAATAAGGTCGCCGTGTACTGTGATAAACTGAATCTGGCTGGCTACGAGCCGACCGACCATCATCGCCACGGCAAATACCGACAGCATCCGCTGTGCTGCAGCATCCACCACGTCCCCCGCCATCTCAGGAAAGTCCTTGCTGATAATCTCTTTGCCATAAGGCGCAATCCAGTTACAGAATGACGCCTCCATCGCGATATAGAAGAAAAGAACCAGCGCGGCAATTAAGACAGCCGGCTTGCCAAGCAGCCCGACAGCATCGCCAATAGTCAAAAAACCAGCCTGGACGTCGGGATACTTCGCTATAAGGGCGAAAACCACCGGTATCAGTACAATCACAGCCAGTGCCGAAACGGCGTTCTCGTAAGAGGTCTTGCGGAAAAGGAAACTCACAATCAGGGGGGTAAGAAAAAGCCCCAATCCGAAGAACACGTTACCCAAGTTACTGGCCGCCGCCGGATTCTCGCCCCCGAACAGAACCACCGGAATAAGCGTGTTGCCCGCAGTATTCAGGGCCATCGCGCCAAAGCCCAGCACCAGACAGGGGATGACCACCGCCCAATAGGTCGTGCCGCGGGAGAGCGCGAAGATACACCCCGCCGTCACGATAAAGCCGAAGATGGCCACGGGTTTATAACCCAGCTTGTCTACCACCACACCCATAATCAGCGACGCAACCAGACACATCCCCATAAAGGCCATAATAAGCGTGCCAAACCTGCCCTTGTCGATTTTCAGGCGCGGCATCAGCTTAACACTGATTGACCCGAGCAGTGAGAAGCACATACCCAATCCAAAGACACACAATAAAGCTACAACTTTCTCCATTTTTCACTCCTTTCAACAAATTCCATTTTGAAGAATCTTAGAACATCCTCAATAAAACCAATTGGTTACTACTTCGCCATTTGGGTCCGGATTATTAAGTACGTATGCAACATTGCAGCCGCCGCCAGCAGCAGCGTACTGTAACGGTGCAGATTCAAAAGAAATTCCTGCCCGTCAGTCCCGAAAAGCGGCAACATTCCCAAAACAATCGACAGGATTACCGGCAGGGCCAGAAGGATAATCAGCCAGAAACATATCTTCTGCCCGAGCTGGCACTTTGCACCGGCAGGTTTGGCTGCGGCTTGACCGTGAAGAAGTTTCTGCAGCCATGGCCAATCATTTTTTTCAAATCGACAGTTGTCCGCCCACATCAAGGCCAATACCGCCAAACACCCCGCTAAAACCGGTGCAAAGGTGGCGTGTACCATCAACAAATAACCCGAAAGGTGTTCGCCCAAAAACACAACTGGATAAAAACCGGTGATCACAAGGACTATGAAACAAAGCAGTGCCAAAAGATAGACCAGTTTTCTCAAAACGCCGACGAAATTCAGCTTCTGCTCCAGGAAAACCAGTGTGAAAAGACGAATTAGCGTCCTGACGATATCTATCGGCCGCCATCGATATCCTTTAACCACCGCTGAAACTACACAATGCACACAGATAAAGCCGAGGACGACGAGAAATACTATTATAGAAACTGTACGAAACATACTATCGGCCCGGTTACAACACGCTAATCCTTACCAGCCAGCACTCTGGCTAAACACGCTAATGCTTTCAACCCATACAACAGAAGAACCGCACCTAAAATCGCACATGAGCCAAGTGCGACAACTTTCAACCATGGACGGAACACGAACGAGAATGCAAAAGCCTTGGTATAGACAGGGTCAAGACCCTGGAACTCAACCATCTTTTTAGTAGAACCTTGCTCGGAGGCAACGGGCGAATCGACCTCAACATCGCCGAAAAAGAACGCCGAATTTGTAGCGTGGCAGTCTTCACATCTGTTACTGCCTAATGACTGAGCGGCCGGGCGGACGTCGTGGCCAATGGGCCAAAGGTAAGGTTTTGCTGCCGCATGCTCTTCTTCGATAAGTTGACCTGAACCATCGAGCCGGTAGAGCTTGCCGCCGCAAATGTAAACAGCCTGCCCCTCTACCGCTCCTGAACTTGATGCGAAAACTAAATCTTCCGCGATTCTTTCCCTGCTTAAGGACGGCCAACCACCGGAACGTGGAAGGGCTTTACCGGCAATCATTTCGGCCCCCTGCCTGACAATTTCGATGGCAATCGGCTCAACCTTTTCGCCTTTCAGGCCACCCCAGAATGCAGGCCAAATCAGATTATGAGGCGCAATTCTGCCATCCTGCTGTTCAGCAAAAACCGGCGATATAATATGCGGAAGTACCTCGTCTTTGGCTTTGCCAATATGGGTGCCCAGACCATGCGCCCGGGCGGTCTTTACCCGATGGGTTTTTTGGTCAGGCCAGGGGCCACTATGGCATGCGGTACAGGTGAGCTTATCAAAATGAATAAGCGGAATGCCCGGATGGCTCGGCACCGGCGCACCCAAACGTCCTTCCTCGTGGCAGCCTGCACACGACAATGCGCCCGCTAATGGATTCGCCGAGACAGATGACTCTTGTTCGTAACCCCGCGTAATGTTGTGGTCAAGACCGTTGCGGTGGCAGTCGACACAGGTCAGTCCCGCCGCCAAATGTACATCTTCATCAGTAGCCCATGTTTCGGCTTCGGTCAGTATTTTGTTGGAATGACAGAAATAACACCTTTCGGAAGGAATCTCGGTGACAAGGTCAAAGAAAACCTGCCGCCTGTGGTCAAATGCGTCCTTACGATACGTAATGTTGGGTGGAATCAACTTAGGGTCATCCAGCGGCTCCGGCATCAAAGGGTCGTATGTGTCGGGCATGCGCTTCGCTGAACCGCTCACCGATGCAAACCCGCAGGTAGCGGCGGCAGCCCAGCGAAAATTCTGACGTGCTATCTGGACAGCGTACTCAGCCTGGTCGTGGGCAGGGTCGGCATCATGGCAGCTAAGACAGTTTATCTCTAACTCTCCCGAGACCATCCAACGGGCTTCGAGGTCAATAGTCTCTGCATTTATATCTTCACCCACCCCGCCGGGCATATGCCTGCCGAACAGCTGAACAAACTGCCACGGTGTCAGGCCAAGTTGCTCAGGTCTGAAAGCTCGCGGCCAAGAACGATACGAAAGAGGTATATGCGTACCGCTACCTGCGTCGACAAGTACCCAAGGCTGTCCCGCCCGACCAGCAGCGACATTCGGCTCAGCTGCGTTAAAATGCCAGCCCCCGCTTATCTTCTTATAGTCGTGGCAAAAACCGCACGTCTTGCGCGTCGAAAAAGGAAGAAGGGGGTCATCATCAGGTGTTATTTTTTCGCCTTCCTCATCAATTAGCGGTATGAAATGAACAGGAACTGCCCGGCTGCCGTCATCAGAATCACCCAGAAGGCTCTGCCCGGTATCAGCGGCACCGTAACCGGCCAATAACAGCAGCCAACAAACCCCGGTTATTAAAAATCCTTTTCTCAATATATGCTCAATCCTTTTCGCAGTATACACTTAATAAAGCCATCGTGCAAACTGGCTACCTTTAACCTGAATCTAAACTTTAAGCTCCTCCGGTTTAAAGTCAAGTCTGCAGGCCGCTTCCACCGCTTCGTTTACCTTCAACACCGTAACCGCCGTTTCGTACCCGACGTCGGCCGGGCAGTTGAGTTTGGCCCTGCCGCGGATGGCATCAAAGAAGTTCTCCAAATGAGGCTGGTGGTACAGTTTATCCATTTTCACCGCAAGTTCATAGGCCGGCGGCGCCATAGTCTCACGCACGTCAAGAACCGCACCAGCCTCCGGTTTTTCCTCTTCGGCCGGCTTGGCAGGCTCGTTTAGAATGCCCCCCTTTACCCATTTGTCCCACTCGGGAGCCGACGGCTCGCGATAAACGGCGCCTCGGGCCGCGGATTCTGATATTACCAGCGTCCCCTGGTTCCCCATGAAGGTCTCGAAGTATCCCTGGCTGCTGTTGGTGGTTATGGTTTGATAAAATGCTCTGACGATCCCTAGGGAGGTTCTGTATTCATAAATGGCCATCACATTATCATACCATTCGTGCGTCTTTTTATCATAGTAGTCCGTACCGCCGCTGGCCATCACGGATTTCGGATTTGATTCGAGGAACCAGTTATAAATGTCAATCTGGTGCGAGCCAAGGTCAACTATTGGCCCGCCTCCGAGCCCTTTATACCACCGCCAGTTTCGAAACTGGTGCATAGATTTAAAACCATACTTTTCAAGCGTGCTCTGGTCGATGGCGTATTTCTCGGGCGAACCGAGGTCCGGTCGGGCAGCGCGGTTCCACTGTCCGTTGACGGTGGTTATCCGGCCGAGAATCTTTGCCTCCTTTATGAGCTTTTCATAGCAGTGAATATAACGCGGATTGCTCCGCCGCTGATGGCCAATCTGCAGAAGCTTGCCCGTCTCCTTCGCCGCCTGAACCATCTTACGGGCGTCTTCGAGAGTGTTGGACATCTCCTTTTCGCAATAGACGTGCAGCCCCGCCTTGAGACACGCCACCGTATGCTCGGCGTGCCGGAAATCAGGCGTGGCAATGAGCACGGCATCAAGGTCCTTTTCCTTGTCGAGCATCTCCTGGTAGTCCACGTAGGTATTGTGCTCGTGGCGGTATTTCTTCAGCAGACGCGATGCGCGCTTCTGATTGTAGGCCGTCCAGATGTCACAAACCGCCTTGAAACGAACGCCCGGAATCTTCAAACAGGCGTTCAGCAGGACCTGACCCTGGGCACCGGCGCCCAGTAAGGCCACGTTTATATCATCTGGTCCGGAACCTGCTGCCTGACCAAAAGATTTCGGAGCCAAAACAACACCGGCACCCATCGCTGCCGTGGAACGAAGAAAACTGCGCCTGTCTATTTCTTTTCTGTTTTTCTGATTATTCATTGTGTCCCTGTCAACTTCATCAATCAAACAAGCTGATTGCCAAGCTATTCAAACACATACATCTTGGCATTATATGTGATTGCCGCCCGGCCTACAAGCCTATGTTGATAAGCGGCTACTTGCATAGAGGCTTTATCTTTACATTCCGAAACCACACCGGGTCGCCGTGGTCCTGTAGACCTATATGGCCTTCCCGGGGCATGTCTTTAAAAGCGGTTCTGAACTTGTTCTTCGTACCGTCCGGGTTTTTATGTGCCTCGGTCCATAAATCCAAATCCATATCGATTATCTGCTCGCCGTTCAAAACTACGTATATCTTGTTGGCCTTGCAGGTTATGGTGTAATGGTTCCATTCTCCGGTCTTCTTCACCACGTCTTTCTTGGGCGCCAGACAGTGATAAATCGCTCCGCAGGCACCCCTGCTCTTCGCTGAGTCTTTACCGTCGTAGTCAAGTATCTGCACCTCAATACCGGTTTGTACGAAATCGGCAATGTCGCCGGTCCTAAGAAACACACCGCTGTTGGCCCCCTTCGCCGTCTTAAATTCCAGGTCCAGGACAAAATCACCGAATGTTTCTTTTGTCCAGATATCACCACCGCCCTTACGAGCCAGCACGCCATCCTCCATTACCCAACTGCCTCGCTTAAATATGCAGTTCGACAGGTCATCCGCCAGTAAATCACGCCAGCCGGTCGGCTTCAACTCGCTCGCAACTTTGTCAAAGTACTGCACACACCGCCTTATTTCCGGTAGTGATTTCTCCCAGTTATGTTCATACTCAATTGAAAACATGCCCTTGAAATTCTGGCGGTGCAGCTCTGCCAGCATCGCCTTGACGTCACCTACACCTGTCCCCCATACCACATCATGGGCCTTGCGCTTGCCGAATTCATTGATGTCCTTAAAATGCAGGCTGATAATCCGACCTTCGAGTTTTTTCAGCGTCTCGACCGCATTAACACCCGAGCGCATCCAGTGACCCGTATCCGCACACGCGCCTATCCACTTGCTTCGTCCTTTACATACTCCCAATACCGTATCCGGATTCCAATAGCCCGACGGCTTGGGATGGTTGTGAATCGCCACACTGACTTTGTACTCCCGGCACAACCTGTCGAGCATCTCAAACGCTTCGGCCGGCGGCTCCGACACAAGAGTCTTAATACCCATCTCCCTCGCGAACTCAAATACCTTCCGGCACTCGGCCTCATCGTTCGGCAGGCTCACCACGCCATAATTGACCAGCTTCACGCCTGAATCTGCCAGCTTCTGTTTAACTTCCTCCCTTATCTCCACCGGCATCTCGTGACCAAAAACAATATTTGGCTTGTCCTTGCTCAGCTTCTGACCATGCGGATACGCCTCTATCCAGTCCAAACCCAGCGACGCTGTTTTGTCTATCGCTTCGTAAAGCGTGAACCGATTAAATGTCCACGCCTGAATGCCAAGCCTCCACCCGTCATAAGCATCTGTCGTCGGATGACTGTTCGTCGGCAGCATCTCAGAACCCGCAAAAGAATTCGAAAACATTACCATTCCCACAAAAAGAACCACAGATATTATTGTTGTCTTATACATCTTACATCTCCTGATTATATTTAATCAATTTTAATCACTACTACAAAGTCCATCCTTCACGATATTCACGGTGCACGTGCTCATTCGCCTCAGGCAGGTTGGTGACCCTCATGTTTTCTCCGTCCCATTCCAACATCTTGCCCGGATTAAGCATGGCAAGATTGCCCATCACAACCGATTCGGTCAGAGGTCCCGAATGGTCGAAGTTCGAGCTCGCCGGCTTGCCGCCCTTGCAGGCATCAACCCAGTTTTGCTCGTGACCATCAGCACCCCCGTGTATCCTCGGAAGAGTTTTTGGCGGACGCTTGTATTCTTTCATCTTCGCCTCAGGTATCAGTCTTGGACTTTCGCCATAGGTTTCGCACATGATTTTGCCTTTGTCGCCCACGAATATCGTTCCGCTTTCGGGCAATTCCCGCCCCTGCTCCAGTTCTTCCGGCCGAGGAGGCAGCATCCCCCCGTCATACCACGTCAGCTTAACCGCCGGCATGTCACCGCGAGCAGGGAATTTGTAACGCACTACCGAGGCCCTCGGGTAGGTCTCCTTGTTCTCCCATCTCTTCCACATCTCACGCACATCATAGGAATGGCTCGCCTCCACGCTGACCGGATAGCGCAGTTTAAGAGCCCAGAAAGAGGGGTCCATTATGTGACATGCCATATCACCTAACGCTCCCGTCCCAAAATCCAGCCACGCTCGCCAATTGAACGGCAAATAAGTAGAATGGTATGGCCTAAATGGCGCCGGGCCGAGCCACAAGTCCCAGTCCAGCGTCGAGGGCACCGGCGGCATATCTTTGGGCCTGCCTATGCCCTGGGGCCAGACGGGCCTGTTGGTCCAGCAATGAACCTCACGAACCGGACCTATTGCGCCGTCCCATATCCATTCACATATCAGCCGGGCTCCCTCGCCGGAATGACCCTGGTTTCCCATCTGCGTAGCAACCTTGTATTTGTGGGCCGCCTCCGTCAGCGCGCGCGCCTCATATACGGAATGCGTCAGCGGTTTCTGCACGTACACGTGCTTTCCCATCTGCATCGCCGCCATGGCTACTACTGCGTGCGTGTGGTCCGGTGTCGCTATCACCACCGCGTCAATGTCCTTCTGCTTTTCCAGCATCCTGCGGAAATCCCTGTATTTCTTGGCTTTGGGATAGCGATCGAAGACCGGTCCGGCATATTTCTCATCCACATCGCACAATGCCACAATATTTTCCCCGGACATAGTTACAACATCGTTTTCTTTGCTGTAACCTGCTATAGCATCAATGTTACTGGCCCCCATACCACCAACGCCTACACCGGCTACGTTAAGTTTTTCGCTCGGCGGCGTATCACCGGCGCCTCCCAAAACATGCCGGGGAACAATAGTAAACGCCATAGCTGCCGCAGCCGCGCCACCCATAAATTCCCGCCGGGAGATTTCTCTAACTTTATTTCTTTCTTTCATCACAGTATCCCTTAATGCAAAATAATTACTTTTACTCTAACTCAATACACCTAAGAATGACGAGCCCTACAGCGACCAGACCACTCCAGCCTTTTGTCTTTGACACGAATTTTCATTCCTAAATCTGTAAAATCACTCCATCTCTTTCATTATCTCCTGCGCCCACTCACGCACTGACTCATTCTCTGAAAGCCGAATAACCTCCCGCAGCAGTATGCGTGTTTGCTGAGGATGCGTCTCAGCCGTTTCCATCGCAATCTCAACCATAGCCGCCGCCGCTTCCTCCCGCAGCTCTTCATCGTCGAGGTGCTCATACGCCAGATAAAGCGCGCCAAAGGCCTCGACATCGGCCACCCCCGACAATACCAGCTTCTTTTCACTAACACTTGGCGCTAACTCCATCGCCTGCTTGTACAATTCAAGCGTCTCTTCCGCCGGACGCTCGCTTTCAAGTCCAATCAGACGTATGCACCCTCGAAGTGCCAGAGTCCTAAGTTTCTCGTCTTCACTTTCTTCTGCCATTTCCAAAAGTTCCTCCGCCAGTTCACCATCAGGCCAGTCGCTCAACGCCCGAACGGCTGCTGTCCGCACTTCCATATCTTCGTCCTCCAGGGCCTCCCGCAATATCTCAAGACTATCTTCGTCACCAATTCCCCCGAGGACCCTCAGCAGTGAGCATCGAACCTGAATGTCTTCAGCAGAATCGATCGCAGTCATAACAGCGCCTGCGTCCCTGACCGCTGATTTACCCGAAGCAGAGACAATAGTTTTTTCAATCGCTTTTAATTCAGTGTCGTTCTCGGCATCTTTCAACAACTCTAATAAAGCCGGGACGTACTCCGGCCCGGCGACCTCTCTTAAAGCCTTAACCGATTCCTTCCTCACATTGCCATCTGTGTCGCGTGCGGTCTTTAGCAGCTTATCCACACCACCAACAATTTGCCGCTGACCGACACTGCGAACCAGTTCAACTTTGACCTTGGCCCCGGCCTTGTCGATACCATCCAGAATCCTCTCATCTGTCGCCGGGTCGCGAAGTCGATAGAGGCTGTCCCGGGCCGCTTGTCGTTCCGCGCCCTTCTTGGAAGTTGCAACACGCGCCAGTAAATCAACCGTTGACGCCTCACCCAGTTTCCCCAGCGCATTCAAAGCTGCAATCCGCACCGATTCTTCTTTGCTTTCAGTAGCCTTCACAACCGCCCCCAAAGCGGCACGGTCACCCCGGTCGGCCAGCGCCGACAGCAGCTGAACCTGCTGCTCTACTGCAAGTTTTGGCAATTTGGCTGCGCTGGCCTTTATTATTTTCGTCCCCGGAACTTCCCTCACAAGCCCGATAGCCACAGACTGAATTTCACGCTCACCACCTGAAATGGCGTCTATTACAACCTTGCTTGCATCATCCGGCGCCGCAGCAACCATACCCGCCAGCGCGCCGGAACGAATCCGCACCGGTTCATCTGACTTGTACAATTTCTTATAAATCGCCATTGCCGCATCTTTATCACCGCCGGCCGCTAACTTATCGGCACACGCTAAATACGCATCCGCTACGACTATGCGCAAATCACCCGAAGCCTGCTTCAGGGCTTTCCCGAGTGCTCCGGCCGCTGGCTCGCCCCCAATCTTACCCAGCGCCGCAGCAGCCGCGCGTACTACCTCCTCATCCTTATCCTTCAGCAGCTTGCTCAATGAATCTGTTGCTTGCTTCGCGCCCCTTTCGCCAAGAGAGTTGATTATGCCAACCTTCACCTTGCCCTTTGTTTTGCCCAGGGCCTTCACCAGCGCCTTGTCAACGGCTCCACCGGGTATCCGCTCAAGCGCATACCTGGCCATATCCGAAGTCTTCTCGTCCGTCAACATCTTGGCCAGAGTGGGCACGGCCTGCTCAGTCCCGATTATGCTCAACTGCTTACATACAAACTGCTTGCCCGCCAGGGTCGCATCAGACCCAAGAAACTTAACCAGCTTCTTCTCTATTTGTCTTAGCTCCTGCGGCTTTTCATACGATCTGCGAATAATATCACTCAGCTCAGTAAGATTTTCCCGGCTTTGCCCATATTCGTATGTGGAAATTTCCCCAAGAAGTTCCTTCACCGACCTCGGTGGCCTGTAGTTCCTCCAGCTTCGAACCTCATCCGCCGTCGGGAAATCTTCAGGAACTTTCTGCGTGACCTTGCCCGTAGCCGCCCACTCGGTGCCTCGTTGAAATGTCACTATAAAGCCCACGCATTCCAGCGCAGGCAGTGGCAGCTCTCTCGCATGGCCGAGCGTCGTATGAAAGACCCTTCCCTTGCCGTAGTCAACCGTAAACAGCATAGGCTCATGCTCGCCCGTCCCATCTTTTGCAGGGTCCGAATACGCCGTTGCCAGCACGGTCAGATTCTTGGCCGGGCCGCGAAGCTCACCGTAAAGCTCGTCCTTCGCATGCATCCACCTCTTAGGCAGGCCCCGCATAACCGGATGGTCCTTCGCCCGGCTTACAATCTCAAACGCATGCGCCGGCCCATGCGAACCCGCATCACCCGGCGAGTAATCCAGCACAGCCTTGCCGTTCCGCCACCGGACCATAGGACCGGACTTCTCATCTCTGCCGCCCCATCCACCTACGCCGATTATCTCATTGTATTGCTTCCACTTGGGAAATGAGTTGTTCGCGCCGTGATAAACGACAACCCCGCCGCCCGACCTGACGTATTTGACAAACGCCTCTTTAGTCTCCTGCGACCAGCCTTTCCTGTTGTACCCATCATAGTCAAGCACAACCACGTCGTAATCGCCAAACTCAGGTGAATAATCCTCTATCCCCTCATCACCCGGCGGACTTATGGCCGTATCAACTTTGAACAGTCCCGTCTGCTCCAATATCTGCTTAAAAATTGGACTGCTCAATTCCCACGTGTGCCACGGGTTGCTTTGTCCGGTTACAATCAGCGCCTTGATGGATGGCGCCTCCTTCGATGCTGATGACACCTTACCCGCCAAACCAAAACACAAAACGAAAATCAATAAGACGATTGAAACTCTTGCCCAGCGGTTCATAACTTTACCCTTCCAATGAAAAAAACCTTTTCGCTTTTTATTACACATGCCACGGACTGCGCATCGGCCTGCCGAGCATCCTTGTCGCAGTCGCGTCGCCAATTATCTCTTCAGTCTCAGGATTAAACCGTATCTTGCGACCCAGCAGCATAGCAATCTGTCCAAGGTGTCCCGGTGTTGCCGACCGGTGCGCAACCTCACACGGTGTCAGGGTGGTCTTGCGGCTCTTGACACAATCCAGGAAATTGCGCCAATGACCCGGCGAGCGGAAAAGCCGTATTTCATCCGGCCCAATCTTCTCCTTGAGTAATGCTTTTGGTTTGGCATCTATTGCACCGCGGTCCACCCAGACCCACCCATCTTCACCAATCCACTTTGTTCCGCCGCGGATTTCTTCGTGCCCGCCGGCGATAATCATCGTAATCCCCTTGGGATACCTGGCTGTCAGACGATATCTTGTCGCCGTGTTCCACAGACCGTCTTTGGGATACTCGCCATGACCCTTGATTTCATAAGGCCCGTCGTAGTCGAAGCCAAGGCCCCAGTGCGCAATATCAACATGGTGCCCGACCCAGTCCATCAGCTGGCCGCCGCCGTAGTCCAGATGCCATCGCCAGTTCTTATGCACGCGTGCCGGACAGTAAGGCTCGACCGGCGCCGGCCCAAGCCAGAAATCGTAATCCAGTTCTGTAGGGGCCGGACCCATTTGTTCCTGACCCCCGGTTCCTTCGAAGTCGGTGTGCCCGGGATAAAGCCCAACCTCAACAGTGTGTACCTTGCCTATACGGCCGTTAATTACCAACTCGCACGCCCGATGGAAGTTAGCCTCCGACCGTTGCCAACTGCCCGTCTGCCATATACGACCGTAATGCTTGACCGCATCGCAAATAGCGCGGCCTTCTTTCAGATTATGCGAGAGAGGCTTTTCGCCGAAAATATCCTTGCCCGACTTTGCCGCGGCAACGGCCGGAACTGCATGCCAATGGTCCGGCAAACCAATCGAGACAGCATCGATATCATCACGGGCCAGCAGCTCACGAAAATCACTGTACGTTGCACAGTCCTTGTTTTTGTAGCGGCCGTTTACAATATTGACTGCCTCTTGCAGATGATTTTTGTCCACGTCGCAAACTGCTATAATCCGACAATCCTTATGCCACAGGAACGTCTCCATATTGATGCCGCCTTGCCAGCCAACGCCAATACAGCCCATAGTAACACGGTTGCTCGGCAATACGCTGCCGGCCTTGCCCAGAGCCGAAGAAGAAACAATATACGGAAACATCACCGCACTCGTGGCAGCAGTGGTTGCTTTCTTAAGGAACTGCCGCCGATTAATAACTGGCTCTCGTCTCATTGGTTAATTACCTCATACAAAAACTTCTACAAATGCCACGGACTTCGCATCGCGCGTTTCAGCATCCGGTTTGCCTCTGAGTCGTTGACAAACTCCTCCTTCTCCGGGTCCCAGCGCAGCTTGCGCCCGAGCCTCGTGACTATATCATTCAGATGGGTTAACGTATCCGAGCGGATCGCCTCTTCAATCGGGCTTATCGTTTTGCCTCTCGTCTTGACCGCATCCAGAAAATTGCGATGAGATCCACTGCTTTTGGTAAGATGAATTTCATTCGGTCCGATGCGAGATTTCAGTAGGGATTTTGGATTGGCCTCGATGTAATTACCTCGCCGCACAAAAACCCACCCATCTGTACCCTCAAATTTGATACCCTGCTCGATCTTTGCATTATCAGCAAAGTGCATCGTTACACCATTTGCGTACTCCATTCGCACGTCCCACGTCAGCAGGCAGTTTGTCATCCCTTCTTGTGGGAATACACCGCTGCCTTCTATCTCCACCGGCCCCGTCAGCTCGGTTCCATTACCCCACTGCGCAATATCCAGATGGTGGATGCCCCAATTGGCCGGCATGCCAAGGCAATAGTCGTAAATATGATACCAGATGCCGTAACCCCAGTTGACTTCCTCTTCCGGGTCAAACGGCCGGCACCGCTGATAGCTGTAAGGAGCCCACGGCGCCGGACCAAGCCACATATCGTAATCAAATCCCTCCGGCACCGGCTCCACCGGCTGACTCGGGTACGTTATCCCCGGCGGCACACCCACACGGATTGTATGCAGCTTACCGACCCTCCCGTTGCGGACTAGTTCACACCCGAAACGAAAATTGCTGCTCGAACGCTGCTGAGTACCAAACTGAAATACTACCCTATACTTATTGACTGAATCACGCAGGGCCTTGGCATGTGTAACACCAAGCCCAACAGGTTTCTCGTAGTACATGTCCTTGCCGTTTCTCGCCGCCTCCAGACCCATCAAAACATGCCAGTGGTCCGGCGGGGCAATCGAAACTGCGTCAATCTCGTCTCTCGCCATAAGCTCACGAAAATCATTGTAAACAGCACAGTCTTTGTTGCCGTAATGTTCATCTACAATATTCTTGGCCTTCTGGCGCAGGCTCTCACGGACATCGCAGATAGCAACCACCTGCACATCCTTTTCCTGCAGAAATGCCCGCATATTGCCGGTACCCTGAATCCCCATTCCGATACAGCCTATTGATATGCGGTTGCTCGGCGAGATGTTGCCTGCCTTGCCCAGAGCTGACGAGGATACGATATAAGGAAAGCCTACTACCCCCGCAGCCGCACCTGCTGCCCTTCTGAGAAACTGACGCCGACTAATGTCTTTCCTTTTTAGCATTCGTAAACCTCCTCAAAATCTCAATGCCTTCAGCCAATTACTTATCGAATGCCGCATCGAAGGCAACCTGCGACGGCTTAAAATCAGCCTTTTTTATGTACTCACAGGCTTCTTTGGCTCCGTGCTCGCGGTCCATCCGGCTGTCTTCCCACTCAATCGAAAGCGGCCCTTGATAACCTATATCATTAAGCGCGACAATGATTTCCTCAAAGTTTATATCACCGTGGCCTATCGAGCGAAAATCCCAGTAACGACGCGGGTCGGCAAACTCCGTATGCCCGCCGAAGACACCAACCGTCCCGTCACCGTGACCCCACCACGCGTCTTTCATATGCGTATGGAAAATGCGGTCCGCAAAGGTGCGGATGAACTTGATATAGTCCACACCCTGGTAACCAAAATGGCTCGGGTCATAGTTAAAACCAAATGCCTCGTGCCCCTTCACCGCTTCAACTGCCCGCTGAGCGCTGGCGATGTCAAATGCTATTTCCGTCGGGTGCACCTCCAGTGCAAACTTGACACCCTCGGCCTTAAAGGCATCAAGGATAGGGGTCCAGCGATTGGCAAAGTCATCATAGCCCGCCTCAATTGCGCCCGGCGCCGTCGGCGGAAACGAATAAAGCAAATGCCATATCGAACTGCCGCTAAAACCATTGACCACATCTACGCCGAGTTTTTTGGCGGCTTTGGCAGCATCAACCATATTCCCGGCCGCCCGCTTGCGAACACCCTCCGGCTTGCCGTCGCCCCATACATCTTCCGGCAAAATCGCCTTATGTCGATCGTCGATGTTGTCACAAATCCCCTGACCTACAAGATGGTTCGATATCGCGAACACCTTAAGCCCGTGTTTGGCCAGCAGTTCGTGTTTGGCCTTGCAATAACCCTCATCCGCCAGTGCCTTATCCACCTCGAAGTGGTCGCCCCAGCATGCTAATTCCAAACCATCGTATCCCCAGCTTGCTGCCTTCTTGGCCAGTTCTGCCAGTGGCAAATCCGCCCACTGTCCCGTAAAAAGTGTTACTGGTCTTGCCATTTTCACACTCCTAACGAATAAGGATTTAACTTAATTCTCTGCACCAAGTTTAAGTTGTGGCTTTCTTTTCGCCTTTTTACTTTTTCATCTTCGTCCATTTCTGCTTGCTCTTTGTGCTGCCCAGGACTGTATCTATAAACAGCATTCCTCTGACGCCATCGTCAACATCCGGGAAATCCAGTGCCAGCTTGTCAGGCTTTGTCCTGCTCATCTTCGCGCGCACTGTCTCTGCGAAGTTGCAGTAGACATTGGCAAATGCCTCGAAAAAGGCTTCAGGGTGCCCGAACGGCAGCCTCGTTGCGCGGGCTGCGGCTGGGCTCCTGGCAGCCACATAGTTGTTCCCCCGCCGCCATACCTGCACCGGCCCGTCCGGCTCCTTGACATAAAGATAATTCGGTTGCTCCTGGTGCCATTCAAGACCTTTCTCTTCGCCGTAAACCCAGATGGCCAATCCGTTCTCCTCACCGATGGAAATCTGGCTGGCGTGGAGAACACCCCTCGCGCCGTTATTGAACCGCAGCAGACAGTTACCGTCATCCTCAAGGCGCCTGCCCTTAACAAACGTCGTAAGGTCCGCACATATATGGGTAATCTTCAAACCCGTGATATACTCCGACAGGTTCTCGGCGTGCGTGCCGATGTCACCCATACATCCCGAACCCCCGCTCTGCTTCGGGTCGGTCCGCCACGCAGCCTGCTGCTGGCCGGTTCTTTCTAATGCCATCGACAGCCACCCCTGTGGATACTGCACCACAATCTTGCGGACCTTGCCTAAGTCGCCCTCACGAACAATATCCCGAGCCAGCTTGACCATCGGGTAACCCGTGTAATTGTGCATCAAACCGAATACCTTCCGGGACTTTTTGACAATTTTTTTCAGCGCCTTGGCTTCTTTGACATTGAACGTCATCGGCTTCTCGCACATCACATGGAAGCCTGCATTCAGAAGTTCCTTCGCAATGGGAAAATGCCAGTTGTTCGGCGTGGTAATCGAAACGAAATCAACCCTCTCGCCCTCTGGCAGCTTGAGTTCACGCTCAATCATCTCCTCGTAAGTGCGGTATACCCGCCTGGGATTGAGGCAGAGCTCTCTTCCCATCTGCTTTGACTTCCGCGGGTTGATATCGAATGCACCCCCTGTCAGCTCGATTCCGCCGTCAATACGGGCCGCCTT
>CAZENQ010000012.1:0-55258 GCA_964513655.1 uncultured Pirellulales bacterium | reverse complement strand
CGCGGACCGGTTCGGGTGGCCGAGCTGCACCAACGTCGCGGCAGGGTGGGCAGGTATAAGCATCGGGCGTATGCGTATATGCTGCTTCCGAAGACGCGGTCGATAACGCCGGTGGCGGCGAGGCGGCTGAAGGCGATTGAAGAGTACTCGCACTTGGGGGCGGGCTTCAGGATTGCGCTTCGGGATTTGGAGATTCGGGGGGCGGGGAACATATTGGGGCCGGAGCAGTCGGGGCATATTCAGTTAGTCGGGTATCAGATGTACTGCGAGCTGTTGGCTGATGCAGTGAAGAGAATGAAGAACGAGCCGGTGGAGGCGATAGCAACGGCGACGATTGATTTGGGATTTACGACGTATATACCGAGGAATTACATACCTACGGACAGGCACCGGATGGACGCGTATCGAAAGATTGCGGTGGCGAAAAACAAGGAGGACCTGGAACAGACAAAGGGTGAACTGGCGGACGTGTATGGGCCTGTGCCGGAGGAGGTCAAGCTGCTGTTGGAGTTAGCAGAGCTTAGAATCGCGGCGAGCAGGTGGGGGATAAGGAGTATTGTAACGAGCGGGCGGGATCTGGTGTTTTCATTCAGCGAAGAGCAAGGTACGAAAGCTGACAAGCTGTTCGCGAAAACGGTGGGGAAGGTGCGGGTCGGCGGTCCCAAGACGGTGTATCTGCGTTTAGGGAAGAGTTATTTTGAAGCGAAGACGCTGATAAGCGTGTTGCGAAAGATTCTTAACCGTTGAGATAAGCAAAAATACGAAGTTCGAAAACAGAGTGATTTTGCACAAAGGGATGAAATATGAATAGTGCAGGCAAAAATACAACTGAAAGCCAAACAAAAGTCAATTTGCGAAGACAAAAGCCAAAAATATCAAAATTAGCAATGTGTTCTATCGGACTCGTCCTGATAAGTTTTCTACCAATTATTACCTTTGACCATATATTTGTCAAAGCCGTACCTATCACTGTACCGCTCGCGATCATTCTTGGCATCATTAGCATATTTAAAATCAAGGGAAACAAGGAGCAACTAAAAGGCATAAGCCTTTCAATCGCAGGAATAGTTATCGCAGTAGCAGTGGCGGTTGTCTTGGGTTTGGGAGTACTATACAGAATGAGAAGTAATGCCCACAGCGTGGCGTGTATAGCAAATATATCAGGTCTCAGAAAGGCAATCTTGCTTTACGCTGGTGATAATGATGGCCAGTATCCAACGGCCCATAGATGGTGCGATTTACTTGTGAAACACGTTGACGTGCATGGTGAACGCTTCAGGTGCCCAGGAAATAGGAAGGAGCGATGCAGTTATGCCATTAATCCGAACGCTGAGCCGAACTCACAGAATGATATAGTGCTGCTTTTTGAGACTAAGGGGGGCTGGAATCAATTTGGTGGGGCTGAGATACTAACTTTTGAAAATCACGAAGGAAAAGGTTGCAATGTATTGTATAATGGTGGAGATGTAGAATTTGTTAAGCCGGAAGAGGTAGGGAGATTGAAATGGAAGCCAGATAAAAACAAAAGCGAGAGTACTGAATAAGTTAGAAGGAGGTTTTAAGAATGGGTAGATTTGGTAAATGTGTCGTGGCGGCCGTGGTGATGGTTTTGATGGTGAGTGTTTGTTCGGCGGGTTATGAGCCCAAGACTTTGGAGATAGGGGCAACGGCGCCGTTTTTTTATCTGGCGGGTGTCGACGGAAAGAAACACAGCCTGGCGGACTTTGCAGGCGCAAAGGTACTTGTCGTGATATTTACCAGTAATCACTGTCCGACTGCGCAGGCGTACGAGGAGCGGATGAAGAAGCTTGCCGCCGATTACAAGGGCAAGGGTGTTGCGGTCGTTGCAATATCGTCGAACGACCCGTGCGCGCTGCGGTTAGACGAGTTAGCGTGGACGGACGTGGGCGATACTCTGGAGGATATGAAGGTACGGGCGAAGGACAAAGGGTTTAACTTTCCATATCTTTATGACGGTGATACGCAGGAGCTGGCGAAGGCATACGGGCCGGTAACGACGCCGCATACATTTATATTCGATGAATACCGGACTCTACAGTACGTCGGGAGAATCGACAGCTCGGAGTGGATGGAGAAGCCGGAAGCGGCGCAGGATGCCCGCAACGCGATTGATGCGCTGTTAACGGATAAAGAAGTGCCGGTTGCAAAGACGAAGACGTTCGGGTGTTCGATTAAGTGGTCGGACAAGCGCGCACTGGTGGAGAAAGAGCGCGAGAAGCTGGCGAAGGAGAAGGTGAAGGTCGAGATGATAGATGTAGACGGCATAAAAAAGCTCGTCAAGAACAACACAAAGAAGCTGCGCTTGATAAACGTGTGGGCGACGTGGTGCGGGCCGTGCAAGATAGAATTTCCAGAGCTTGTCAAGATTTACCAGATATACCGCAACAGAAGAACGACGGAGTTCGAGCTGGTTACAATCAGCGCCGACCGGTTGGGTAACAAGGAGGGGGTGCTTGCGTTTCTGAAGGAGCATCATGCATCGGGTAAAAACTATCTGTCTGATTCGGGCAACGTGTACAACCTGATTGAAGCTGTGGATAAGAAATGGCCGGGTGGTATTCCGTACACGATGTTGGTGGAGCCAGGCGGCAAGGTTATTTATCGCCAGATGGGAATGATAAACCCGTTAAAAGTGAGAAAGGCGATTGTGGGGTATTATTCGGATAGTCTGCCGTGGTGGGTGAGTGAATAGCGGCAGTGAGCCTTAAGAGAAGGGAGCGTTATATGCGACAGAAGAGAAGTACGCTTTTGGTTTTGATTTTGGGTGGGATGTTGTCGGCGGTCTGTTTCGGAGGAAGTGAGCGCAAGAAGAACAAGTCACCGGTGGATGAGCTGCCGGCGTATATAAGGCAGGTGACACACTTCGGTCAGCGGGCGGACTTCTCGCACGATGGCAAAAGGATACTATTTATTGAAAAGACGTTCGGCGACGTGTATGAAGTGGACTTAGAGACAAATGTCATCCGGCCGGTGACGCATCACTACTATCATGAGGGATACGTCAGGGCGTTGTATCTTGTTAATGGTGATCTTTTGCTCTCAGGGGCACGGAAATTCGATGCGGAGGACCCGGTGCCCAGCCGGAAGAAATATGCGGAGCTGTGGGTGCTGAAGAAGGACTTGTCGGAGTCGCCGGTGGCGCTGGGCGAGTACTGCTACGAAGGCCCGGCGGTGTCGCGTAAGAAGATGCGGATTGCGTGGACGGTGGGCGGGACGACACCGGACGCAACGTTCTATATGGGTGATATTGTTTATAAAAAGGGCAAACCAAAACTGGTGAACAAGAAGACGATTGTGGCCAAGCCGGATTTGGACATCATGAAGTACGACATTGAGACGCAGAACCTTCGCCCGCCGGACGAGAAGGAAATAATCTTCAGCGCATACGGCGATGAGTACAAGGCGTGCGAGGTTGCGGGAGTTGAGATAGAAACAGGGAAAGTGGTTAACTACTCGAAGGCACCGGCGCGGTATGATGAGCCGGAGGGGATTTTCCCGGACGGCAAATATACGCTGGTCGAGTGTGACAAGCACAATTTGAAAGGTACAAGTAATATCGATATCTACAAGCTGGCGCTGGACGGGTCGGGGGAGACGGAGAGGCTGACATTTTTTGCTGACTATCCCGGTTATAAGAGCTCCAACCCGGTGGTGAGCGACGACGGGCGATATATGGCGTTTCAATTTGCGAAGAAGGGCGATAAGGCGGGCGTGGGAAGGGGGATTCTGATATTCGACTTGGCGATGTATGAACGGACAAAAAAATCGCAGACCAAATAAACGCAAAAGCCAAAACGATATCGCTCTTAGTTGTCAGCCTACCTAAGCTTGCCGGCCAGTGCCGAGCCAAACTCCTTTGCAAGCCTACTGGCGGAATAGCGCTCCTGATTATCATAGGACGCCGAGACTAAAACCTGTCCGGTGCTGTCCTTGGCCACCAGAGAGAGGCTTTCAATAGCCTGACTGGAGGTGCTTGAGCCACCAAGAAAGTTCTTGTCTGACGTGGACCTCACGGTCAGAAAAGTCGCTCCGCTGACGAAAATCGTGGCGTTATTAGGGTCACATACCTGGACATTTCGTCTTATGAGCTCCTTTTCCAGCACGTCTCTGAGGACTTCTCCTATTTGGGGATTTTCGCTTTTGAGCGGTTCGATATAGACACATTTGTAATCGAGCATTGCCAGGCGGTCCGTGCAGACGATGTCGGAATTGCAGCCGAGGAGTACGCCTACCAACGGCAACGCAACAAACCACCATAATTTACTCATTTTTTTGTCCTCCCAAACTATTTGAGCTGTAATGGTATTATTCGACATATTCGGCCTGCTGCTGAAAACGTTTTTGTGGATTATATGAGAATTTTGGGGTAGAATTTTATTCTCAGCCGGGTGATGGCTTTAATTAGAAGCAGTCAAGCTCGCAAAGGAAGAGTAAGCTATGCGTAAAGGTGTGTTTTTATTAGTTTTAGGAGCTTTGCTGGTCGATGGGTGCGGCGGCGGTTCCTCAGGCAAGTTTACGGAAGAAGAGCTTGCAGGGATGCCATTTGCGCAAAGAGAGGGCCTGCCGGAGCCTTCAGGCGGATTTGTTTTGGCGGTGGGGGGCGAGACCATAACCGCTGAAAAGATAATAACTGAGCGATTATTAGAGTATTTCGGACCAATTGCCCAACTAAGCAGCCTTGAGCAATTCAAAGAGCAAGCAAGGCCCACTCTTGAGGAGATTATAGTAGCTAAAGTATCGGATATACTACTGCATCAAAAGGCGAAGCGACAGGCGGGAGACAACATTGATGAACGCCTGGAAAAGATAGTGGACAGGGAAGTAAAGAAGTTTGTGGCCAGCTTCGATTACGATTATGCAAAGGCCGAGGAGGCTCTGGAAGAAAAGGGTATGGACTGGAAAAGCTTTAGGGAATATCAAAGGAAGCTGATTCTCAGTCAATCTTATATAGCGTCGCAACTACCGGAGCAGACGGCCCTAACCTATAGCGAGCTGGTGGAAAGCTACAACGAGATGAAAGAGAAAGTATTCCTCAGGCCAGCAGAGATAACGTTTCGGCTGATTGATATCGAAGTCTCGAAGGTGGAATTAAATGACCCGAACAAGAGCCGCCGTGAGCAAGCAAAAGAACTGGCCGATGAGCTAGCCAGACAAATAGAGGAGGGGCAGGACTTTGGTGAATTGGCAAGAAAGTACTCGCACGGCTACAGGGCCTCTTTCGGCGGTTTGTGGAAGCCGGTACAGCCGGAGTCATTGGCTGAGCCTTATGATGTTCTTTCGAGAGAAGCTGAACGAATGGAGCCGGGCGAGGTTGGCGGACCGATTGAGACCGGCGAGCACATTTTCGTAATGAGGCTGGAGGAGAAAAGGGCGAAAAGTTTCGAGCCTCTCGAAGTGGTACAAAAAGAGGTGGAGGCCGCAATACACCTGGAGCGCCGAAGGACAGCTCTTGAGGAGCTTAACAAAAAACTTGTGCTGCAGGCGATAATCGGCGACCGAGAGAGGTTTATAGATTTCTGTATTGAAGAGATGTATCGAATGAGCAACCGGTAGAGGCGGTTGGCCAAAACCGGGGGTTCAAGACTTATCAGGATTGATAGATGGAAATTGTGGCACATGGCATAGACCTTGTGGATTTTCCCCGAATAGAGGAGATGATACAACGACACGGGGAGCGTTTTTTAGGCAGGGTTTTTACCTCATCCGAGCGGGCCTATGCCGACGCCAACAAGAACGGGGCAGAGAAGTTAGCGGGTCGTTTTGCGGCGAAGGAAGCCATCCTGAAGCTGATGGGGACAGGCTGGCGAGGTAAGATCGCCTGGACAGACATTGAGATAGTGAACAACGCGGCCGGTCAGCCGGAGGTTACTCTCTGCGGCGAGGTTGAGAGAATCGCGGGCAAACTCGGGATTAAACATATAAGCATAAGCATCACACACACGGCGAATTTTGCAATTGCCTCGGCAGTTGCGATGGCACAATCCGATGAAGGCAAATGATTTTGACTGCATTGTAATAGGCGGGGGTCACGCCGGCGTCGAGGCTGCACATGCCGCGGCGAAAATCGGCGCCAAGACCGCTCTTGTCACCATAAGCAAAAACACGATAGCACAAATGAGCTGCAACCCAGCCATAGGCGGACTGGCGAAGGGACAGATTGTGCGGGAGGTCGATGCGCTGGGAGGTCTCATGGGGTTGGCGATAGACGCAACGGGGATACAATTCAGGATTCTGAATCGTTCGAAGGGGCCAGCGGTGCAGTCTCCACGAGCACAGGCGGACAGACACAGATACGCAGACTTTATGCAACAGGCACTCGAGGAAACCGACAATCTGACGATTATCGATGCGATAGCGGTAGAGATAATCACCGAAAAGAACAAGGTGCGCGCGGTTGTGTGCAAGGGCGGGGCAGTGTACAACACTCAGACGGTGGTTGCTACGACGGGGACGTTTCTGGGCGGAAAGTTATATATTGGGAGCGAGTGCTGGGCGGGCGGCAGGATTGATGAGCCACCAAGTGCAGAGCTTTCGGAGAGTTTGAAACGGTTAGGGCTGGAACTTGGGCGGATGGCGACGGATACGACACCAAGACTGGATGCGGCAAAATGTGATTTAGACAAATTGCAGATACAGGCGGGTGATGAGCGGCCGGTGCCGTTTTCATTTATGACCGAAAGGATGGACCGGCCACAGGTGCCATGCTGGATTACGTATACCGACGAGAAGATACACAAGCTGCTCCGTGACAATCTCCACCGCGCGCCGCTCTCCTCGGGTCAGATAAAGGCACGGGACCCGCGTTATTGTCCGAGCATTGAAAGTAAGGTTGTCAGGTTTGCGGACAAGAAGCAGCATCGGATTTTTTTGGAGCCGGAAGAAGAGGATATAAAAACGATTTACTGCAACGGTATCTTCACTTCGATGCCGAAGGATGTGCAGGAGCAAATGCTGAAGCTGCTACCGGGGACGGAGAACGCTCGCATTGTTCGTTATGCGTATGCCGTCGAATATGACTACTGTCCCGCGGTTCAGCTAAAGAGCAACCTTGAGACCAAGAATACATCGGGGCTGTTTTTAGCGGGGCAGATTAACGGAACCAGCGGTTATGAAGAAGCAGGGGGGCAGGGTATTATAGCCGGCATAAACGCTGCGAGGAAATTACAAGGCGCTGAGCCGGTCGTTCTCGGCAGAGACGAAGCGTATATCGGGGTACTGATAGATGACCTGTTGACTAAAGAGATTAACGAACCCTACAGGATGTTCACTTCGCGAGCGGAGTATCGCCTTTCGCTGCGGGCGGATAACGCAGATAGAAGGCTGACGCAAATCGGCAAATCGGTCGGGCTTGTTAACAAGAAACGATGGGAGAAATACCAAAGCAAGCTAGAAAAGATTGATAAACTCAAGGCCTACTTAGAGAATACGCGTTCGAATGGTTTGAGCTTGTGGGAGCAACTGCGCCAACCAAACAATATGGTTGCGGAGCAGTTGGTTAAGAGCACCGTTAAAGAACAGCTATTCGGCGCTAATGACAACGACGAGGCGCCGGAGGCGGTAATAATTGATGCAAAGTACGAAGGTTATTTAGCGAAGCAGGAGCGACTGGTGGCGGGTCTGCAGGCGCTTGAGAAGAAAAAGATACCGACGGACTTGGATTACGAAAAGATTACACATCTTCGGACAGAGGCAAAGGAGAAATTATCAGCTTTCAGGCCGGGTACTGTCGGTCAGGCAGGCCGAATCGGCGGTGTCACGCCCGCCGATATCACTGTAATTCAAATCCACCTGAGGAAACACCATTAATAGTATTCCACTTTGCCAGCCGTTTTGAAGGCGACGAAGAGGATCCGGGACCGGTGAAAAGCTGCAGAACGGACACCGTAAGTTGTGCCCAATAAAATTCCTCAGATGGACGATATGACGCGCTTTCGTTTAGACATTCACAATCTGTGAAACGCTTACGTTTGCGCCTTGTCTTGCGCGGAGTTGCTCGACGAAGGCCTCGAGTCGTGTAGTCAAGGTCGAATCCTCCTGACCATCAAAACTAAGGTTCAAGATGGGCATACCGCTACAGTCCTCGCTTACGCGAATAGTCTGGCTGCTGACTATTGTCGAGGGCATGCAGCTAAAAGGCATGACATTTAACACGCCGCCGAAACCATGGTGATGGTACTCCACTATTTTGCCTACGCTCAGTACCGCTTCACCCTCAAATGAATGGTGCAGGTAAGGCGCGGCCAGTTTGATGACATGTTCTATGGGCTGCTCAGCTAATATGCCGAATCTCTTTTCCAGAGGCAAAGCCAAGGCCTTTTCAATCCTGCGCTGCAGCCGGTCCTGGATCGTGTTGGCAAAGAAGTTTCGCAGCTGATGTCTGCGGGCGGCCTTGCGGCTGCGTGTAAAGTTGGTATAGTAAATCCACTCCGCCAGCGATGCCAAGTCACAGACGGCCCCGAGCTCTTCGAGTCGAGCGATTACATTCATGTTGGCGAACGGATGGCTACGGACGTAAATTTCACCGACTATCCCGACCCTCGGCTTTTGCACATTGCTGTCCAACTCCACCGCTGCAAACCGCCTAGCAACAGAATCCATAAGCCCAATGCTTTCGGAAAGGCCTTTGCGATTTTCCATAGCCTCCAGCCACAAGCCGACCACCTCATCGTAAACCTTCTGGGCGTGTTTTGGGTCGTGCGCAAACGGCCGGAGCCGCAAAATGACCTTGCGCAACAAATCCAAGCCCACCATAGCAATCCAAGCATGTTTCATGAAACCGCCCCAGGAGGAGCCGTCGAAGCTCTGCAGGAACTCGTTATAAAAACTGCTGTCCTGGTTTGGGGCAACGATGGGGACATTCGCTGCGCCGGCGTGTTTTAGAATGAGCTTGTGCAGGCAGTTATACATTCCAAACCTGCAGGGCCCTGAGGCTCTGGGCATAAAGAAGGCGGCTGTCTCCTGACGGAAGCCCTCGGATTCAACTATCTTGAGCATCTCACCGGTGGTTATGGCGCATGGCAGACACTCTTTGCCGCTGGTGAATGCCCTGCCCCTCAAGAGGGCGGCCTCATCGGCTATAGGCATAACCTCTGCCGGCTGACCGTACGCCCTAAAGCAAGCCGCCATGCCATAGGCAGGGTCGCCCATATATGGAATGTACAAGGTTCGCTTAGGGCTAACCATTTGTGCCTTTGGAGGCCTTTTTACGGCGGGCTTTACATAAGTCTTTTCGGGACGATAGTTTTTCAAGCTCTCAAGAAACGCTTCAAGGCGAGTAATAACTCCCGCATCAGCGGAATGTTCATCAATTTCGAGCTGGAGACAAGGCTTTTTTTCCATTATGTCCTTGAAGAAGGTCAATAGGAATGAATCGGGTCCGCAACTGAAGTTCGAGAGATATATTGCAAAAAGGCGAGGGTCGTTTTTGATTATCTCGGCTGCCCTTAAAATCTTCTGGCCATACGTCCAGTAAACCTGACGATGCAGCGACTCGTCGCCCGGCTGAGCTTTGCTGAGGTCCAGCATATCCATAGGGATGGTTTCGACTCCAAGGTCGGCGAGTTTTTTTGGCAATTGGAGGTTTAGCCCGTCGTCGCAGCCGTTATACGGCCGGGAGATAAGTACGAACAGCTTTTGGTCAGACCCGACCCTGTCGAGAATCTCAGCACCCTTGTCTTTGAGGTCCTGTTCAAAACCCACTTGGGCATCAAAGCCCCACTCAGTCGCTTTTCGAACAGCGGAAGCAGAAACACCCAATTTTTCACCGAGTCTAACGAAACTCCTTCGCAACAACCTTTGTCCCTCGCCCATGCGAATTGGAACGTCAAGTATCTCGGTAGAGCCAAGCTTATCGGCGAAGGCGCTTTTGGCCTGATAGGCAAGCGACTGGACATAGGGGCACAACTGGCTATTCTGGTTTTGGGGGAAACTGGGCGTCATTGAGACGATGCTCGGCAAGAAAATGTAGTCAACTTTTTTATTAATCAGCTCGGTGATGTGGCCGTACGCGACCTTTACCGGAAAGCAGGGCTGGGCAGTAACGGACTCCACGCCCATACGGATTATCCGCTTGTCGGTCCGGCCGGAAAGGACCACATCAAATCCGAGCACCTTGAAGAACCGAACAAAGAGCGGCAGAAGCTGCCAGTAAATCAACGCCATCGGAATGCCTATTGTTTTGGTGTTTGACGGCTGAGCGGTGTCGCGGCTGAACAATTCATCCTCTGTCAGGGCCGCGAATTCCAGGAGCTTACGTCTGCGATACTCGAATGCGTCGAGGCCCGTTGTTTTCCCGCGTTTCTTCTTTAGATTGTATCTGTCACACCGCGAGCCATAGTACAACGGCTCTGCTGAGGCGAGCTGCACCTTCTTGATTTCACAATTGTTCGGACAGTGCTCGCAGGTAAAGGACTCAACGCTGTATTTGACGGAGACAAGGTTCTCAAAGCCCCTAAAAGAGCTTTCTTCGGCTCGTCGCTGCTCGGAAGTCCGTTTTGCCATATGTTCGGCGACGATAGCAGCGGCTCCTATTGCGCCGGTCACCTCGTGATGGTCCGGGACCGTAATCTGCTTGCGTGTTATCTTTTCGAAGGCCGACCAGACGGCCTTATTAAAGGCTGCGCCGCCCTGGAAGCAGATATTTTCGCCTACTCTGCGTCGGCCAACAACACGGTTAAGATAATTTGCGACAATCGAGTAGCTCAAGCCAGCCACGAGGTCCTCGGTTTTTGCTCCCTGCTGCTGATAGTTGAGCAGGTCGGACTCCATAAATACCGTGCATCGCTCGCCAAGCTTTATAGGGGCGTCGCTTTTGAAGGCCAGCTCCGCAAACTCCTCATTTATATTTATATTAAGGCGCTGTGCCTGCTCCTCCAGAAAGGAGCCGGTCCCGGCCGCACAGGCGTGGTTCATTTCGAAATCAACAACCACACCATTCTTAAGTGATATGTACTTACTGTCCTGGCCGCCGATTTCAAATATTGTATCGACTTTGGGATTTACAATGGCGGCCCCGGCCGCCTGGGCGGTGATCTCATTTATGACTAAATCCGCCCCGATGAAATCTCCGGTAAGGTATCTGCCCGAGCCTGTGGTTGCCGCCCCAAGAATCTTTACCTTCCCAGCCACTTTTTCCCCGACGATATTCAAGCCCTGGCGCACAGCTTCGAGGGGTTGGCCTGCTGTCATCAAATACGCCTTGGCAAGAACGCGCTGCTCGTGGTCAATAACGGCTACGTTTGTGCTTATTGAGCCGACGTCCACTCCAAGATATACATCTATTGGCTCAGCGGCGTTTGAGAGTAACGATTCGTGGACCCTGCTGGCTGGCGGTGGCAGGGAAGGTCTGCTTAAAGGCTGGCGTCGAGGGGCGGCCTCTGAAACGGACCCCCGCCGCGCCAAATAGCTGTCGATTTTTGTGAGGTCAATATCACCATCGGCTTTATACTCGGCCCTGGTTTTAGCTACGAGCACAGCACCGATGGCGCCCGTAAAAAAATGCTCATCGGGAACGATGAGGTCACCAGTTTCCAATTCAAAAGTTTGTTCAAGGGCCCGGACCACACCGATATTAGCCGCCACACCTCCTGTGAAAACAATCGGCCTTACAAACTCCCTGCCTCTACCCAAGTTGCTCTTGAGGTTTCTGGCCAGCGCAAGGCACAGCCCCGCTATTATATCTGAGGTTGGCGTCGCCTGCTGCTGAAGATGAATCATGTCGCTCTTTGCAAAGACAGAACACCGCCCGGCCATCCGGGGGATATTGGTGCTCCACAGAGCCATTTGTCCAAACTCATTTTCTATATCTATCCCCAGCCGCTGTGCCTGCTGGTCAAGGAAAGAGCCGGTCCCGGCCGCACAGACGGTATTTAATGTAAAATGGCTAACACCGCCCCGTCCGCGCTCTTTGGACAGGAAGATGAGCTTGCTGTCCTGGCCTCCCATTTCGATTATTGTCGCCCGCTGGAACCGCGGGTAGAGGTGGGAGACTGCTGCGGCCTGGGCCGGAACCTCGTTCACAAAAGGAATGTCCAAGAGCTTCGCCAAGAAGCGTCCGGCGGAGCCGGTTGCGACAGTGAGAGTGATTTCTGAGGGGCTCAACTGCTTGAGGGCCTGCTGTATTTGGGGGAGGATCGTCTCTATGGGCCTGCCTTTGGTACGCTGGTAATCACAGAAGAGAATTTTACCAGCCTCATCAAGCACAACGACATCGCTGCTGGTCGAACCGATATCAATGCCCAAGTACCGCCTGCGGTCAGTGTGCAACTGCTCTGTGTGGCCTGTCTTTGCCCGCCCCGGTGCGACTACATCCTGCCGTATTCTCTCATCCATACTTACCTCTCTATAAGCTGCTACTTGCTGCTTCGTGTAACCGGTTACTATACCCTGTCCTTGTTCAAAAACAAGGTTTCAATCTTATTAAAGGACGCCCGTACCTCTTAGGTAAGCTGTTAGAAAACCTGTTGGTTTCCAACGGCGGGGCAAGTCCCTTCGGCGACGACAGTGCCGCCTGTTAGGTCCACCCAACAACCAAGGTAATAATCTAACAGGTTGTCCACAAGGAGAGTAGGGGTTGATGGGCCACTAACCATAGACCACACAAAGCGTTACGAAACAACCCTGTCCTAAATATAACCTTTTCACCGTTTATATGACTACTGATAATATGTTTTATCTATTAATAAAGTATTAACTTGTATTACTTTTAAGGAGAACTCCATCCCCGCTACAAGGCAAAAAGTGAGGAGGAAACAGACCAGCTTTGTATGCATTAACTTGGTTATCTTTTTTCTGAAAAAGTGTTGTGAGCAGGCAGATTTTAGTGTAAACTATGCAGGCTATTTTATTCGAGAATCTAACGTTCTAGTTAGGGGTTTGTTATGAAAGTGGAATTTAATAGATCTGCATTTGCCGAGGCTTTGGGCCTCTTAATGTCTGTTGTGCCAAGCCGAACACCAAAGCCCATACTGCGCTGTGTACGAATAGCCGCTGGCGATAAGGGCATGCAAGTTTTTGCCACGGATTTGGAGGTCGGCGTCAATATTTCGGTTTCTGAGGTTCAGATTAAGGAAGGCGGCGACGTTGTGGTGCCCGCAGATCGTTTAGCTGCTATTGTGCGTGAGAGTGTTGACGAGGTTTTGTCATTGGAGGCTAAAGAGGGCACTTGTGAGATAAAAGGGGCAGACAGCCACTTTACGGTCTACGGCCAAGAGGCAGAGCAGTACCCTACAGTTCCAGGCTTTGAGGGGAGCGCAGATATAGAGGTTGGCCTCGGTGTCCTGCAAGCTGGTATTGAACAGTGTTTATTTGCTGCAGCCAAGGAGAGCACTCGTTATGCACTTAACGGCGTACTTTGGGAGATTAGCGGCAAGAAGCTGTCGCTGGTCGCAACTGATGGGCGGCGGCTGGCGCGCCGGAGGGTTGGTTTGGCTTCGGCCCCGGCAAAGGAAGTTGCGACGGCGAAGATAATAGTACCAGCCAAGACGATGTCACTACTGGACAAGCTCAGCGCTAGCGATAAGGATGCCGTTGCAGTTAAGCTTGTCGACAACCAAATGCTAATTAGCTGTGCAAATGTAGTTATAAGCTCAAACCTAGTTGAGGGCAACTTCCCTAAGTATGAGGACATAATACCCGCGGATTATGATAAGAAGCTGACGCTGCCAACTGAGGCGGTATTAAGCGCAGTTCGGCGGGCGGCGCTACTGACGACTGAAGAGTCGAGAGGGATTAAGCTGGCGATAGGGAAAGGCGTGATGGTATTTTCGGGCAGGGCACCAGAGACCGGCGATGCGAGGGTTGAAATGCCCGTTGATTATGAGGCAGAGCCGATTGAGATAGGGTTCAATCCCCAGTTTCTGGTGGAGGTCCTGCGAGTCATTAAAGAGGCGGAATTCGACTTGGAGTTGGGCCAGCAGGACAGGCCTGGCCTTATAAAAAGCGGAGCCAATTTCCTTTATGTCCTGATGCCAATTAACTTAGGGTAGAGTCGCACTCTTCGGATTATGAGTGTTATCCCAATTAATAGAGGGTGCACGATATCTGGTGCCAAAGATGACGGGTGAAAGCGGACAATTAAGAAGTGTTTTTGGGCAACGGGTGAGGCGGAAGCCAGACAGAACAAAGCGCCTGGGAGATGTCGTTGAGCAATTTATGGAGAATCAGGTTTCGCCGCGGCAGGTCAGGTTCGGGCAGATAGCCAGGGTTTGGAGCGAACTATTGCCAGCAGAGCTGGGTGAACACTGCAGGATATCCGGTATTTCCAAGGGGCAGCTTGAGGTACTTACTGATTCGCCGTCGTACATGTACGAACTACAACTGTGCAGCTCAGAGCTTCTTGAAGAACTACAGCAGCGATGTCCGCGGTTTCGGATAACGAAGATCAAGTTCGTCGTTGGGTGAAAGCATCATTCGGCGGCAGGAGAATTAATATGAAGGACCACGCATACGACGCAAGTAACATAAAGATATTGGGTGGGGTGGAGGCGGTTCGCAAGCGGCCGGACATGTATATTGGCGACCGTGGGAGTGGCGGGCTGCATCACCTTGTCTATGAGGTGATGGACAATTCTGTCGACGAGGCGCTGGCAGGGTTCTGTGACAGTATAATTGTTCACGTCCAGGCGGACGGCAGTTGTACGATTGAGGACAACGGACGGGGCATACCAGTTGAAGAGCATAGGGAGGCCAAGACAAGCGCGCTGGAGGTTGTACTTACAACCCTGCATGCCGGTGGTAAGTTTGACAGTGACAGTTACAAAGTGGCCGGCGGGCTGCACGGCGTGGGCGTTAGCGTGGTCAATGCGCTGAGCGAGTGGCTGGAGGCCGAGGTGTATCGCGAGGGAAAGCACTACCACTTCGAGTGTGTCAGGGGTGTCGCGAAGGGGCGCGTCAAAGAAGTGGGCGCAACGGAAAAGTGCGGGACAAAAATATCCTTTAAGGCCGACGAAGAGATTTTCGGCGATGCGGAGTTTGGTTATGACACACTTTTGAAGCGAATACGGGAGATGGCCTATTTGAACGCCGGGTTAACGATTACCTTCAAGGACGACAGGGAAAACAAGAAGGAGGTTTTTAAGTTCGATGATGGGATTAAGGCGTTTGTGAAACATCTGAATGAGGCGAAGGAGCCGCTGCATAGACAGGTAATCTATTTTGCGAAGGAAGATGCTGAAGCGATGCTGAGCTGTGAGATAGCGATGCAATACAGCAACGGCTATACGGAGAATGTTTTGGTTTTTGCCAACAACATTCTCAATATTGACGGCGGCACGCACCTTTCGGGCTTTAGGATGGCGCTGACGCGGACAATGAATTACTATGCCAGAAGTAATAACCTATTAAAGAACGGGCAAGTCACCAGCGGCGACGACCTGCGCGAGGGATTGACTGCGGTTGTAGCGGTGAAGCTTGTCGACCCTCATTTTGAGGCTCAGACAAAGGTTCGGCTGACTAATCCGGAGGTAGGCGGTTTTGTTGAGACAACGGTCAACGAACAGCTTGGACATTTTCTTGAAGAGCATCCTGCCGAAGCGAAGCGGATTTTGAATAAGGCGATTCAGGCGGCTGCGGCGAGAGAGGCGGCGAGAAAGGCCCGTGAACTGACCAGGCGCAAGGGTGCGTTGGGCAGTGCCAACCTACCCGGGAAGCTGTGGGACTGTGCGAGCAAGGAGAAGGCGAGCACTGAGATTTTCATTGTGGAAGGGGATTCTGCCGGTGGTTCGGCGAAGGCCGGGCGGGACAGGAACATTCAGGCAATTCTGCCGCTGAAAGGGAAGATACTCAATGTCGAAAAGGCGCGTATAGAAAGGATGCTAGCGCACGAGGAAATCCGGACTATTATAAGCGCTCTGGGAACCGGCATTGGGACGGACGAATTCGATTTGGGCAGTTGTAGATATGGGAAGATAATTCTAATGACTGATGCCGACGTCGACGGGGCCCATATTCGAACACTGTTGTTGACGTTTTTCTTTAGGCAGATGTCACAGCTGCTTCATAATGATATGATGTATATTGCCCAGCCGCCATTGTACGAGATAAGGGTTAAGGGCAAAAAGAAAGCTGAATATATCATCAATGAGAACCAGATGCACAGGCGGATGATTACCCGCGGACTGGAGGGGACTAAGCTTGTTATCAGGGGGACCAATGGTGAGCAGGCGGTTTCTGATGAGCAACTGTCGGCCCTCGTAAAGGCACTGGCCGACGCGGAGCGGCTTATAGCGGTTTTAGGCAGGCGTGGAATCAAATTCGACGAGTTTGTGCAGGCCTATTACGACGGCGCGGAGTTGCCGCGATTTCGTATTTGCGTTGAGGGCGAGGAGGAGATTTATTGCGACAGGGGCGAGTACGAAAAGCGCGTCGATGAACTAAAGCAGTGTATGGGCGTAGATTCAGAGAGTGAAGACGAAGAGGTTATTGCGGCCGAAGAGCTTCACGAGGTGGTTAGGTTGAATCAGATGAATGAGAAGCTTAAGGCTGACTTTGGTTTGGATTTGAAGGACTTTCTGTTAAAGCCCGCCAAGGCTGTTTCGGGTGAGGCGCTACCTACAAAGTTCCAACTTATCAACGGCCCGGATGAGTATGATGTCGCATCACTCGGCGAGATATGCTCGGCGATAAGACAGATTGGCGGCAAGGGTATTGAGATAAAGCGCTTTAAGGGGCTGGGGGAAATGAATGCCGAGCAGTTATGGGATACCACGATGAATCCTGCGACCCGGACTTTACTGAGTGTCAAACTGGAGGACGCGGGCGAGGCCGACAGGCTGTTTAGTATCCTAATGGGCGATGATGTGGAGAAGCGCCGGAATTTCATCCGTGAGCATGCCCTCGAGGTTCAGAACCTGGATGTTTAAGCTGGCGGTGTTATCGTTTGGCTGCAGGAGTGCAGGGAAAAGAGAGGCTGGAAATTAGATGAAGAAATTGCGGTTGCCTACTTTTGCGACAGCGTTGGCATTATTAACCTTTAGCACAGCTTGTTTTGGGGATACGTTTACACATCGTCAGAGGGGTGAAGTTGTGCATGGATATGCGGTTGGTCAGGCCGAGGGCGTCGAGATCGTCGTGCATACTGAGGAGAAGGGCGTGGTCAGGCTGAATCTGGCTGAGTGGGAGGTTACCGCTGACCGACTGGGCAGGAATAATAAGGTAATCATTTTGACCATTGATAATGAGATGATGTTTGAGATTGAAACGGAGGCACTGGAGCAGGCTCTGGGGGCGGTGTCCAAGGAGGGGCCACTGTTTATTCTGTTTGAGATTGATACGCCCGGCGGAAGGACCGATCTTGTCCAGCGGATTTGCGGGGCGATTGCGGATGCGGGGGGCTGTGAGGTAGTTGCTTTTGTCAATGGCGGCCCATATGGGGGAGCGATATCGGCGGGCGCCGCGGCAGCCCTTGCCTGTGATAAAATCTATATGGCGAACGGCACATCTATTGGTGCCGCTACGGTGATAAGCCTCTCTGAGAAGGGGCCGACGGACATTAAGAAAACCTTTGGCGAGGCGGTGGGTGAGAAGTTCAGCTCCGCCTGGCAGGCGTATCTTGCTTCTCTGGCTGAGCACAATCGCAGGCCCGGATTGCTGGCAAGAGCCATGATTGATAAGGACCTCGAGGTTATCGAAGTGTCGGAGGCCGACAGGAAACTCTTTATCGAACCTGTGAACCGAAGACCAGAGCAGCGTGTGGTTCATACGTGGAGCAAGAAGGGTTCACTTTTGACCTTGACTGCAGACGAGGCGATTAAGTGCGGGATTGGCGATGGGATTGTCAACTCACGGGGCGAGCTTCTACGTGAGTTGGATGCAGCAGGGGCCGAGGTTGTGATAAACGATGATGTGCAGAAGGCCAGAGAGGAGTTAAGGAGGGCGCAGGGACAGCTAAACCGAATAAGGAAGTCCATTGATTTGAAAATTAAGCAATCCGGCCATCGGCAGCCCAGGGCGAAGGTGTTGAAAATTTTACGCAGTGCCAGGGCTGAGTTTAAGACCTTGATAAAACTTGCCAAGAAGTATCCCGATTTAGGGCTGAATATCCAGGTCCTGGAGGATGAGTTGAACACCGTCGAAGCGAACTATCAAGAAGTAAAGATGGGTTCGCGGCGAAGGTAATGTTCGTGGTAAGTTTGTAGCGGCAGGCAGGCGGATCTTATTTTGCGTGCGGGAAGGCTTCGTATCTTAGGAGCGGGCGAGCCACGTTTTTTGACAATCATGGGCTAAAAGACCACTTGCAGGCTAATTATTCGCTTTGAGGGGTGTTGTCGATATGGTGGTAGAAGGGGCAGCCATATTTTGTGTGAAATTTTATTGCAAAAAAAGCAAAAAATTTTGCTTGCAAAGCTTTCGGCAGCGCGCCAAAATGATACCGTTCGCTATTTAGAAATAGTTATTGGGGCTGATGAATGTTGTATGTCGAGGAAAAGTGGGGGCGTGAATTGGTGCAATCGAGGCGAGAAGATGAGCGTTAATCGGCAACGGACCGCAAGCGCGGTAAGATGCGTTTGGGTACCCGAATTTATTGGCCTGGCGTTTTTGGTCTGCGTGTTATTCTTTGGTGGCTGCGACTCGTGGGGCGGGGGCTGGGAGGCGACTGAGGTTGCCATGACGCCAGAGGAAGAGAAGAAGGCCGAGTTGCTCAAGTCAATCGACCGCAGGTTTGACAATCCCGAAGCGCATTACGAGCTTGGGCGGCTGTACCAGGCTGATGGGCTGTGGACTCAGGCGGAGAATTGTTTTAACACGGCCTTGCGTTTCAATCCTGGTCACAGGCCGGCGCAGGCAGCGATGGTGAAGGTGCTACTGGACAGCGGCAACACGGCCAGAGGTGAGCTCTATGCAGATATCTATATGAACCAGGTTGGCAGTTCAGCGGCGGGGTCGCTTGGGCTTGGGCTGGCGTTTCAGAAACAGCATCTTGACGAGTATGCATTGAGCTGTTATCGGCAGGCGCAGCATTTGGCGCCGAATTCGGCGAAGATTCAAAGGCAGATTGGCTACTACTACCTGAGCAAGAACGATAAGGTTCGCGCGAGGGAATATTTGATGCGTAGTTTCGAGTTGGATCGGGGCCAGCCGGAGGTGGCCGGCGAGCTGGGCCGACTCGGTGTTGTTGTAGAGATACCGCGGCGGATAGAGACGGACACGAAGAAGCTGGACAAGATTGTCGAGGAGGCTGAGAAGTAAGAGCCGCAGCAGAATTAAGACAGGTTATTTTACCCTGTGGCGAACGGACTCGCCGCGGGGTTTTTATTCGCGCTGATTTTTGTGTGAGGTGAGGTTATGGCTGTAAAGGAATAGTTTGGTATGCTCGATATAGGTTGTCCAAAGTGCGAGGCGCGAATGGGAGGATTGCTGCGGGATTATTTACAGTGGCGCAGCGACAGGCGGAAATGTCCAAGTTGTGGGGCGGGGCTTGAGATTTCGAATGGATTTGTGTGCTTTGGTCTTTGCAGCTTGATATCCGCAAGCATGTTTGTTGTCTTTCTGCTGGTAAGCGCAACTTATTTGGGTATCGGCGGGGTATGGGCCGGGGGCCTGACGGCGATATTTCTTTGCTGGGGGCTTATGCCCATTATAGTGCGGGTTTTTGGACGGTGGCGGATATCATCGGGTGGCAGTATGGCTTCTGTCAGGGCCCGGAGGTGGTCCGGGATAGCTCACATAGGCCGCTGGGTTTTTATCGTTGCTGTGCTTGCTACGGGTATCATTGTAGTTCTGCGGTATCGGGGGCTTTTGCAGGACGTCAGCGGCGCTGAGTCGGGTCTTTATGTGACCGAGGACTTTTTGGCTGCTATTGGGCTGACAGCGGCGGTTGGTTTCGGGATTGCGGGGGCCGCACTTATCTTTTACCTTTTTGCTTTGATCATGAGAAGGAAGGCGCGGCTGGCTGAGAAGCAGGAAAAGCTGGCTTTAGATGGTGAGTAGAAGCTTAAGGGGGCGAAACGGTCAAGCCGGCACAATTATCCGGAGCGTTTTAGCTGTTCGACCCAAGGGCCTAAGAATTTCTTGAAGAACTCGATGGCCTTGTCTGATACCGGGTTTTGGCGTTCGGGGCAGTCGATGATTGCCATATTGTCATTTCCTGATTTTAGTCAGGACCTGTTCGTGAAAAAGGTTATATTTCTGCGGTTGTAGGATGGCCCAAATAAATTTGCCTGTCAAGGTAAAAAATGACGAAGAGAAATAGTGGCAGGTTGTTATTGTGGAGGTGTTAGTTTGTTGTATAATCAGTCAGAGGAGTAGTTTATTCTAAGGACGGAAGTTTTATGGTTGGGGTTGTCAGCAGGCCGGGTACGCAAGAGAAGTTAGAGATACTGAGTGCTGATGCGCAGTATGATTTGGCGTGTGCTTGCGGCAACAGCAAGGACGAGCATCGGCGTCGAAGCGGGCAGGGGAGATGGGTATATCCGATAACACTTCCCAACGGGGGAAAGAGCACGCTTTTTAAGACATTGATTTCGAATGTGTGCGCGAATGACTGTAAGTACTGTCCACTGAGGGAGCAGATGGATATCCGCAGGTGCAGTCTTGGGCCGGAGGAGACGGCGCGGGTATTTCTGGATTATTACAGCAGAAGGGAGGTCTTTGGGTTGTTTTTGAGTTCGGCCGTTTGCGGGTCAGCTGATGCGACGATGGACAGACTAAACAGGACCGCAAGGTTGCTGCGGGAAAAGCACAATTATCGAGGCTACATTCATTTGAAGATTATTCCCGGGGCGAGCGATGCGGCGATAGAGGAGGCAACGTCGTTGGCCAGTGCGGTATCGCTGAATATTGAGACGCCGGGAGAGAAGAATCTGGCGAAGCTGTCGGAAAAGAAAAGGTATATCCGTGATATCATTGAGCCAATAAAACTGATAAGCAGACTGACCGCTCGCGGCTCGCGATATGAGAGGGTCAAGCAGACCACGCAGTTTATCGTTGGTGCGGCCGGGGAGACGGATGCGGAAATCGTCAAGTATATGCGGGGGCTGTACGACAGGTTGAAGCTGCAGCGGGTGTATTTCAGTGCGTATCAGAAGGGCCTGGGGGATGAGTCTATAGCCGGCGGGCAGGAGAGGCCGACTGATGTATTTATGCGGGAGCATAGGCTGTACCAGGTGGATTTTCTGCTTCGCAGATACGGCTTTGCGGAACCGGACATTGTTTTTGAGGCAGGCGGCGATCTTTCCCTGGCAATTGACCCCAAAGAGGTCTGGGCGCTGAGGCATCCTGAGGTTTTTCCGGTGAATGTGAATCAGGCGTCTTATTTTGAGCTTTTGAAGGTGCCGGGACTTGGGCCGGTGACGGTAAAGAGGATTTTACAGCGGCGAAAAGCTGGAAGGGTAAGACGGATGGAGGATATAGGGAAAGTGGGGGTCAGGCTTGAAAAAGCAAGAAAGCACATGGTTTTTTGAGCCGGGGAATTATGCAGAGAAGGGGGAAGTGCTGCCGATATAACTTAAGTCCTATGGCGGACAAAGAGCCGATTAGGCCTGAAGGCCAAGTTTTTATCGGACCTGATATCGGCTTTATGTGTGAGTTCCGCAAGAAGTTCTAAGCGGCGAATGGCAATGTAGATACGGGCGAGGTTACTGGCGTGTTGAAAGAGAGGCAATCATACAGGTTGGCGGCTGGGTGTTTCGCTCTTGCCGCATTGTTGGTTCTTTTTTGCAGTTGTGTCAGTTTCGATATCGGGGACTGGCCGAGCAAATTTGCCTGGCCGCACAATGACCCGGCGGAGAACTGGTGTGGCTCAATCGGGGGTTTTCTTGCTTATTATCTGATGTACTATGTAGGGCCGGGGATTTTCGTAATATTGGTATCGGCGGCTTGTTATTCCGTAGCGCAGCTTGCGGGCTGGTCTATAAGCCAACCTGTTTTGCGGGGGGTTGGTTTGGTGCTGCTGACTGTTGCGGCTTCGAGCAGCTTTTATTGTCTTTGGCCCGATAGTGTCTATAGCTTTCCGGTCGGCTCGGGGGGTGTGCTTGGGATTGCGGCGGCGGAGTTTCTCCGGAGCCATTTTGCCTGGCTGGGCACCTGCATACTGATTACAACCACCTGGATAGTCGGGATGGCGCTCTTGGCGGACACGTTTTTGCTGATGATTTTAGGCTGGTCGAGTTTTTTGCTTAGAAAGACTTTGGGTGTGGCGGCACCGGCGTGGTCAGCGGCAAGGCGGCGATCGGAAGTTTTGGGCGAGATATGGCAGAAATTAAGCGCGAGGCAGAAGCCGCTGCCGGCGGGGGCGGCTTTACGATTCAAAAGTTCCGAAGAGCCTGAAGAGAGAGGGCTGGTTGATGATAGAGATGAACTTGCTGAGGCGGTGGAAAGCTCTAGGCAATTGAAGCTCACAACCCCGCAGGTGCAGAAGGAAAGGCCTTTTGTGCCGCCGAGCTATGAGGATTACGCGCTGCCGCCTTTGGAGCTGCTGGCTGAGCCGGAGTATAGTTTTGCAGCGGTTCAGGGCAAGGTTGTCAAGGCAAAGGCGAGCGCGCTGGAGAGGCTTTTGAGTGAGTTTAGTATCAACGCCTGTGTGGTTTCGGCGGATACGGGGCCGGTTGTTACGATGTTTGAACTGGAGCTTGCGGCCGGTGTTAAGGTCAGCCAGATATCCGCACTTGCGAACGATATGGCTCGGGCGCTTGGCGCTGGCGCGGTTCGTGTTGTAGCACCTTTGCCGGGTAAGCACACGATAGGTATTGAGGTTCCGAACAGCGAAAAGGAGAAGGTTCGGATGAAGGACATGATGCAGCTGGCCGGCAGCAAGCCGAGAGGGATGGCGATACCACTGTTTTTAGGCAAGGATTCGTCGGGCGAGGCGCTGGTTTCGGATTTGACGAAGATGCCGCATCTGCTTATAGCGGGGACGACGGGTTCGGGTAAAAGCGTCTGTATCAACAGTATTATTACGGGCATACTTCTTACCAGAAGGCCGGATGAAGTAAAGATGATTTTGATTGACCCGAAGATGGTTGAGATGACGGCGTTTAATATGATTCCGCATCTGATGTGCCCCATAGTAACGGAGACGCAGCGGGCCGTTCAGATTCTTGAGTGGGCGACGGTGAAGATGGATGAGCGATATGCGCTTTTCGCGGAGGCGCGGGTGAAGAATATCGCCGAGTATAACAGGCTTGGTGCCGAGGAGATTATCGCGCGATTTGCGCCGGGCAGTGAAGATGAGGAGGCGCAGATACCGAAGAAGCTCCCTTACATTGTGATAGTGATTGATGAACTTGCCGATTTGATGATGACGGCTGCGAAGGAGATAGAGGCGTATATTGTTCGGTTGGCGCAGAAGAGCCGGGCGATCGGAATTCATATTGTGCTGGCTACCCAGCGTCCGCAGGCGACGGTTGTGACGGGTCTGATAAAGTCGAACATGCCGACGAGGGTAGGTTTCCGTGTTGCCGCGCGACTGGATAGTCGTATTGTTCTCGACCAGAACGGGGCGGAGGTGCTGCTTGGTCAGGGGGACATGCTGTTTCTGAAGCCCGGTACGAGCGACCTTATTCGTGCTCAGGGGACGTTTGTTGACGAGATGGAGGTACGACGAATCGTCAAGCACCTAAAGGAGGTTGCCGAGCCGCAGTTCCATCCGGAGCTTACGCAGCTCAATCGCATAGATGCGGCTGAGATGGCGAGGGACGGGCTGTTTGACGAGGCGGTGCGGATTGTGCTGGAGACGCATCGCGGCAGTGTGTCGCTGCTTCAGCGCAGGCTCAGTATCGGCTATGCCCGTGCTTCGCGGATTATAGAGATGATGGCAGCCTCGGGCGTCCTCGGCGAGTACAAAGGCAGCCAGGCGAGGGAGGTTATGATGACGCTCAAGGAGTACGAAAAGGTCCGCGAGCAGATGGAGGCGGACGCCGAGGCTGGATATGAGGACCTGGCGGAGGACTCATCTGAGCCGAGTTATGTGAGTGAGGGGCAGCGGGGGTACGTTTCGGTTGATAACGAGGCGGATTAATTCGTATCTCGCACTTGGTATCTTATTTCTTAGACAAGGCGTCAAATGTTCGGTGGTTCTGGTACTGTTTGGATTGCCGACGGTCCACTTGAATACATTTATAGCTAAAGGCTGTTTGTTATTGTGCCGCCTGCAACGATATAATCGTCGGTGTTATATAAGACGAGCCTTTGGCCGGGGCAGGGCGCAAATTGAGGCTCGTTGAACTGGACCGTCATGTCACCTTCGTTTGACCCAATCACCCTGCAAGGAGACAAATCTCCATACGAACGAATCTTGGCGAACAGCGGCTCATCCGCAGTCAGTCCTTCGGGTATAAGAACGTTTATTTTATTTGCCTTGATGGCCTGAAAACTTACTTCGTCTCTGGCGCCAAGCGCAATGGTGTTTTTTTGGGCATTTATTTTGCCCACGTAGAGGGGTTTGCCGCCGGCAAAACCGACACCTTTTCTTTGGCCAAGCGTATAGTTTGCAATTCCTTTGTGCGTAGCAATCTTGTTGCCCTGCATATCAGTTATATCACCGTGCTGGTTAGCTTGAGGTGCAGGCAAAGCTGCTCGATAGTCACCCTCTCCGGCAAAACACAATTCCATACTTTCAGCTTTATCGGCAACGCTTAGTTTCAGTTGAGCGGCGATTGAGCGAACTTGGTTTTTCGTTAATTCGCCTAAAGGGAGAACAAGCCTTTCGAGCTTTTCTCTGGCAATTCCGTAAATAAAATAACTCTGGTCCTTGGCCTTATCCTTTGCCCGCCCGAGTCTCGTGTGATTGTTGGTTTTAGAAACCTTGGCGTAGTGACCTGTAGCCATGCGGCTGATGCCGAATTTTGTCTGAAGAAAATCCCACAGAAGTGAGAATTTAAGCAACGTATTGCAGTCAACACAAGGATTTGGAGTTTCACCGTTTGTGTAGGATTGGTGAAACTGTTTTATTATAAGTTGTTCGAAAGCTTCGGTGACATCAACAAAGTAGTGTGGTATACTCAGCTGGTTGCAGACGAAGGCGGCATCGGCTCCACAGCAGCCGCGGCTGTTTGTGCCGCATGGTACGGGGATTTTCATTGTAATTCCCAAAACATCCCAGCCGTCTTCTTTGAGAAGATGGGCCGTGACACTGCTGTCGACGCCGCCGCTCATTAACACTGCAATTTGGCGGGTGGGTTCGTTCTTCGGTGACCAAGGCGAAAAACTTGGCGGCAGCAGCTCTATATTCCAATTTTCAGGCGTCATTTTTCTAACGAATCTTAGCAAAAGAGTTCTGTGCTCATAATAGCATCCTCTGTGGCCAGGCGTTTTGCCATTGGTGAACGATTTTGCGAATAACACAAGATACGTCCACATTTTAAGGTTTTTTTGAAGAAACTTGAAGAGTTTTATGAAAGATGGGTTTCTGCCAGTGGCGGTCTGGCAATTAGGCTATTGATTTGGGGGATGGATGGGTGTAGATTGCGCCTGAGAGTATGGAACGGTTAGAGGCGCCTATTAGAAGGTTGGCGAGCGGGTTAGGGGGTCCAATTGCCGGCTTGGTCCAGCGTGACGACGGCAGGGGCTGTAATTCCTGGCGGTGCAGTAGCTGTGAGTGTGAAGGTCAATTCCGGATTATTTCCTGGCGTGAAAGATGATGCGGTAACCTGGTAATCGGCCATAGAGAAATACACGCCTTGGAGATCCTCAACAGTAAAGCCCAGCGTTTGTAAGGTTGGCAACCCTGCGCCATAGGTGCCGTTTTGTCTTTTCTCAACGGCGTATGCACGCAGGGCGGTGGCGATGGTACCGAGCGCTGCCTTTCCCTCGGTCCACTTGGCCGAGTCGATGCGGCCGCGCATAAGCGGTATCGCCACGGCCGCCAGAATGCCGATGATGAGTATTACTATCATCAGCTCAATGAGCGTGAAGCCTTTTCTGTTTTCCACTTTGGGCCAGCCTAAAGTGTCTCAAACTTAAAAAATGCTTTATGATCGTACTACTCTGAAGGTCTCGATGCCCTGGTTTGGATATAATCGGCCAAATCCAGCAGCGACTGTTCTGGTTTTCGTTTTTTTATGGGCGGTCCTGCTCCGGCGGGCGTTCAGGTTGTTACGCGAACCCATGGGAGCGCGTTCTTTATTAACACAGAAAGCAAATCCAGGACGGTAAAACTTGCCAAGCCGGCTAACGACCGCATTTCGGGCGAGGAACAATCCGACGAGGCCCGGATCAGAGCGGGCGGTATTTTTTGGTTGGAATAGGCGATACAACGGTTTTTGGGCGGTTTTGCAGGTGATTATCGGGCTAGGGGCTGATTTTTGGTGTTGGAGGGGATGTTTTTTGAGTAGGCTGGCAGAAAAAAGTGTTGCTTTGTTTGGGGAGGTGTAGTAATTTATGGCGTTTTATAAAGCTCTGCCGCACGGGGTAGCTTGGGTCGCGATAGCGGCCTTTGGGGTCAGCAGTAGCACGGCATGGCTGACTCAAGCCTCCGGCAGGTGGCAACTATTTTGCGATGTATCGCAGGATGGGAGCCCGGAGCCAAATCGGGCCGACGCAAGACGGTCTCCGTGACAAGCTATGTGATTGAATGATCGGACTCGTAAGGAAACTTGGACTTGCTACCCGGTGGTGTAATTGGTAACACATGGGCTTTTGGTGCCCACGTTCCAGGTTCGAGTCCTGGCCGGGTAGCTTTTGGAAGAGACCAGTAAAATGTTAAGGTTAAAACAGGTGCAATGGCTGAGAGAGTAGCAATAGTTTTGGCTGCGGGCGTCAGCAGAAGAATGAACACGCAGATGCCAAAGGTTCTGCATGAGGTATGCGGCCGGCCGATGCTGGCCTATGTGCTCGATGCGTGCCGGGAAGCTGGGATTGGGAAAATATACGTTGTTGTTGGCTTCGGTATTGAGCGGGTCAGAGAGCGATTCAGCGACACAGAAGATATTGTCTGGATCCAACAGAAAGAGCAAAAGGGGACCGGACACGCGGTTCTTTGCTGCAAGCAGCATTTGAAGGAATTTGAGGGTGAGACGATAGTTGTTTGTGGTGATGGGCCTTTGATCAGGGCGGCGACTTTGAAGACGCTTATAGAAAAGCATGAAACAGGGCAGTCGTCGGTAACATTGGCGACGGCCATTCTGGATGACCCTGCCGGATATGGGCGAATAGTACGGGACGCATACAGCAATATCCAGGGTATCGTGGAAGACAGCGACTGCACGAGTGAGCAATTAAGAATCAAAGAAGTCAACCCGAGCTATTATCTGTTTGATAACGAGATTCTTTTTGAGGCAGTCGAGAAGGTCAAGCCTGATAATGTCAAGGGTGAGTATTACCTGACGGATGCGCTTTCACTTATCATTGCGACAGGCCACAAGGTTTTGGCTGTTACGGCGGTTCGGCCGGATGAAGCTATGGGCGTCAACAGCAGGACCGAGCTTACGGAAGCGAACAAGATTATGCAACGCCGAATTCAGAAGCAGTTGATGGACAGCGGGGTGACAATAGTTGACCCTGATAACACCTGGATTGATATAAGGGCACAGATCGGGCAGGACACTGTGATTGAGCCTTTTACGTACATTCATGGTGAGGTTAAAATCGGGCGGGGCTGTCGGGTCGGCCCGTTTGCTTATTTGAGAAGCGGCACGGTTCTGGAGGATGATGTTGTGTTAGGTGTTTTCACGGAGGTTAAGAATTCGACTTTGGCCAAGAGTGTTCGTGCGAGGCACCACAGCTATATCGGTGACGCCACTGTAGGGCAGAATGTTAATATCGGAGCCGGCTCGATAACGGCCAATTTCGACGGTGAAAAGGTGAGCCAGACGAGTATAGGCAATGACTGCTATGTGGGTTCGGGTGCAATACTAATAGCGCCGCTTGAGTTGAAGGACGGCTCCCATATTAAACCGGGGATGGTGGTTTCACAGGAAGAGATCGATAAATTTGGGAAAAAAGGCTGAGGCAGGTTTTATGGATGATAATCTGAAAGTGTTCGCGGGCAGCAGCAATGTGGCGTTGGCCAAAGCGGTTTGTGAGTATTTGAAGATACCGCTTGGTCGTGTGAAGATAGAGACTTTTCCGGACAGCGAGAAGGTCATCAAGCTGGAGGACGACGTTCGCGGCAGGGACTGCTTTGTTGTGCAGTCTACGTGCAAGCCCGTTGATGAGCACCTGGTTGAGCTTTTGATTTATCTGGACTGTTTGCGAAGGGCCAGCGCCAGTCGTGTCACTGCGGTTATACCTTACTTTGGTTACGCCCGCCAAGACAGGAAAGATGAAGGGCGCGTGCCTATCACGGCCAAGCTGGTGGCTAATCTTATTACTGCCGCCGGTGCGGACAGAGTTTTGGCGATAGACCTGCATGCGCATCAGCTTCAGGGTTTCTTTGATATACCGGTCGACCACCTAACGGGCGAGTTGGTTTTGGGCAGATACTTTAAGGACAAGAAGATTAGTAATCTGACGGTAGTTTCACCGGACGTTGGTAATATGAAGATTGCTTCGAGCTATGCCTCGCATCTTGGTGGGGAGCTGGCGATTGTGCACAAGAAACGGATGAGCGGCAGTGAGGTTGAAGCTCGCGAGATAATCGGTGAGGTGGAAGGCAGAAATATTTTGATGTGTGATGATATCATAGCCACTGCGGGTACGATGTGCAGTGCGGCGAAGCTGGTCAAGCAGCGGGGGGCCGAGAAAATATATGTAGGCGCGACACATGGAGTTTTTGTGGAGCAGGCTTTCGAGAGGTTCAGTCAGGCACCAGTTGATGAAGTGGTGGTTACCGATACCATACCGCCGGGCCATGCGGCCGAAAGACTCAGCAGTATCAAGGTCTTGACAGTCTCTGCTATGTTAGGCGAGGCGATAAGGAGGATTCACAGAAATGAATCGGTCAGCAGCTTGTTCAATGATTTTTGAGCGGTGATGTACGAAGATTTTAAATTGAAATGAGGAAGTTATGGAAAAGGCATTGCTTTTAAAAGCTGAAATTCGAGAGCACACCGGCTCGAAGCATACGGCCAAGTTGCGCGGTCGGGGCCGGATACCTGCTATTGTGTACGGCCACAAGGAGGAGCCGGTGGCGATTTCGCTGGATGCGCATAATCTGGTCGAAGGGCTGCATCACGGGCACCGAGTGCTCGATGTGCAAATCGGAAAAAAGAAAGAAAAGATGATTGTTAAAGACCTGCAGTATGACTATCTTGGCAGGGATATTATTCATGCGGACCTTATGAGGGTTGACGTAACCGAGACAGTTAAGGTGGTGGTTTCCATCGAGCTTAAAGGCACAGCCAAAGGGACGCATGAAGGTGGTATCATCGAAGAGCATGCGGACCATTTGGAAGTTGAGTGCAAGGTGACCGATATTCCGGAGAGCATTATCGTCTGGGTGAAAGAGGTAGGTGTAGGTGATACCTTGCATGCCGGTGATATCGAACTGCCAAGTGGCGTGAAGCTGGCAAGTGACCCGTCAATGCTGCTTGTCACCTGTAGTTTGGTGGCAGCCGCGAAGACCACTGAAGAACTGGAGGAAGAAGTGCCAGCAGCGCCTGAAGTTATTGGTGAAGTTAAGGAGGGCGAAGAGACTGAGGAAGAATCGTCGGAAGAGGCCAAGTAGCGTCTTTGGCGTTGGGAATAAATGTATAGGCCTGAGACTAAAATGGTTGTGGGCCTGGGTAATCCGGGAAAGGAGTATATTGATACTCGGCACAATGCCGGTTTTAGAGTGATAGATTCGCTGGCTGAGACGTTGGAAATAGATGTAAAAAAGAAGAAGTTCGGTGCCTGTTTGGGCCAGGGTGAATTTGCAGATAAAAAGTTAATATTTTTGAAGCCGATGTGGTTTATGAACTGCAGCGGCCAGGTTGTTGCGACGGCGGCAGGTTTTTACAAGCTTGGGCTGAGTGATTTGCTTGTGGTAAGCGATGACATGGATTTGGAGCCGGGCAGGATAAGGATCAGAGCGGGGGGTTCTGCCGGCGGGCATAAAGGGCTAGCTGATGTTGTTGAGAAGCTTGGCAGCGAGGATGTGAACCGTTTGCGAATAGGCATAGGCCCATGCGGTGAGGAAGATGCCGTGGACTACGTTCTCGATAAACCGACGAAGGCACAAAGGGCGCTGCTGGATGAGGCGATTGCGAAGGCTCGAGAGGCGGTGCTTTGCTGGATTGAATACGGCATCGAGGCAGCCATGAATAACTTTAATAGGGCATGAGCTTTGGAGTTAAGGTTGTAAAATTGGAATTGGCAGGTAATGTTTTATGGTTTTTGGTTTTATTTAGTGGGAGGTAATTGGTTTGGTAACTGTGAAAAAACTTTATGAGGCTATGTTTTTGATTGATTCGGCTGATGCAGCGGCGGATTGGGACGGTGTTAATGCGGCTGTCAAAAATGTGCTTGAGCGGGCGGGGGCGGAGATTGTCTCGATACGCAAATGGGAGGACAGGCGACTGGCTTATGAGATTGACGGCAAAGCCAGGGGCATGTATATCCTTAGTTATTTTAATGCGGAAGGCGGCAGGATTCGGGAGATTGAGAGGGACGTCCAGCTCTCGGAGCGTATTATGCGTGTTTTGATACTTTCTGCCGAGCATCTGAGTGAGGCCGATATCGAGAAAGATACTCCTGCCGGAGCGGCTGAGAAGCCGAGGCGAAAGCCCGTTTCGGAGGCGGTCAAAGGGACCGAATCGGAACAGGTAGATGCCGAGGACTCAGGCAAGATAGACGGCAAGCCGGTTGCTGCGGCCTTGGAGAGTACTGAATCAGAGCAGGAGGAGACAGAGGATGTGGGAAAGGTTGATTAACGTATATTGATTACTAACTATTGGATTATTGATTGGAAAGGGGAGTTTGGATATGGCGAATTTTAATAAGGTCTTGCTGATAGGCAATCTTACGCGCGACCCGCAGTTGTCATATTTGCCGAGCCAGACGGCCGTGGTAGAGTTCGGTCTGGCGGTGAACCGCAAGTGGACAGGCAAAGATGGCGAGGCGAGGGAGGAGACATGTTTTGTGGACTGTCGGGCGTTTGGTCGGCAGGCTGAGAATATAAACAAGTACCTGACAAAAGGCCAGGCGCTATTTGTTGAGGGCAGGCTGACCTTTGATACCTGGACGGCTCAGGACGGCACGAAGCGCAGCAAACACCGGGTTACGGTGGAGAAGTTTCAGTTTTTGTCAGGTCCAGCGGGCAGGAAGGTTGAGCAAGGAGCGGAACAGCAGAGCCCTCGAGAGGATCGGGATATTGAGAATGTCGGCGCAGCCGGGGATGATATACCGTTTTAATCTCGTGTTGTGCCGTGGGAATTGGGTATGGCGTCAGAGCAGATATGCCGTACGATACATGATTGAATTTAGTTGGTTTTTGGTGAGATAACAGACGGGAAAAGAATGGTAGTGATAAAAAGAAAGAGGGAAACTAGAAGAAAAGCGGGCTATGTAGGCGCGCGGGAGCAAACGCAGTGTCGTTTTTGCCGAAGGGGCGAGAAGTATGTCGATTATAAGAACATTGAGACCTTGTCGAAGCTGTTGACCCATCGCGGCAAGATATACTCTCGCAAGCGAAGCGGCAATTGTGCCGGGTGCCAGCGTAAAGTGAAAAAGGCCATTAAGCGTGCCAGGTATATGGCGTTGTTGCCGTTTACCGCGTGAATCGGACACTGGTGAGAAGGTATGAGGTATTGTATATGAGGGTTTTGCTTTGTGAGGATGTTGCGGCGCTTGGCTGGCTGGGCGATGTTGTGGAAGTGCGCACGGGTTATGCAAGGAATTATCTTTTGCCGCAGGGTCTGGCGATTGTGCCGACTGAGGCGAATTTGAAGGCATTGGCCAAAGAAAAGGCCAAGCGGGCAGAACAGCGGAAGGTTGCCAAGGGGCGTCTTGAGGAGGTAGCAGCGGCGGTTGAGGGGGCCGAGGCTGTTGTCGCCGCCAAGGCCAATGAGCAGGGGATTTTGTTTGGCTCGGTGGGCTCTCGTGATATTGCGGCGAATCTGCGTGAGCAGGGTTTTGAAGTGGCGGACGATGTTGTGAAACTGCCCGAACATATAAAACAGGTAGGGACGCACAGCGTCAGCTTGAAGTTTGGCACAGACCTGACGGCCACGGTCAGCGTTGTTGTCGTGGCCAAACAGGATGAAGAGCCAAAAGCAGGTGAGGTTTAAATTTGGTGAAGATTTAACTGTTCCCATTTTGTAGCTTGTTGCAAAGTTGGGTTCGGCGTAGTTGTTGCAGGGAGATGGAAATGGACAAGATGGCCAGGGTAGGTACAGGTGAAAGGGGGGATGCTAAGGGCTCTGCGCTTGCGAGCAGAGGTGAGCTGTTTGCAACTCGCCATATGCCGGAATCGTTAGAAGCAGAGGCGGCGGTGTTAGGCTCGATGATAATCGACCCGGAGTGTATTAGTGAGGTTGTCGAGACGCTCAGCGCAGAGGCCTTTTACCGGATCGAGCATCAGCTTATCTTCGACGCTCTAGTCGGGCTTTATGAAAAAAATAAAAGCGAGGCCATCGATGCGGTGTTACTTCGCGATGAGCTGAAAAAGCGCAAGCATCTAGACGAGGTCGGCGGGGTGGAGTATATCGGCAAAGTTATGGACTCTGTTCCTTCCAGTGCCAACGTGGCCTATTACACCGGGATTGTAAAAGACAAGATGTTGCTTCGTGAGATGATTGCCGCAGCCAGTGAAATCTTAGACGATGCGTACAGCCAGAGGGGTGAGCCCAGTGAAACGCTCGATGAAGCCGAGAGGAAGATTTTCGCTGTCACTGATAAAAAGATAAGCGGTTCTGCTGTTGAGTTAAAAGATTTGGTTATCCAGGCTTATGAGCTTATAGAGAAGCGCCAGGGCGGCGTAGTTACTGGTTTGGCGACCGGCTATCTTGCGCTTGATGAGTTGACGTGTGGTTTGCAGAGCGGCGAGATGATAATCATTGCCGGTCGACCCAGTATGGGAAAGACATCTCTGGTGCTGAATATCGCTGAATATATCGGCGTAGCTGAGAAGGTACCGGTTGCCATATTTTCGCTGGAAACGAGCAAGCAGCAGTTGGCTGAGCGGTTTTTGTGCAGCAGGAGTGAAATAGACGCCCAAAAGGTCAGAAAGGGCATGTTAGATACTGAGCACTATGAAACGCTGAAAGCAGTGTCCGGCGAGTTGTATGATGCACCAATTTATATCGACGATACCTCGACGCTTACACCACTGGAGCTTCGTGCCAAGGCACGAAGGTTAAAGAGCCGCCATGGTATACGCTGTATCGTAGTGGACTATTTGCAGTTGATGCATTTAGGTGCGGGCAGGGTGGAGTCACGCCAGCAGGAAATCGCCACTATTTCGAGATATGTCAAGGCACTGGCCAGGGAGCTGAATATCCCTGTGGTGGTGCTGAGCCAGTTGAATCGCTCCCCGGAAGGCAGGGAGGGTCATCGGCCGAGGATGAGTGATTTGCGTGAGAGCGGCAGCATCGAGCAGGACGCCGACGTGGTTATGCTGCTTCATCGTGAAGATTACTACCGCCGTAATGAGCCGGATTATGTGGAGAACAATACGGCTGAATTGATAATAGCGAAACAACGGAACGGCCCGACGGGAAGAGTGGATTTGATATTTAGGGAGAAATTTACCCGGTTTGAAAACGCCTCTCAGGTGAAGGACCAAGAGGTGCCATTTTAGTTGCTCTGGTGTTTCTCGTGGCACAAGCCAGTGCAAAAGGATTTTGGAGCGAGACTGAATGAAGAAGTCCTTTGCGATTGTTTTTTTATCGATTGTGGTTTTAGGTTCGAGTTCGGTCTATGGGGAGAGCCAGGAGATGGAAAGCCGGATAGAAGAACTTGCAGTAGGTAGTATTCGAGTGGCGGGCAATGTCAGTATCAGCAGTGCGCAGATTTTATCGAGGGTCCGCAGCAGGGTGGGGGAGTTGTTTGACCCGGCCACGGCCGCTGAAGACGCCAGGCGCATAGCCGGACTGGATGGTGTTGACTATGCCTATTACAATACCGCAGTTGTAGAAAACAGAATTCAACTTACCTTCGTTGTTGTGGAGAGAAATCTCGTCAGGTCGATTGTTTTTGTCGGCAACCGAAGGCAGAAGGCCAAAACTTTGCAGAGAAAGCTGGACTTTAAGGTAGGCGATTACCTCGACCCGATTATAATTGAGACGGGTTCGGATGCCGTCGCTGAGTTTTATCGCAAACAAGGATTTGCTTTTGCCCGCGTCACCCTCGATGCCGAGAAGTTGTCGAGAGGCGAAGTGGTTTATACTATTTCTGAGGGGCCGAGAGTCAAAATAGCAGCGGTCAAGTTCAGCGGTAACGAGGGTTTAAAAACCAAGTCTCTTAAGAAGGCTGTGAAAACCCGGACGAGGAAGTTTCTTTTTTGGCCGAAGTACTACACCGAGAAAAGGGTGAACGAGGACACGGCGAAGCTTCAGGATATCTATTACAAAAGGGGATTTTTGGATGCCGTCGTGAAGGCGGAACGCCAGTTCAGCCCGGAAAGGAGAAAAGTCCGCATAACTTTCGCGATTGATGAGGGGCCGGTTTACACGGTCGAAAGAATCGACTTCACAGGTATGAGGCACTTCGAAGAGAGCCAATTGCAGGCTGAGTTGAGGTTAGAGCAGGGGCAAGTCTATAGTGAGCAAAAGGCGAAGTCGGATGTCAGGCAGTTGCTTAAACTTTATCGTGAAATTGGCTTTATCGACGCAGGAGTTGAGCGTCACGTTAAGTTTGTTCCGGGAAATGAGGTCAGTGTTGAATTTGCAATAAGCGAGGGGGAGCGTTTTCGGATTGGCAGGGTAAATATAGCGGGAAACGAACGGACGCACGATAAGGTGGTTCGACGAGTTCTTGACGAGTACGAGTTTCAGCCGGGCCAGTGGTACAATGCCCACGGCGCGCGAGGGGACGGCAGCGGCCAATTGGAAAGAAGGGTACAAAGGATGGTCTTAGCGGAATCGGCGACTATTACGCCGGCCGGTGAGGTTCTTGGCCAGAGGGATGCTCAGGTGAGCATAGTAGAAGGCCAGACAGGTATGGTGATGGTCGGAGCCGGTGCAGCGACGGATCTGGGCCTTATAGGCCAGGTCGTTTATGAGGAGAGGAATTTCGATATTAGTGACTGGCCGGAAAGCTTTAGGGAGTTTATCACCGGCCGGGCGTTCAGGGGCGCGGGTCAGAGTCTTAGAATTGCGCTACAGCCTGGAACCGAGGTCAGTGAGTTTTTGATTAGCTTTACTGAGCCATACTTTAAGAACGAGCCGGTATCGCTTAGTGTAGTTGGCTCAAGTTGGGAAAGAGAAAGGGAAAGCTATGACGAGAACAGGCTGAAAGGATATGTTGGGTTCGAGAGGCGATATAAGAACCGCTGGCGCCGAAGTATCAGTTTTAGAGTGGAGAATGTAAATATTGATGATATTGAGCCCGATGCTCCCAAGGAAATCGAAGAAGTTGAGGGCGATAATGCTCTTGCGGGAATCAAGCTTGGTATCGGCAGAGACCTTACTGATGACAGGTTTAGTCCCAGCGAGGGCTACACGTTTGATGCCAGCTACGAGCAGGTTGGGGGCGACCATACCTTCGGGATAGTGAGCGGCATTTACCGACGTTACCGGACGCTTCACGAAGATTTGGCTGAGCGAAAGACTGTTCTGGCGACGAAGCTGCTCGGAGCAAGTACTGTAGGTGACGCGCCGCCCTTTGAGAAGTTTTATGGAGGCGGCTCTGGTCTTTACGGGATCAGGGGTTTTGATTATCGAGGTGTAAGTACGAGAGGTTTGCCGACGCTTCCCAGTACCAGCACTGAGCGTGAAGACCCGATAGGCAGTGACTGGATATTTCTGGCCAGCGCTGAGGTAATTGTACCCTTGGTAGGCGAAGGGCTGTCGGCGTTGATTTTCGTTGACAGTGGAGCTATTGATTCCGGGAGCTACCGCGTTGCGGCGGGGGTGGGGATACAGATACTCATTCCTCAATGGTTTGGGCCTGTACCGATGAGATTTGAACTTGCCGGGCCGTTGATGGAGGAAGATGAGGATGATACTCAGGTTTTCAGTTTCTCTGTGGGAAGGTTGTTTTGATTGGCCGTGTTTTAGCTGTTATCGTTGAACGTATTACAAGAGAGTATGAATGTAGAAAGGGTTACTTATGAGGGCCAAGGGAGTATTTTTGAGTGGTTTGATAGGTGTGGTTGTTTTGTTTATGGGGTATCAATACAGTCGGGCCGGCCCCGAAAACCAGAGACCTGAGACTAAAATTGGTGTTGTCGGTATTCGGCAAATCTTTCAGGATTGCAAAAGAAATGTCAGGTATAGGCAGGAAGCGGCCGCCGAACAGGATAAAATCATTACCGAATTAGACAAGCTAAAAAAAGAGATTGAAGTTGAGGAAGCGGGGCTCAAAGCGTTAAAGGCTGGCAGCAGTGACCATCTGGAGCTGATGAAGGGGATACTTGAAAAGCAGGCCAGCTTCCAGGCCCGGCAGGAATTTCATAAACAGCAGATGGCGATGAAAGACCAGATATGGACGGAGCAGCTCTATACAGACATTTTGCGAGAAACCAGTGAGGTTGCGAAGCAAAAGGGTTTGGACGTTGTGTTTGAAAACGATGGCCCTGCGTTGCCTGCGTTGAGTGCTCAGGAGCTTATGATGACCATCAGGACGCATAAGGTGCTTTATAGCGGCGGCTGTTTGGATATTACCGAGGAGGTTATGAATCGAGTGGACGAAGAGAAATAGTAAAGTGCAGAAATGACATTGAGGGGCCTGGGATGAACAGGTACGTTTTGGGTTTGTTTGTAGATTTTGTTATCGGAGTTTTGGTTTTGCCATGGAATTGACGGTTGGACAATTGGCGCAACAGATTGGTGCGGAGTTAGTCGGCGATGGCTCTGGGCGGATAAGTGCCGTAGGGGCTGTGGAGTCGGCCGGTGAGAGCACAATTACTTTTGTGAAGGATGGTAGGCATGTTGCCGGACTTAAGAAGTCGCGGGCCGGGGCGGTTATAGTCGGTAAGTGTATTGAGGGCTTGGCCAAGCCACAGTTGATGGTTGAGGATGTCAATGCTGCCCTGATAGAAGCCTTGAACATTTTTGCGCCGTGTTTGAAGCCTATGACCCAAGGGATTGATCCAACTGCGAAGATTGCACAGGATGCGAAGATCGCCAAGGGTGCTGCTATCGGGCCGGGTGTGGTGATTGATGATAAGGTCGAAATCGGTGAAAACAGCGTAATTGGTAGCGGCTGTAAAATAGGTGAAAATTCAAAGCTCGGTAAAAATTGTAGGCTTGATAGCAATGTAGTTGTCTATCACAACTGTAGAATCGGCAACAATGTTGTCATTCAGGCGAACACCACAATAGGGTCGGTGGGTTTTGGTTATTCCTTTATCGATGGTGCCCATAGGCTTGTTCCACACAACGGCGGGGTGGTGATTGAGGATTTTGTCGAGCTTGGGGCGAACTGCTGTGTTGACAGGGCGAAATTCGGGAACACCATAATCGGGGCCGGGACAAAAATAGACAACCTTGTGCATATTGCTCATAACGTGGTAATCGGTAAGTGCTGTTTGATAGCGGCCTTGGTTGGTATTGCCGGCAGTTGTAAACTGGGTGATAGCGTTTCATTGGGGGGGCAGGTTGGTGTCACAGATAATATAGAAATAGGCGAAGGTGCAATGGTTGCTGCTCAATCCGGCGTTACCCACAATATAGCGGCCGGAAAACGACTGTTTGGCACGCCAGCAGTCGACAAGGGAGAGGCGCTGAGGATAATTGCTTTGAGGAAACGTTTGCCGAAGATGATTGAGCGGTTAGAACGGCTAAACGCGAGGATAGAAAGACTTGAAACTGCAAAAGACAATAAAAGGTGAAGGCAAAATCGCCGGCAGAGGTTTGTTTGGGGGCAAAGAAGCGAGGGTTGTTTTTCGCCCTGCTCCTGTGAATTCCGGGCTGGTTTTTGTGCGGACTGATATTACTGAGCCGGTGCGGATAAGTGCTTTGGTGCCGAGTCTTGCTGAGCGAAGTCGTCGCACCACGATAAAAAAGGGCTCGGTGAGTATAGAGACTGTCGAACATTGTCTGGCTACGGCGGCTGCATTGGGTATTGATAATATGATTATAGAAGTTGACGGCTCTGAACTGCCGTCTCCGGACTGTAGCTGTGCTGAGTATTTAAAAGTTCTTAAACGAGCTGGTTTGGTTGAGCAGACCGAGAAGCGCAAAGAGTTTGTTATCAGTGAACTGGTAAGCATTACGAGCGGAGATACGTCGATATACGCGCTTCCATATGGGGACGACGGATTAAACATTACTTACGATTTGGATTACGGGGGGCATACTGGTATTAACCGACAGATTTTTAGCTGTCGTGTCACGCCCGAGGGTTTTGAGAACAATCTGGCGCTGGCGCGGACCTTTTTGCTTGAAGCTGAGGCCAAGCAGTTTCAGGCTCGCGGAATGGGAACACATCTTGGTCCTCGCGAAATTCTGGTCATTGATTCAGACGGACCTATAAAGAACAGTTTCAGATTTCCTGACGAGTGTGTCAGGCATAAAGTCGTTGACTTGATTGGTGACCTTGCGTTGGTCGGTCGGGCTGTTAAGGGAAGGATAGTAGCCTACAAGAGCGGGCACACGTTAAATCAGCAGCTTGCAAGAAGGCTCTATGAGTTGGCCGAGCAACAGGAACGGCTGCAAAAATTAGGCACTGACGCACTTTTGGATATTCGGCAGATTGCCAAGATTCTGCCGCACAGATACCCTTTTTTGCTCGTGGACAAGGTGGTCGAGGTCGAAGGCGAGACGCGAATAAAAGGTATAAAGAACGTTAGCTTCAATGAGCAATTTTTCCAGGGGCATTTTCCCGGCACGCCTATTATGCCAGGGGTTCTTGTCGTAGAGGCGATGGCACAGGTATCGGGCTTATTGTTCGCGCAGAAACTAGAGCACGCGGGGAAACTGGCGGTGCTTATGAGTATGGATGATGTAAAGCTTCGCAAAGCTGTTGTTCCTGGCGACCAGCTTGTCCTTACGGCTGAGGCGGTCAGGATGAGAAAAAGAACGGCACAGTGTCGGTGCAAGGCAATGGTGGGCGATTCGGTAGTTGCTGAGGCACAAATCAAATTTATGCTTGTGGACAATGAGAAGGTTTAAGAGGTGATTCAGGTTCATCCCAGTGCGATAATTGATAAGGAGGCCCACTTGGCTGAGGGCGTGGTAATCGGGCCCAATTGTGTTATTGAAGGAGGGGTATCAATTGGTGTCGGTACGGTACTTGATGCCAATGTTGTGATTGGCAGGGATGTCGAGATTGGTCAGAACAATCACTTTTTTGCCAATTGTGTGATAGGCGGGACCCCGCAGATACTGGCCCTGAACCCGGATTGCGAGATTGGGGGACTTGTGATAGGTGATAACAACGCAATTCGCGAACAGGTGACGATTCATCCGAGCATGCATCCGGGCAAGTTTACGAAGGTCGGGAGTGAGAATTTGTTTATGATTGGCGTGCATATTGGGCACGACTGTACAATTGAAGACAAAGTTGTTCTGAGCAACTATGTTCAGATAAGTGGACATTGCAAGATTGAGACGGGGGTTTGGTTTAGCGGAATGGTTCTGTTGCATCAGTTTGTAACTGTGGGCAAGTGGTGCTATGCGGCAGGTCTGGCTGGTATAAATCACGATGTTCCACCGTTTCTTATTGTCAGCGGTCATTATCCGCCGAGAGTTCGCGGCGTTAATAAACGCGGGATGTCGCGTGCCGGTCTGAGTGAACAGTCGCAGAAGAAAGTTATAGAGGCATACAAGAAGCTGTATCGTCGGGGCGGGACGCTGGAAGAGAACGCCAAGGTCTTGGCGAGAAAAGACGGCCTTGATGAGAACATCAAGGCCATGCTTGCTGTGATAACCAAGAGCAGCCAGCAGCGATTCGGCAGATACCTTGAGACGTTTAGGGATTAGAAAGTCGCATCCTTGATAGGATGCGGGACACGAAGTGAAAAACACGAGAATACGTACTGCTATCGTAGGTACAGGCAAAATGGGGGCGATTCACGCTAAAGTCTATGAACAGTTGGAGCAGAGTGATTTCGTTGCCGTGGTCGACGTAGACACCGAGAAGGCCAAAAGCCTGGCCAAAAAGTATAATGTTGAAGCTTTCGCCAACTGTGCCGATATTGTGGGCAAAGTCGACGCGGTTACGATAGCAACTCCGACGGTGACACATCTGGAACTGGCGAAGGTATTCATTGAAAACGGTGTTGCGGTAATGATTGAAAAGCCGCTGGCCACTGATGTTGGTGAGTCGAGAGAGATTGTGGAGTTGGCCCGAAAGCATGATGTGGTTGTGGCCGTGGGCCATTCCGAGCGGTGTAATCCGGTTGTGCAGGCGATAAAGCGGCTGGATATCGAGCCAAAGTTTATCGAAGCCAATCGCATCAGCCCGTATCCCTTCCGCTCGACCGACGTCGGAGTGGTACTGGATGTAATGATTCACGATATAGATATAATTCTGTCCCTGGCGGCGAGCAAAATCAAGAAGGTGGATGCTGTTGGTGTTAGTGTCATTGATGAGAAGGAAGACATCTGTAACGCGCGGATTGTTTTTGAAAGCGGCTGTATAGCAAATGTTACCGCTTCGAGGCTGGCTCTGAAGACCGAAAGAAAAGTGCGGGTGTTCAGTCGGCAGGCATATTTGAGTGTTGATTATTTCAAAAAGAGCGGGATTGTCATAAAGGCGAACCCGAATACTGATATTGTCAAGTGGATAAGAGAACGTAGGGAGACAAAGGACTTTAATCCTTTGGTGGTCAATTGGCCTGATTTGTTGCACGTCGAGCAGCTGGACGTAGATGATAAAGAGCCTTTGCGCCTTGAGCAGGAGGTTTTTCTCAGGGCTGTCGCGGACAGGACATTGGCGCCTGAGGTCAGTGCCGAGGAGGGGCTGGCCGCGATGGAATGTGCCGAGAAGATTCTGGCCTCGGTGAAGGGACACAAGTGGGATTAGGCCAAGTATACAAACACGTTGTTTTTGAAGGGAGTTATATGATTCGAAGATTTTGGCTTGCAGCGGTGTCAGGGGCGTTTATAATAACAACTGTTGTGTTGATGTCTGGATGCAGGAAGAAGGAAAGCGTGGTTTCCGAAGAACAGAGTAAACAAGAGGTACTTAGCCAAGAGCCGAAGGAGGTTGACGTGGGTTTGAAGATGGTAGAGTTGGATACGAGCATGGGGGAGATTGTGATTGAGCTTAACGAGGATGCTGCACCAGTGACGGTGAAGAATTTCCTTCGGTACGTGGAGGATGGTTTTTATGATGGAACGATATTTCACAGGGTCATACCGAGCTTTATGATTCAGGGCGGCGGATTCAGTGCGAGTATGCAGAGAAAAGCAACGCAACCAGCTATTGTCAACGAAGCTGCCAATGGGCTGAAAAATGACAAGGGTACTGTTGCAATGGCACGGACAAATGACCCTGATAGTGCGACGTCTCAGTTTTTTATCAATCACAAAGACAATGACTCTCTAAATTATACCGGGCCAGGTAATCCGGGGTATGCGGTATTCGGCAAGGTGGTCCAGGGTATGGATGTGGTTGATAAGATTGCAGCGGTCAAGACGACGCGTACAGGGCCTTATTCCGATGTTCCTGTCGAACCTGTAGTAATAAAATCGGTTAAAGTGGTTTCTTCAAGCAAGTCGGATTGAGGAATAGCTGGTTGACTGGTTCAGATACCATAGGCGCCTGATTTCAAGTGGTTACTCTGTCTGCCGTTTAGCCTCGCGAGCCCGTCTCCTCTTTTCTTCTGTTTCGCTATATTTACATGTGGGACATCTATCCGCGAAGTCGTGGGGAACCGAGCCCCGCTTAAAGACAAGTCCACACTTATCGCACTTTTCCGCCCTATAGATACTTTCCTTTCCGCACTTTTTGCAAACCAGATTCGCTGGTTTCATCGACATGGGGTCCTGGTTCTTTTTTAGATACCTGTAGTAATATTTCTTGCTTATCTGATACGCGGCTGTGCAGTCTTTGATCTTGCACTTGACCCACATTGCATCGCTATCATCGACAGGCCGGTCATCGCCTAAGTTTTTTGTGGGTTTTTTATTCTCAGGCGAGATTGGCTGCATCGCTGTCTCTTGCTGCTGAGTCTTCATTTGTTCGAGCTTTTGTTGCTGCAGCATTTGAAAAGCCGCAGCAAGCTCGGTCAAATGCTCTTTTGGCAGGGCAATCTCCACGGCCATCTTGCCGCCGCCAATTTTGCCTACAAAGGCGATATTGCTCTTTGTCGGAATGTCCATCTCCGGCATCGGCACAGGCGCTATGGCTGTGGCCATTTTTAACAGGCGGATGTAATTATATGTTCCCACAAAATCAGCTTTGTCTGCCTCCGGCAGTAGTCCCATCGCGGCGTTTATTTCAGCGGCCATTTGTTGTTTTCCCTGTCGGCGGCCGGCCTTGACCTTATCAATCAGCTTGCGTATCGACGAGTCCACATCATCGCCGCCGACGACACAGACACACAATCTGTCAGCTCTCATTATCCCCCATCTGTACTGGAAGCCGTCGCCGTACATTGCATCCATTATCTGTGCCTGCGGTGAATTTGGTTCGGTTGGTTTCATTACCAGCTTCGCCGAATCTATTGAAACACCTTTGTACCGGTCAACATCCCGGCTCATTGTATAGGTGATTTCCATGCCCATGCTTTTGTAAAAATTCGCAATAGCACCGGTGTTCACCATCTGAGTTGCTTCTTCCAGGACCCGGTTGAATGTTTTCTCATCCTTTACCGCAATTACATATTCAACTGCAAATGGAGGCTTGTTTTTTGTATCGATTGAAGCCGAGAACGCTAAAGAATCGCCCAGAGCACTGGTCATATCTGTCATCAGCGTCTTCATTTTCGCTGTCTCCTCGGCGGTCGTGTCTTCGCCGGTGATGGTGGCGAGCATATCAATGCTCTTGTTATTGAGCTGATTTGCGAAGGTTTTGTTCAGGCTGCATCCGAAATTCATTGCGGCGCCGTCTTGGAGGTAGGCTAAGAGTTTATTCTCTTGGTCGGTTGAGGTGTCGGCGACGAACATGTTTGCCATATCGGTACCCGGCACGGCCGCGATGCTCATGGTCAGATTGCACACATCCTGCTTCGGCCTGATAGTCAGGCTTAAAAACTGTGTTTCCTTCATCAGGGTCTCAAGAATGGTGGCGTACATGTTCATTATTCCGGCCGGGTCTGTAAACGGTGCTTGTCCGCTTTGCTTGGTCTTTTCCATCATGGTTTTTATGTTCTCGAGCTGGGCAAAGACTAAGGGCCCGAAGCTCTTGGACGCCAGTTGGACACTCCCATATGCCCATAGCGGTTCCTTTGCGGCCTTTTCGATTTCGTTTGCATTGAGAGTACCGACCAGTCCGGCAGCGGTGGAACCCGAGATAGATTTTGCAGTCGTAAGCAGTTTGTCATACTTTTTCTCCGAGCTGACGAGCGCATAATTGCCGACATTGGTAATCAGCGTTGTTTTGGTCTTGCCGGTCATATCACTGACTGTGATCTTCGAGATTCCGTTCGCATCGGGCTGACCACAATTCGGATTGCTACTAACAAACTGTTGAAAATCCGTTATAGGCAACAGGCCTGCTATGAAGACATTTTGTGTTGGCTGACCTTCTACGGCTTGGCTGGGCACTGTCACCGCGAAAATCGAGAAACTGCCGCCGGTTTTTACGTTGTTCAGTGCCGGGTCACCCAGGACCCCGGCAAGCTGCATACGCGCCAACATGGATATCCCCATAGGAATAGGACTAGCACCGGCCAGGAACTGGTCCATCATGCCAACGGTGTGGTCAAAATTATTCACTCGCACACAAAACAGACTTTCAGCGGGTGTTATCCGAAGTAACTCATCGCCGACAGGCTCGGCTGAACTTTCCGCCTGCAGCCCTGCGGTAAAGACAAGCAGGGCCAGCGACACTAACATGACAGCATTTCTGAAATGTATTGATTTAAACATTTTCCGCACCTTTCTGGATTAATGCCGGCAAAATTCGTTGCTCACAGGCCTTATATTCGACCTTATAGCATAATTGAGACAGCTATTGTACGGGAGTCGTACGAGAAACTCAAGCGCGAGAGGCTGGAAGATGTAAAGATGGATTTGTGCGAAGTTGAAAGTCGGATTTGTATGATTTTGCCTACAGCCCATTTCATAACCTCAAAAATAGCTGTTTTTGATACTGATAACGCGGCTTTGGGAGGTTATGAAATGGCTTCTAAGCTTTTAGCCTCAGTTTGCTGACTAGTTGGTGGGCAAGGCGGGTAGGCTCAGGCAGACGATATTTAGTTGTACAGGCGAGCGTGGTTTTAATCGCGTCATTTAGCGTGCATTTATTTCCTACCGAAACGAAAACGGGCTTGACGTTAGTGCGGGTCCGAACCACGGCGCCGATGACCTCATCTTTACCTTTCAACTGACTGTGTGAGCCTTTTTGGAGAGATGGGTCTTCGAAGGAGCCGGTTAGTCTGCTTTTTGCGCAACCGATGGTTGGCTTATCGAAAAACAGCCCCAGATGAGATGCCAAGCCGAGCCGTCGGGGATGAGCAATACCCTGGCCGTCGATGAGGAACAAATCCGGCTCGCTTTTTAGTTTTTCGGCCGCGGCAATACAGACGGGAGCTTCTCTGAATGAGAGCAGGCCGGGGATATAAGGGAAACTAACTTTCTGTGTAGCCGTTTTTGTTTCGATAAGTTCGAGACCCGGCAGTTTTACAACCACGGCGCAGGCGATGATTTTTTTACCGTCTTTGCTAAGGGCACAATCCAGGCCTGCAATTAGTTTCGGCGATTTTTCCAACGGTTCGAATCGCACTTTGCTGGCGAGTTGTTTTTGTAGGGCCGCGGCCTCTGAATAAGATACATTCCAGTTGTGTAACTTTTTTATTTGCACGGTGGCTTTAACTTAGCAGAAAACGTTGTACTTTCAATTGCACATGGGTATCCGTCAGCGTCTTTGCTGTTCAGCGCTGTCAGGACCCTTTCTCTGGGGTTCGTAATTTTCCTTTCACGGTTTTATTTTACGAATAAAGATTTTACCTGTTGAAAGGATTATGGTACAATCTTTAGTTTGGGTTAGTGTGAGTTTTTCGCACTGGGACTGTTTGTGCTGGTGAAAAGGTAATATGGCCAGGAGAAACGAAAAAGCTATTCAGATTACGGGGGCGGCTGAGCATAATCTTAAGAACATCAACCTGAGTATTCCGCGGGACAAATTAGTGGTGGTTACGGGAATAAGCGGCTCAGGGAAGAGTTCCTTGGCTTTTGACACGATTTATGCCGAGGGCAGAAGGAAATATGTCGAGTCGCTCAGTGCCTACGCCCGGCAGTTTCTCGAACAGATGCAAAAGCCGGCGGTGGGGGACATTACGGGGCTGCCCCCGACGATTGCAATTGAGCAGCGAAGTGCCAGCAGCAATCCCCGTTCGACAGTGGCCACGACCACGGAAATCTATGATTACTTCAGGTTGCTTTTTGCCCGTGTTGGCCAGCCGCACTGCTGGGTGTGCGGCAAAGAGATTACGAGCCAGCACTCTTCCCAGATAGTCGAGTCGATACTTACCTGGCCGGAAGGTACAAAGATCCAGATTTGCGCGCCGCTTGTTCGCGGCAAGAAGGGTGAGCACAAAGACGTCTTCGCCGCTATTCAACGCGAAGGTTTTGTGCGTGTGCGTCTCGATGGTGATATTTTTGACCTGAAGAACGTTCGGCCTTTGAACAAGAACAAAAAGCACGATATTGCCGCCGTTGTGGACAGGTTGATTATCAAGGATGCGGTTCGTATTCGGCTGGCGGATTCAGTGGAAACCGCATTGAAATTGGCCGATGGAGTGCTTTTGGTTCTGTTGCAGGAGCCTGGAGGAGAGAAGGAAGACCGTCCGAGTGGCGACAAGTGGAAGGAAATTATCTACAGTGAGAAGTTTGCCTGTCCCAAGCACCCGCAGGCCAGTCTCGAAGAGTTGTCGCCGCGGCTGTTTAGCTTTAACAGCCCTTACGGTGCCTGCAAGAGCTGTGACGGCCTCGGGACGATTCTTGAATTTGACCCGGATCTTATTGTGCTGGACAAAAGTGTGGCACTGGATAGCGGCGCTATCGAGGCTTGGCGCAAGGGGGGAAAGAGAATGAACATTTTCTATAACCGGCTTGTCAAAAGATTCTGCAGGAATGTAGGAATCAGTAAGACCACGCCATTTGAGCAGATACCAAAAGAGATAAGAAGAGTACTGATGTACGGCACGAGTGCGGCTGACGTGAGGAAGTATGGTTTTCGGTTTGAGGGGGTTATCCCGAACCTTGCCCGGCGATGGAAGACGACTACCAGCGAATATGTTAAGACAAGGTTGCATGGTTATCTTTCGGAGCAGCCCTGCCGAGGCTGCGGAGGCGCAAGGCTTCGGCCTGAGGCGGTCGCTGTGACGGTGGGAGGCAAAAATATAAGTCAACTGACCTTGTTAAGTATTGAGAAGGCTCAGAAATTTTTCAATAAATTGGAACTGGACGCCGAGCGTGCCTTGATTGCCGAGCAGGTGTTGAAGGAGATAAAAGCAAGGTTGAAATTTATGGTGGATGTTGGTTTAGGGTATCTGACTCTGGACCGGAGAAGCAGCACCCTTTCGGGCGGGGAGGCCCAGCGGATTCGGCTGGCCACACAGGTCGGCAGCGGCCTTGTTGGGGTCTGTTACGTTCTTGATGAGCCGACGATTGGTCTTCACAAGAGGGACAACGGACGGCTGCTTAGCATACTGCGGCGGCTGACCCGGCTTGGTAATACCGTTATAGTGGTTGAGCACGATGAGGACATTATCAAAAGTGCAGACCACATTATTGATATCGGCCCCGCGGCGGGGGCACATGGAGGGGAAGTTGTTATCCAGGGCAGCTACGAGACAGTCGCCGGCTGTGGACGGTCGCTGACAGGCAAGTATCTGAGCGGCAAGATGAGAATAGCACTGCCGATGAAGAGAAGGAGTTACAATCTTAGAAAGTGCGTGGAGGTAAAGAGTGCTGCGGAGAACAATCTTAAAAACCTTGATGTAAAATTTCCGCTCGGCGTATTTACGTGTGTGACGGGCGTTTCGGGTTCCGGCAAGAGTAGTTTGGTGAGCCAGATACTATTTCGGGCCTTGAGGCGCCGCCTCTACTCGTCTCGTGATAAACCGGGCAAACACAGAACGGTTCTTGGCACTTCGCAGATTGATAAGGTTATAGAGATAGACCAATCGCCGATTGGAAAGACTCCGCGGAGCAATCCGGCTACGTATACCGGCGTTTTCGACTTGATAAGAAAACTATTCAGCATGACCAGGGAGGCCAAGATTCGTGGGTACAAGCCCGGCCGATTCAGTTTCAATATCAAAGGCGGACGCTGCGAGTACTGCAGGGGACAGGGCACCAAAAAGATTGAGATGCACTTTCTGCCGGATGTTTATGTGACCTGTCAGAACTGCAAGGGCAAAAGATACAATCCGGAGACGCTGGAGGTCACCTACAAGGGCAAGAATATCGCCGATGTGCTTGATATGAGAATTGAAAAGGCCCTTGAATTTTTTGTGAATTTTCCCACGATTGTGCGCGTACTGCGGACGCTCAATGATGTTGGTATGGGTTATATGACGTTAGGGCAGTCATCAACAACGCTTTCGGGCGGTGAGGCCCAGCGGGTCAAGCTTGCCGCTGAGTTAGGCAAGGCCGCTACCGGTCATACGTTGTATCTGCTCGATGAGCCGACGACGGGGCTGCACTTCGCTGATATTCAGAACCTCTTAAATGTGCTGCAGCGGTTGACTGATTGCGGCAATACTGTTGTAGTAATCGAGCATAATCTTGATGTCGTCAAGATGGCGGACTATATAATAGACCTCGGTCCCGAAGGTGGCGATGCCGGCGGCAGGATCGTTGCTGAGGGATCGCCGGAAGAAATTATCAAAACGAAAAAAAGCTATACGGCCAAGTATTTAGAGGACAAACTGGAAGCTGATAAGAAAAAGAAGCGGAAGCGTTCTCGTTTGTGAGGTTTTTTATGATTGTTCAGGCACTTAAGTGGATTGGTGGTGTTGATGGCTTTTTGGAACTTATTGACCAGCGCAAGCTGCCCTGTGAGTTTATTAAGATCCAGTGCCGGGACATTGAGCAGCTTTATGAAGCCATAAAGACGCTTTCCGTTCGGGGTGCTCCGGCCATAGGGGTTGCGGCGGCTTACGGACTTGTTTTGGCCCTGCAAAAGACGCCTGCCGATGATGATTTGAAGGCCGGCCTAGCCTTGCTTGAAAAGTCTTGCGAATATCTGGCCTCATCGCGTCCGACTGGGGCAAATCTGTTCTGGGCACTGGACAGGGTAAAAAGTAGCGCAGAGGGTTTTGCTGTCAGTCGGCCGGAGGCCAATTTACAGGCGCTGCGGGAGGCCGTTTTGGAAGAGGCGAACGCTATATGCGCAGAAGATGTAGATATGTGCCGGCGGATAGGCAAAAACGGCCAGAAGTTTATCGAGGCCGGAGCCGGAGTTTTAACACATTGTAATGCCGGAGCGCTGGCGACCGCGGGTCAGGGGACGGCCCTGTCGGTGATGTTTGAGGCACAAAAGGTGGGGAAGAAATTCAGGGTTTATGTCGATGAGACCCGGCCATTGCTGCAGGGAGCCCGATTGACGGCCTGGGAGTTGGAGCAGGCGGATATCGAAGCGATGGTTATCTGTGACAATATGGCCGGCTGGCTTATGAAGCAAGGCAAAATCGATGCTGTCATAACCGGGGCCGACCGAATCGCGGCGAATGGAGATGCGGCAAATAAGATCGGCACTTACAGCTTGAGTATTCTGGCCAGAGAACATAATGTGCCTTTTTATATCGCTGCGCCGTCAAGCACATTCGATTTGAGTATAAGAAGCGGAGCTGAGATACCTATAGAGCAAAGGGGGTCCGACGAGGTAAGGTTTTTTGGTGGTCAGAAAGTTGTACCGGACGGAGTTGGTGTTTACAGCCCGGCTTTTGATGTAACAGAAGCGCAGGACATTTCCGCCATCATTACCGAGAGGGGGGTGGTAGAAGGGCCTACGCCAGACAAAATCGCCAAGCATTTACGCCGTTAGGGATAATAAGTAACGTAATGCGTTTGTGTGGTGCGCCTTCTGTTGGCCCTGAGACAGTTAGTCGACTGCAACTACTTCTTTTACTTCGGGCACTCTTTCCCTTAGTATTCTTTCTATGCCGGTCTTCATTGTCATTTGGGCGCCCGGGCAGCCCTGACAGGCCCCCTGGAGGCGTACCTTGACATTTTTATCGTCGTCTGTTCCCACCAGCTCGATATCGCCGCCGTGGCTTTGTAAGGCAGGCCTGACGGATTCAATCACGTCCTTGACCTTTTCATCAAAGGTCTGTTCCGTGTCGGTTTCGCCGCAACCGCATTGTTCACACATAGCAAGTCTCCTAAATTTGTTTTGCAGCACTATTATAACAGGAATTCGCCTTTGGGCCAGCTATTTTTTGCACGATTGGAAATTGGGTTTGTTGGTTTTGTTTTGGCCAAGTGTCCATTGTTCATTTTTTGTTGTAATTTGTTGTTTTTATTGAGGTTATGAATCCGCATGAGTCGGGGAAAATTGGTTTTGTTTGACATTTTTTAGGTCGTACCTAAGGCACAGGTGGTTCGTAGTTATCTGTCGGACATTAAGAGATGTTCGCGGCAGCGGTCGAATTCGGCCGGGTCTTCGATATTGGTTTTGTTTTGGTCGGGTCTGCCAAGTTGTTCATTTTCGTAATCCTTTGTTAAAGCTGAGCTTATGTTCATTTTTGCCTTTCGAAAATTGGTTTCGTTTTACATTTTTTGGTTCTGCGTCGCGCATCCTTCGCTATACATCCTGCGTTTGGAAGCGCGCTTGAGATTGGGTTCGTTTTTTCGGTTGAGCGGAGGAGAGCGTTTTCATAAGGCGTTGTTATGGCTGAGTTTATGTTCATTTTTGCCTTTCGAAAATTGGTTTTGTTTGACATTTTTTGGTTAGCCACAAAGCATTTTTTTGCCACAGAGTACAGAGAGAATTAACCACGAATAAACACGAACCGGCACGAATGGGCTTTGGCTTCATGGGCCATTTTGCAAATGGCCGGGTCAGGCAAAGTCATCAACTATGCTCGAAGCAAGCTTCTGTGCCAGCCTGTTGACTTTGTCTGTTGGCCGGTAGTCGGCCCTGGTGAAGCCAAAGTTGCTCTATCTTAAACAAGTTTCATATTTTCAAAGAGCGGGCGGGCGGACAGAGGGTCCGGTCACTGTTAGAGGGGTTTGCGCGGTTGTGGTGAAAATTCGCGGAGGGGAGGAAGGAAGAAATGGGCTAAGTGGTTGGGAGATAAGGGGTAAAAATTTTTAAGAAAATCCACAGCCGGGGTGAAGGGCACATGCACGTTTGATTGATTTTTGGGCTGAAAATGGGGCGAGATCCCTCGGCTGAGCTCGGGACGACGGTCTCTGACCGTTGTTTTTGGGGTAAAAATGGGGGTTGGGGGGTGTGGAAAAGTGTTTCAACGTGTGAAAAATTACAAAGGAGTAGGGAAAACGTAGCAAAAGTTGCAGAGTGGCGATGGAAGAAGTGTGTGAAATGGTTTCAAAGTGTGAAGATTTACGAAAAAAGTTGTTTTGAGCGGCCGGGCCCTGGAGAGATAGGCCCGCAATAGAGTCCGCCGGACTCTATGCAATGGGCAAGCTGACGTCATCTCACGGGGCAGGGGCGCGGACGCAAGCCTTGCATCTGCGGCAAGATACCTTGTACCTAAGGCACAGGGGCACAGGTTGCGCGCTCAAAACGGAATTGATTGGGTTTGTTTTGGTCCATCCGATGAAGGGCGGATCTTCGACCCGTCTGAGAAAAGCCGGGGCTGGCAGAGTAAACAATAGGGGAATCGGGTGACCAGCGCTGCCCGTAGCGAAGCGAAGGTCCTGAGGGTGAGCTACCACAGACCAACAAGCCTAGGACCCAGAAAATAAATCTCGGGCCAGAGTTAGCCCAGCTGTGCATTTCTTGGCTAAGATCTTTCCAACCCGGATGCCTTTCCTCAACCAACGCCAACCTTGCTCTGCAAAAACTTTTTTTTCTCAGAAATTTTGTCTTGGTGATGCGCTGTTAATTCTGTTATTCTATGGGTTCAGAGGTTCTGATAGCGTTACTAATATCTGGCTATTGAAAAGAGGTAAGTTTCTTAGCAACACCAAAGTGGTGGAGGCGTGGTCAAAGGAACCAAAGAATCTGTGGCACGGAAGCTTATGCAGGATGTACAGGATATACACTTCCGAGAAAGAGTACGCACTCGCATTTTTGAATTACTCAGTGATGCTCCTGCTACTACCTTCCAGCACATCGTCAAAAAGGCGCTCAATTGTGACCCAGCCTTACTGCTCGAGGTACTCCACGAATTACAAGATGCTCATTTCATCTTCTGCACAAAAGGTGGCGCAGCTCCTGCCAGATATTGGCTAAAAGCAAGATACAATGCCCCCCACAAAAAACATACCCCGTTTAGCCAACCTGCCACTACGCCTTCTCCTAGCATTTCTTTGAATTCTCGGGGACCCAAATATTTGTCAGAGAAACTTCAAGAAATGCTTGATGCCCTCCCCGAGCCAGCACCAGTACATTCCCAGTGGTGGTTTTCTAAATCAGGTTATCGCTGTCTAATCAATTTTATATCAGACGTATCTAAACCACAAACCCCTACTGCCTTTCTAGGAGCACCAACGCTCGGCGCTCTCTTTTCCCAATGCACTGATAATCCTGTTTACATTTTCGATGTCGATAAGGTGATCCTTAAAAGGATTGCTCCCCATTGCTCCAAGTCAACGCGAATTATGTCGTATAACGTATCACATAACCTAGACAGCTCTACCAAAGGTATGTTTCCGGTTGTTTTTGCTGACCCACCGTGGTCCAGCTCTTTGCTTCGAACTTTCCTGATAAGAAGCTCCGCTTTAGTATCTGCCGGCGGTATATTAGCAATTTCTTTTCCCCAGCTTCTTACCAGGCCTACAATACCATCAGAACGAAAGAAATTAAAAAAACTAGCGTCAAGGTTGGGGCTTTCTTTGAAATTTAATTATCCAAACTTCACTGAATATGCAGTTCCGCCTTTTGAACATGAAGCTTATAAGCGCTCTGGAATAAGGCTTAAAAAACCTTGGCGAAAAGGAGATCTATTCATATTTATGAAAACCCACAAATGCTCAATAGATCCTGCCCCTTTCATTGCGAAGATACCTCAATGGAATCAGTACCACCACGGAAAAACGAGGATGTTTCTAAAGAGAGATGGTCTTTTTGAAGACGGTGCTCCATCTGTGGAAGCCATTGCTGGCTTGAAAGACCTAGTGCACAAATCTACCAGTTCTCGCATGCCATCCTGGAACTCGGCGTCATTAGTCTCTAGTCGAAATCGTATCGCCCATGCGTTTGGGAGAAAAGAACTTTCGACTTTCTTGGACCGATACTTTAAAAACACACACAGGGCACATGAGGACAAGGAGCGCTCCTCCCCAACAATGCCTCTTGAGATGAAAAAACTGATATCTCGTATGATGGGTGTAGGATTAAAGCTTTGAGAATTATCGCTTTGCAAATAACCAATGAAATCACCCGGTGAAATATTCGCGGATAGGTTAGAGGAGAAAGAGGAGCGCGACCTAGCACCTTACGCTCTAAAATCTAAAGAGCGCCGGTCCAAGTTGGGAGAAGCTTTCCGGGAGAAGCCTACCAAGCCGCCTCGTGAATATCGTACCGAGTATCATCGAGACCGAGACCGCATCTTATGGTCTAAGTGCTTCAAAAGGCTTCAACACAAAACGCAGATTTTCCCGCATTACGTGGAGGATCACTACAAAAGAAGGCTGACACACTCGCTCGAGGTTGCGCAAATTGCAACAACTATTGCAAGAGCCTTAGAACTGAACGAAACCGCCACAGAAGCGATTGCACTCGGGCATGATTTAGGCCATACACCATTCGGCCATGCTGGCGAAAAAGCTTTAAACAAGATACTGGCAAATAACTTTAAAGAAATAAAGACGAAAGCCGCTCATTGTCCCATTCCTATATTAGGTTTTGACCACTGTGTCCATGGTATAGAATCTGTATCAAGAATTGAGAAAGAATACAGCGCTGAAACCGGTCACGGGGGCCTTAACCTGACCTTCGATGTCAGAGATGGAATTTTAAAACACATGTATGAGCGTGAGCGTGATGAAGAAAGGCCTTTTTCGAATATTCCTGAAGTAGTAAAATTTGCCAAGTACGAAATTTACGGCGATAATAAAAGCTCTCTAGAAGCTCAATGTGTGCATTTTGCAGATAAAGTGGGATACCTTTTTGGTGACATTGAGGATGGGATCCGCTCGAATATTTTAGAATGTAAAGAGCTTAATGATGATCCATTTGTTGTTGAACTTCGCAAAAGATTTAAGAAATATCGCGACGATAGTATTGCCCTCAAAAGGAAAGAGGATTTTGTATCTTTTCGAAGCAAGGCTTTAACGACACTCATCTTAGATTGCATAGAGAACGCTATAGAAAATCTCAAGAAAAGCCCTTTCGGTAACGTTGATGACGTTCTCTTGTCGAACGAACGCGTCATATTCGTTTGCGATGACCTGAAAGAATCCTGGGAGGCCTTTTATGAAAAGTGGATGCGAGGTAATTTATTCAAAAATGAGCTCGTTATGGCTTGCACCTTCAAGGCTGAAAAGATTGTGGCAGACCTATTCAAGGCTTACTTCGAAGTCGAAGATCAAAGCTTGATAAAGAAGACATACCGGGGTCACTGTCGGAAAGCCTATCAAGATGTACATAATTCTGATGAAGACCTATTCAAGTTAATCCTAATCCGTAATTATATATCGGGTATGACGGATGCTTTTGCAACAAATCAACATGCGCGCCTTTTCGTAGCTACTGAACGTATAAGACTCTAGCACATCTAAAAGCATCCAGAACCACAATCCCCGTCAAACAAAAACTCCCCCACGTATCTCTCCAACCCGTCAAAATAAAATTTCTAGCCCCAACTCTACCGCATTAGGCCGGCTCAAAGCGGCTATCCCAAAGCATGCTTGCGAGGCAGCGGGGCGGCCCCAGAGAGATAGCCCCGCAATAGAGTCGGGCGGACTCTATGCAATGGGCAAGCTTTCGTCATCTCACGGGGCAGGGGCTAAAAATGTTGTTGGCGGGTGGCCCCGATTAGAAGTTTGGTAGCTGAGTGCAAAAGGCGTGATAAGTACCAGAATATGGGCTACGTAGCAGGCGTAAGGGGGATGGACTTCTAACGGGGTAAAGGTGAGAGGTGAAAAATGCCGAAAAAGGTTGACAGACCTTTAATGGTCTTGTATATTAAAGTTGTATTTGTGTGAAAACATGCAAATACGGGCCTGAGACACCCCAATGTATCGGGGTGGTTACGGGATTACGGCAGGGCCGTGAACCTTCGTATGGTGCGGTCGCTTTTTTGTGAGAAAGAGTGATTGGCCAGCCGGAGTGGCCCAGCGGCGCCGTAGTTGACCGGAATGACGAATATGGCGTTTATCAGGAAAGGTACAAGAAAATGACCAAGTCACGTTCTTCGGCTGGTTCGGCCGGCACTCAAGACAAATCTGTTGTTAAAGCAGGCGCGCAGATAATCGTCGATACGCTTATCGGGCAGGGCGTGGAAACGATGTTCGGCTATCCCGGCGGTGTTGTATTGCCTTTGTTTGACAGGTTGTATGATGCGCCCATTAGGTTTATAATCCCGCGTCACGAGCAGGGCGGCTGTCATATGGCCGATGGTTATGCCCGGGCCAGTGGGAAAGTCGGCGTTGTTGTTGCTACCAGCGGGCCGGGTGCGTGCAATTTGACTACCGGTCTTGCTACGGCGATGATGGATTCGGTGCCTATGGTCGCCTTGACGGGTCAGGTCCGTACAGAGCTTATCGGAAATGACGCCTTCCAGGAGGCTGATACTACCGGTATCACCCGTCCGGTTACGAAATACAACTGTATCGTCAAGGACGTTAAAAACCTGGCGAGGATAATTCGGGAGGCATTTTATATTGCATCTACGGGTCGGCTTGGGCCGGTGCTGGTTGACTTGCCGGTTGACGTTCAGGTCGCCAGGTGTAAGGCGGATGGATCTAACGATATGGAGTTGCCGGGCTATAAGGTTCGCACCAAAGGTCACGCAAAGCAGATATCAGCCGCTGCAGCAGCGATAAATGAGTCGGAAAGGCCGGTGCTTTATGTCGGCGGCGGTGTCATTAGC
>CAZENQ010000011.1:0-57874 GCA_964513655.1 uncultured Pirellulales bacterium | reverse complement strand
TCACAGGAGGGGACCAGTGAAGCGCCGTGGTAAGTCGTTGTCTGGGCTGCGCGGGAGGCTATGGAGGTTGCTATATCGCGGAGGACGGCCCCAGTGAGATAATTTTGAATTGCGGAGCTCCTTCCCTTCAGTCAAACTCAGGGTAAACTCGCAGGCCAAGGCCGGGCTGGCGGGGAGGCATGCCGCTGAAGCGGAAGTGAGAATTAAGAAGTGAGAAGGGTTGGGGGTTGCGTAAGATTAATTTTATGCGTAGGGCAGGTCGTTGGACTGCGCAGCGGTGCGCATCGCATCGCTCAGGATGACGGGGGATTGCGGTTTGTGGGGTGAGGAAGTATAATAATTCTTATGGGCATTTGGCGGCGGAAGAAAAGTCGCTGGTTTATTCCGAAGTATGATGAGCTGACGCTTTTTATGACGAGCGTGGCGTTTCTGCTTTTATTTTTTTCGACAGGTTTGCTGCGGAGCTCGCTATATAAGTTTTGGAGGGAGGCGGAGTTGCGGGGCAAGTTCTGGCTGCCGGTTGGGGTACTGATTTGTTCGGTGGGTATTGTGCTGAGTTTGTATCACGTTTTTACGGAGCGGAGGAAGACGGAGGCTGAGAAGTTTGTGATGTTATTCTTCGCAGTGCTGGCGAACGCGGCAGGTGGAATACTTGCGAGTATACACATTCTGAGTAACTGGAACGATGCTCCGTGTATCCTGATGTTGTTTCCATTGTGGAATATTATCAATGGGATACTTCTGTTATTCTTACTTCGCACTGGTGAGATTGATACAAGCAGCATATCGGATGAGAATGCCCGGCCGGGTGAAGTGGTATTCGGTTTTGTAATTATATTGGGGATATTTGCAGTGTGCCGGTTTGCGTTTGAGCTTTACTGGGCATTGACATTTTCGATTTGTGTTGTGTACGCGACGAGCTTTAGTGATGCGCTTGGGGCGATGTTCGGGCGGGCCGAGTCATTGGCGGTCGTAGATACGGGTGTGGAGGGACAGAACAAAAAGGGCAGCAGAGCAGAGAGATGCGCGTTTTGTGAGAGGGTGATACCGAAGACGGAATCGCCGTGGGTGATAAAAAAGCGAATTATCGTGTGCAAGGAGTGCTACGATAAATTAAAAAAAGAAGGCGCGTGACTAACTTTATTATTTACGAATTACTGTCTGCCGGGTAAGATTAGCGGCGGATTTTGGTGGTGAGATGGCTGGTTGAATGGATTCGATATTGAGAAGGAGATTTTAGGGATGGACGAGAACAGCAGCGGTGGCGGGGGAAGTAGTCGTCGGTTGATGTCGGTGGATGCACTTCGGGGGTTCGATATGTTGTGGATTATCAATGGGGACGCTCCATTGGTATTTGCGCTGGCGAAGGCGACGGAGAATGAGTTTTTGAACAACCTGCTTATACAGTTCGACCACGTTCGGTGGGTGGGATTTCGGGCGTGGGACTTGGTAATGCCGCTATTTTTGTTTGTTGTTGGGGTGGTGATGCCTTTTTCGTTCAACAGCCGGCTCGAGCGCGGGCAGAGCAAGGCCGAACTCTGGCGGCACATTATCAAGCGTGTACTGATTTTATGGGTTCTTGGGATGATAGCGCAGGGCAATTTGCTTGAATATAATATGGAGACGCTGCAGCTTTACAGCAATACCTTACAGTCGATAGCGGCGGGATACTTGATTGCGTCGGTGTTCATACTGTATTTGAATATTAGCTGGCAGATGGTGGCGACGGCGGTGCTTCTGTTAGGTTTTTGGGTGCTGATGACGATAGTGCCGGTGCCCGGTCATGGTGCGGGGATGGTGACAGAGGAGGGGAACCTGGCGATTTATATCGATAACATAGTACTGGGGCGGTTCAGCGATGGATATACCTACACCTGGGTATTGAGCAGTTTGGGATTCGGGGGCACGGTGATGTTAGGCGCGATGGGTGGGCATCTGCTGCGTTCGAAACGAAGAGACGCGGTCAAGGTCTTAGGTCTTTTGGCTGCGGGGGTAGGCTGTCTTGTTGTCGGGGAGTTGTGGGGGCTGCTATTTCCGATTATCAAGCATATCTGGACGAGCTCGATGGTACTTTACGCGGCGGGGTGGAGCTTTCTGCTGCTGGCGATATTTTATTTAGTAATAGATGTGTGGGGGTTTAAGAAGTGGGCGTTCTTCTTCGTTGTGATAGGGATGAACGCGATAGCGGTTTATATGGCGGTCCATGTTTTCAACTTTAAGCTGGTTGGGGATGTATTCGTTGGGGGGCTCGAGAGTTGGTGTGGTAACTGGTATGGCTTTGTGCGGGAGGTTGCGGCGCTTGCGGCGGTTTGGCTGATACTGTACTGGATGTATCGCAAGAGGACGTTTATCAAGATTTGATTGGTTAAGTGTGTCTAATTTTTCAGGGGTGCTGCTGGCTGATTTATTCGTATGCGGGGGCGAGGTTATCGAGCAGGGAAAGGAGTTTAGGTTGTTTTTTTTTGCTGCATTTAATCCAGTTGGTCATAAGCAGGCCGGTTCCGCCTTCGGTTAGCAGGATTTTTTTCCATTGAGCGATTTGATTTTTATTTCGGCCGGGGGCAACCCAGACCTCAAAGCCCATATCGGTCAGGCGCTTTACTATTCCAGTGTGGACGAGGTCGTAATCCCATAATATGTGGGCCATATCCTTTGGGAGGTGCGGCTCGGCAGCACGGCATTTGTCTGCGTAGACCTGTGCGCCGACGTTGCGGTTTTCGTAGCAGGTGTCGTTCCACATAACTGTTTTTAGGTTGTGTTTACCGACTTTGGCGTGGAGTATTTTGATTGTCTCGACGTACTGCGAGACGGAGCGGTAGTGGTCCTCGTCCATTCCGATGTGAAAATACTTTTGCGGCTTACAGACGGAGACGAGCTCATCGATGACGTCGGCTGCGACCTGCCAATACTCATCCATATTTTTTAGCCAGTGAATGCCGTCCCAGTGGGGGCGCATCCACATATCGTGATGGTTTCTGCCGCTTTTTGAGAAATTGCATTTTGGAACGAAGTCGATGTTCTTTTCTCTTGCGGCGTCTGCCAAAAGCTGTAAGTCCTTCATAGGGACAGAATAGTGCCTTTTCAGCTCGGGGTGTGAGTTGTACACGACGCCGTCTTCGATATCGACGACGAGGGTGTTGAAGCTGCAAGCGGCCATTTTCTCGAGGACCTTCAGGGCGACTTCGACAGAAAACGGTTCTTCTGTGTCTTTGTTGGCGTTCCAGTTGGGGTCATAGTGTGTGATGTGAATAAGAAGAGCGCGGACCTTTACACCGCTGCTTTTTTTGGGATGAGGTTGAGCCGAAGCGGCAGATGGAATAAACTTTGCCGCAAAGACGGCGGCTGCGGCGCTATGTTTTAGGAACTGTCTTCTGCTTTGCGGTTTCACAGAGCCGGGTCCTTGAAAGAATGTTTTGCAAGAGAACGTACTTTGTTATTTTTGTGGTGTTGGTTTTGAGCCGAGAATACGCAGAGAATCAGCTATCATAGGTAATGTTCTGGTTTCTACCTGCGGGTCGTAAACATTTCCTGTGACCTCCATTCGCACCACGCCGCCGCCGAGGGCATCAGGCAGAGATTGCAGGACTGAGGGCTCGGCGGTAGCAAGTCGTCGCCCGCGGGCGGTGAGGGTCAAGTCGATATCCCAGCTTTTCATATCCAAGGAGCCCGAGCCGCAAAAGGCGATGGCGTCTCCGGACAAATCGAACGACTTGATAAATACTTTGTTGTTGTTGATATAAGCATCCACAAGCATCTTCTCGAAGGCGAAGTCTGTCGGTCCTGTGAGTTTCAGTACAAACAACAGCTTCGCCAGCGGAGAGAGTTTACCGACTTTCATATCGGTTATTTCGAGGCAGCATCGGCCGATACGCGGCAAAGACCGGCCTGTCTGCCATGCCACATTCAAGGAGCCGCGCATTTTCCCGGTGGTGTTGGGGTCAGGAGCTTCTTTTTGCCTGATGTCGGCAAGAAATTGTTTCAGGTCAACGTTGTCGAAGCCCGTCTGCAGCAGATACTCGGAGCCGGCCTGTGTGGGGTGTCTGAGTTCTAATTTTCCCGCCAATCTGCCGCCATAGCAATCGGCGACCATGTTTTTTGCAAGCCAGTTCTGCCTGTTAGGGTCGTAACAGATTGCGGTCCTGAGGTTGGACAACGTTGCGCCCTTGACCTTCAGGCTCTCTGCCGCAAGGGCAACATTACAGTTCGACAGTTCGGGGTTGGTGGAGTCGTAGCCGTTGTCGGCGAGCATGATTTGACCGTCTATTTTTACGGCGGATGTGTCCGATATTACGTGGACATTATTGGGAGGTGTTGCAACAATGTCCTCCAAAGCGATACCGTCTTTTGTTATGGTCAGACAGCCGGTGACGTCTGTTATCGGATACAGGAACTTGCTGGAGTTAATACTGTTGCTAAGGCAGTCCACGGTTATTTTATAATCGGGCCGATCGTCCATCCCGGCCCTGCTTAGTTCGATTTTGAGATTGACTTTTCCCTCGGGTCGGAGCTCGGAGACAATTTTTGTCATTGGCGCCGGCAGCATATCTATCAAATCATCGTTTATCTGTACTTTGCTGGTATGCAGCAGCAAGTCATACTCTGGCGGCTGGTTCTGGTCGCCCGTGCAAATTTGGCCGGTCATAGAAACCAGACCGAGTTTGCTTTGGCCGGCAAAGTCTTCGATGCTCACCAAATCAGGGGTGAAGACTGCTTTTCCGGATGCATTAGAAAACGTCAGCACCGGTTGGTCTTTTTTCGGCGAATCCGAAGGCGTTTCCTTGCGTTCGGCGAACCGGAGCATGGGAGCAGTCAAAGATGTTTCTCTGAAAGAGACGTCGGCGACAAAAGTCGTCGGGCTCAAATCCTGCTCTGGTGTAAAAACCTTGATGTCGGCATCGGCCGAGCCGGCCATTTGGAGTTCGTCGTAGAAGTCTTTTTGGCCGGGCGGTAATGCGGCGGCGAGCGTTGAATCCAGCGGGACGTTCTCGGCCTTGACAGAGATATCACAAATCGGCCGGTCGGTCCGGCAGGCCGTCGCCTGGCCGTTGATGGTAATTTTGGTGTCGTTTGCCTCTGAGACGAGCTCTGAAGCGGTGACGGTATCGTAACTGAACAACAGGGCCCCCGTAAGATTTTTCAGGGGATATGGAAAACTGCTGTACGCAGCGTTGGCGTCAAGCAGCCGGACAGTCAGGTTCCTGTCTTTATCCTCGGGCGGATAGTGGCTGAGGCGGTAGTCTATCGCGGCCAGGCCGTTCGGAGAAAAGCTGGACCAAAACTTCTTCTGCCTTGGCTTTAGCGCCTGATACAAGTCGTTTTCCAGGGCCATATTGTCACTTGTTATTCGGACATCGTATTTGCGGTTCGGGCCGAATTCCCTGGAGAAACCGTTGAAGAAAAGCTCGACGTCATCGTGGTAGCCGCAGAGATTATTCAGGACCACACTTTTTTCGGTAAAATCCACTCGGCCGGTCATGTGTTCCACAGTATAAGGGAACCTGCGGTGGCAAATCGAGACGTCCTGACAGTAAACTTTGCCGCTCAATACACTTTCACCCAGTTTTCCCAGGTTGCCGGATGCCACCATGTTGATGTTCACTTTTCCTGCGGGGCGGTATATGTCGAAAAATCTTAGCAGGGCGGCAAATTGGCCGGAGCTTTTCAGAGGCGACAGCGCCTCAAAGGCGGTCGTATCCGTGGTGCGTGTGAACGCGCTTCGCAAATCTATTACGTTCAGCTTCAGTAAGTAATTCCAGCGGCGGTCATAATTAAACTCTGCATCGAGCGCATTAACTTGCCAGGTCCTTCCAAAAGCGGACATATCTATGGGCGGGATTCGGCCTGTAAGTACAATCTGGCCCGGCCTGACAAATCCGGTCAAGGTGTTTTTGTCGAGTTGGGGCCTTTGAGAGGCGGTCACGGCAAAGCTGTAGCCTCGCGATGTTTTCTCATCGAAACCGAAGCTGGCATTGACAGGCAGGGTAGCGGTCCTTCTAATCTGCCCGTTCGAGACCTCACTGTACTTGAGCGTACCGTTTTCGAGGTGGATGCGCGGTATTTTTCCGGGGCGGCCTTTTGGCGGCCTGGTTTTCAGGGCTGCGAAGTTCCAGCGGTCTGTGTCGATATCATGCTGGGCGTTGAAGGTAAAGTCCTTGAGGCTGATTTCCTTGAGTCTCGGGCGCAGCAAAAGTAAACTGCCGACACCGAACCGGGCATATACTGCTCGGGCCTTAAGTATCGCGTCGTCGTCGCTTAGTTTTTGGTAGGGACTGATTACAAGTTTTTCCAGCGAAACTGAGCCGTCAAAATTGTAGTCAATTGACTCGAAGGCGACTTTTGAATTAGTCAGCTTGATAATCTGCCCCATCGTAACGTGGAGCAGCGCGCGCCCGGTCAGGACGCCGATAGTCCATAAAACGACAACTATAAACAGGGCCCTGATGAGCCAGCGGGTGATTTTTCTGGCATGTGCGCCTCTGACGAGTTGGCGTAAATTTAGCGACATATATTTCTCGCGTTGGTCGGTACTATAAAGTGTATGCAATCCGCTATATAGCGTTATGTCCTTCGGTTAAGTATTCGTTCCTTTTATAGCTTTATCGGCAATATCGCGGCGGCAATAAGCGCCGTCGAACTTTATTTTATCGACGGCCTGGTATGCTCTTTGCTTTGCATCGGCGACATTTTGTCCTAATGCGGTAACGCCGAGGACCCTTCCGCCGGCGGTGACGATGTCGCCGTCTTTTTCGGCGGTTCCGGCGTGGAATACCACGACATCATCGAGCTGGGCGGCATCATCCAGGCCGGTTATTTTTTTGCCCTTTTCGTAACTGCCGGGATAGCCGCCTGATGCCATCACCACACATACCGTCGGTCTTGGGTCCCACTCGAGGGAGACCCGGTCCAGGTTGCCGTCGCATACTGCGAGCATAACTTGCAGTAAATCACTTTTGAGGCGCATCAAAATCGGCTGTGTCTCAGGGTCGCCGAAGCGGACGTTAAATTCGAGGACTCTCGGCCCGCCGGCGGTCATCATAACGCCAGCATAGAGTACGCCTTTATACGGCGTGCCGTTGCGATTCATACCATCGACTGCGGGCACGAGAATCTCTCGGACAATCTGATTCATCAGTTGCTCGGTTACGACAGGTGCGGGGCTGTAGGCCCCCATGCCGCCGGTATTGGGGCCGGTGTCACCATCGCCGATGGGCTTGTGGTCCTGCGAGGACTCCATAACGTAGATGTTCCTGCCATCGACGAAGGCCAGTATCGAGGCCTCTTCGCCGAGGAGCTTGTCCTCGACGATGAGCTTGTCACCGGCGTCGCCGAATATGCCGTCACACATTACTTTTTCAGCGGCGAGGATTCCGTCAGAGGGGTCATCGCAGACGAAGACACCTTTGCCCTTGGCGAGTCCGGCGGCCTTTATGACGACGGCTTCATCTCTGGTTGCTATATATGTCTTGGCGTCGCTGAACCTATCGAAGACCCTGGCTTCGGCGGTGGAGATGGAGCTGGCGTGCATCAGATGTTTCGCAAAGGCCTTATCCGCTTCGAGCTGCGCGGCGGCGGCGGTGGGGCCGAAGGCCTTTATCCCGGCCGCCTCGAACGCATCGACAATGCCCGCGGCAAGCGGGTCCTCGGGGCCGACCACGACGAGGCCTATGCTCTTTTGCTTTGCGAAGTCGAGGAGCTTGTCTTTGTCATTGACGCCGATATCGACATTTCTTCCGCATTTGGCGGTGCCGGGATTGCCGGGGGCGGTGTAGAGCCTGCCCAAATCTTTCGACTGGGCCAGCTTCCATGCGATGGCGTGCTCGCGTCCGCCACTGCCGATTAAAAGTACATCCATTTACGCAACCTCGAATTATTGTTTAGTCATCGGTATTTAGCCAGTAGCCCGTATTGAGGAATTGATAATGTAGCAGAATCGGCTATTTAGGTCAAGGCTTTCTTTGGGGTGGGAGTTTGAAGTGAGAGAGAAAAAAGACACAAGTCCTGATTAAATCGGCACTTGTGCCTGCTTGCTGCAACGTGGTCTTTATTTATGGCCTGCGTTTTCTGCGCAGCGGCTTTGTCCTGCCCTTATCTATGACCTTTATAGTGTCCGTACCAACAAAATAGGTTCCGTCCATAAGGCAAGCCGTGACGGTAAGCTCGACGTCGCCCGGCTCCAGAATCTCGTGAAGCTGCGAGCGAGCAAACTTCGCCATTACAACGTTTTGCTCTTCGTTAAACCATATCCACTCGGCCGGAATCTCATCCTCAAGAAGAACGCTTGCAGAATTAACGTCAGCAACATTGTAATCTTCCGGCAGCCAAATTCTGCAGCTAATCCACTTACCCTTGCTTGAAAGATTGATGGTCTTCGGGCGAATATCAATCTCAACTTCGAGCATGTGAATTAAGTTGATGCGTCCGTAAGCCTCCGAGTTAGCTAAGTCCACACGTACGTACGTCTCATCACTCAGATAGCCATAAACCTCACCAAAGCCATAACTACCTCCTGAGTTAGTTTTGTAAAGGTCATGGCCAAAGATATTAATAGCAGACGAATCAACCGCACCCATATAAATATAACCTGATAATGTACCCCCATAAAGGTTAATCTCGCCTGAGTTATAAGCGCTTAAGTGGTCAGTAATACTCCCGCCCGTCACATTAACCGTACCAGCATCTCTGGCAGTCAGACGAGCCAGTTCGCCAACCCCCGAAAGATTGACACACGCATTCCCTAACGCTTCTGCTCCAGAAAGCGTGCCGCCAGAGATATTTATAATACTTGTGTCAAAAGCCCCCACTTCAGCCTTGCCACTGTAGAAGTTCAATGTGCTCAAGTCGAATGTCCCGATAAAATCCGCCGAACCCCCATACATGTTTACCGTCGTGTGGTCCGGCGGCGTGTCGTAAATGTTAATCAGATTGTACTGGCCGTCATAAATATCCGTATCGCTGTAGATGTCCCAGTCAGGCGCTGCCGACGCCGACGACACACCACAGAGAACCATCACTATTGTTACAACTACTTTCCACGCCTTGCTTCTCTCTCTCCCATTACTTTTATAAGGTTTCATTGCCTTTTCCTTTCCGCATTATTGCCCCTAAGAGCCAAATTAACCGATGATTGTGTATTATACCATAAAGGCGGTGGATAAGCAAGACAAATTTTCTCGGCTTTTTTGGTTTTTGTAGTCGTATAGACGTTGGCACTGCAATTAAGTTCGTGGAGAAGCTATTATATGCCGGCGAGCCAGTATTCGGCGAAGGTGCGCAGGTCGTCCATATCGACATTTCCGTCGTAGGTGAGGTCCGCGCCCGCGCAGATGCCGCAGGCGGTCTGGCCCCAGTTAGCGGCAAGCGAATCGAAATCCGCGAAATCCACTCCTCCATCGTAGTTGATGTCGGTAGTGGTCAGTTCAGCGTCGAGGATGGTCGCCGGGCCGCTTGTCACCGAGACGCTTTCTGAGCTTCGCGGCACGTAAAGAGGCGCGCTGAAGGTAAGGTTGTAGGTCCCGGGCAGGAGCATCCGGTGATAGTCGCCGACGTTGGGGTCGGTAAAGACAGGGTGGTTGTTGTCCTCTACGAGGACCTGTGCCCAGAGGGGCCCGCCCGTCGTCCGGTCGGTGACGATACCGCGGACACCGATGTGGACCGCTTCGAGATAGCTTAGCATAGACTCATTGTTATCGGCCCAGAAGTCGGGGATTTGAGGGGCCGGGGGTTTTTTGGTTACTGACAGCTCGATGGTGACGTCGCTGCAGCCTGCGTACCGGTAGTTCCAGTCCTGCATGCCGCCGGTTATGGCATACCAGGCCGCGCCGTTGGTTATACCATCGGGAAAGGTGGGGCTGTTCCACATAGGGCTGTTGTGGATGGAGTAACGGCGGGAGATATCCTCGAAGAGCAGGTCGTCGGGCGTGGGCGAATCGACACTTCCTTTGCCGTCGTCATCGTAGGGATAGTTTACCACCAGGGCGCCGGTGTGAAAGTTGGCGGAGAGGACGAAACTATTTTGGGCGGTCCAGTTCATGACGTGAGCGACCTCCGGCTGGCGGCCGGCGTCACCGAGAGGCTCACCGTCGAAGATATTGCCTGTAAAGTCTCCGGGATATGCCGGGAACGAGCGGTTCAGGTCGTAGCCGTTGGCGTTGTATCGCGAACCGAGCTGAAGACCATCCGGATTCATCAGGGGCACGACCCAGATGGCTGTCGAGTCGACGAGGTTGGTGATGCGCGTATCCGTCCCGTACTCGGTCAGGAGCAGGTCGATGAAGTAAAGGCACATCTCGGTACCCAGGGGCTCGTCGCCGTGCATGGTGGAGACGTACTTGAACTCGGGTTCATCTTCTTCGTTGTTGGGGTCATCGGTAATAAGCAGCGCCCATAGCTCGCGTCCCTGAACGGACTGACCGAGCGTGTATAAGCGGCAGATGGAGGGATATGTGTCGGCATAGTCCTGCAGTTCGGAGGTAACCGATGAGTAGTCGTGGTATTGCGTCGCTGATTTGGGCAGGACCTCCGGCGGCGCGGGCCGGGACCCAATTTGGCGGTAGTCGTAACCGGCCTGGCTGAGGTGCTCGAGCTCTTCGGGTGTCGCGTAAATCGTCGCGAGGTTACCTGTGAGATTGGTGATGTTGTATCCCTGTCGCGTCAGCTCGTCCAGGGCCTGGCGGTCCGGCAACGTTACCTCGATGACCGCGACGGGTCCGGGGCGCGGACCTGCGGCGGTGATATCCGGTGCGCGTGCCGCATCAGGCTGCGCCGCAGCGAAACCGGCCGGCACCAGAGAAACCGCCATCAATACCAAACTGGTTTTGAGAGCCTTAGTCAATTGCATTGTCCTGCTTTTTTGTCGTTTGTTTTTTTGCAAGAGAATGTAACTTTCTACCAAATCTTCCACCTCTCCTGAATTAAGGCAACGGTCTTTTACATGGGAAAGCCCGGCAGGGGAAAAAAAACGCCTTCTCACCACTGGTATCCAAACATAGCATATCTGATTGGAGAGAAAATGTCAAGGAAATTAGCGTTGAGCTGCATGATAAGGACAATTTATCATGCCGGAAAGACTTGTCACGGGCAAAGAAATCTGTTAATATTGTGATGCCGTTGCTGATTTTAAGGAAGCTAAGAATTTTGTGGAAAGGACAATTTATGAAAGGCAGAGCAATTTTTGTCTCTCTAATAATAGCCATGTCGCTGACTGTTATTCTGCTTGGTGGCTGCGAATCCGGTCAGCAAGACAGATTGGCACTACAGAAGACCATAGACGAACAACAGGACGAGATTGATGAGCTACTGCGCGATCGGGAAGAGATTATCAGAGAAGTCCTTGATTTTGCATATGACCTGAAAGTATGCCAAAAGCGGCTCGGAAAGGTTGAAAAAGATTACGAGATACTTAAGAGAGCAAAACAGTTCACACCAACAGAGCTACAAAAGGGATTAGCGGAACTAAAGGCGGCGAGAGAAGCCGCCGCCAAACGGCTGAGAGAGGAGGCCGCTGCCGAAGCCAACGAACCTTAAGCAATCAAAGACGATTAAAAAAACCGGGTCACCACGTTTTCAGGTTACCAAAGGCAAAGGCGGTAGAGTTGATAAGAAAAAAGGAGGGTTTTTCCTCATAAGCTTGTGGGATTGCACTGTCACCTCTTTTAGAACCTAACTCACGCAGTCCATCCCGTCGTCGAGAAAAGGGTGGTCAAGAGGCACCATTGTGGTGTATTGCTGTATTTATTTTAACAAGTTTTACCTTTTTTTTGCTTGATGTACTGGATAGGTCGGTTATTGACTTACCTTAGGCTTGATGGTATCCTGTTGGCGCCTTAATTTAGGAAGCTAAGTTGTGGAATTATCCTGGCCGATGAAACTGAGAATCGCGGCAGCGGTTGCCTGCGGTGTTGTGGTGATAGGGCTTCTGGCCTGGCCGCTGGCAGCACCGCCTGAGCCGTTCAGGGCCGTATCGGTTTTTGCCGGTACGATAAGTCTGGCGGATACGATAATTTTGGCGGTCCTGGCTTTAGTGGTTGGTTTCGCAGCGTATTTTCTGTCGTGGCCTTATGGGCGGGAAATCGGCATCTTAGCAGCACCATCCGGCCTGACCGTTTGGGCCATACGCTGCGGCAATATGACAGCAATGGCGCAGCTCAATCCTACTGTGGCCCAGCGTCAGGCACTTTTCGCATCGCTTAAATGGGAACCTCTTCTCTGGCTGGGTATCGTGGCGGCGGGATTCGCCGGTGTATTGGCAGGGCAGATGGTCAGCGCCAAGCCCGGGCCGGACAGAAACCAGGAGAAATTCAAATTTGAATCAAGGGTATACTTGAATGCAATAATTGCTCTGGTGGCGTCGGTGTTAATAGCACACGTTGGTGTCAGGGTATTTGCCCGGGACGTCGCGGCACTTGACGGGCAGATAGGGTCAGTTGCGGCCCAACCAGCTACCGGACAGATTGTCTTTGCCGTACTGGTTTCGTTTGGATTTGCCGCCTTTGTGGTCAAGAAGTTTCTCAACGCCAGCTATACCTGGCCCATAATAGCTTCGGGCCTGGTAAGCGGCTTTGTCATGATTGTCTACGTCAAGCAGGATGCGCTACAGCATCTTGTCGGGCACTACCCGGCAGCTTTTTTCCCCAACGCAGTTACTTGCATATTACCGGTGCAGATGGTCGCTTTTGGCACGCTTGGGGCCATCGCGGGCTACTGGATGGCTGTCCGCTATAATTATTGGCGAAAACACGGCAGTTAGAGCCCAAATGGGGACGGATTAAGCGAATTTAATAATCTTTTTTCAGCCCGTTTGGCTTATATAAGTCTTTCTATTTTAACAAGTTACCCTCGGACCGTCCTATAATTGGAGTTGATTGCGTGAACAATAATAAAAATGGTTGTTTTCGGTCTCAGAATTAGCCGAAAATACAGTTGCGTCCAGAGATTTGTCGGTTGCGCCGGTTTTTTTGGACCGGCAGTGAGCGCATAACAGCAAGTGAACAGTTGTTTTTCTGCTTCGTAAGAGATAATGAGACCAGCCGACAAAAGGAGTTGAAAATGTTGGTTCTGAGCAGACAAAAAGATGAATCGATTATGATTGGCGACGATGTGGAGGTCACGATCGTCGACGTCCGCGGAGACAAAGTTCGTCTGGGGATAACCGCACCCAAGAGTATACCGGTCCATCGCATGGAAGTATACCAGGCGATTCAGCGGGAAAAGAGCGAGAAACAGGTTTAATGGCAATCAAATTCACAGCCTAAAAAGCTCTTGTGCCCAAATTTCGCACGTCATCCCACCTACACCTAATTTTTTCATTGTTTGGCAATTTTAAATTACGCCCTTGTCCTTTTGCGCCTGTTGATGCGGCTTCTCACGTGGGCTGTATTATTCGTGACGGGGACACGAAAGGTCTTCTATTGCGTTTAAGAACCGCCATGAACTTTGACATCGCGATATCTGACGCCCCATTCGAGGGCCTGTTGGTGGGAGGCGAAGAAGACGTCGAGGCGATTTCCCTTGATGGCGCCGCCTCTGTCGAGGACTTTTACGGGCCGGTTGTTGTTGTAGCCAGCGATAACCATTTCGGTACCGAAGGGATATTTTCTATCGGCGGCCACGAACGCGTCACCGGGTCGTATATTGTGGCCGGAAGCTGTCTGGCCGTCTGAATATTCGCCGCAGCATTTCTCACACGGGCAATAGGCGGTCACGCGCATTCGCACGGTCTGCCATCCGGCAGAGGGCTCGTACCGGTCAAGGGTGGTAACAGCAGCGCTGAGTAGTGTTATCCGGCCGTCGGTGATCGCGCAGACTACACCTGCGATACCGCTTAGGACAAAAAGAATTAGCGTAAGGAAGACCGCAATACGGATGCGTGTCGGTACCGGAGAGACACGGCGAAAATTTTTAACAACCGATGCTTTCAATAAGAACCCCCTTTGCATTCAGACTATTAGACTCGCAGCAGTTGACAATACTTCTGTCCGTCTGTTAAGACCTCCATCCCTGAATTGTTAACAGCATTATACCACAGAAAGGGTGTTTAGTCCAAGCGAATAACTGGTGATGCGCTTGGGAGAAGGCAATTGTGCGTGTATTGCAGAAAAAGAGGAGTTTTTATGGGACGATGGCCACGGCATTTTCGGGGATGGATTGTTGTCGTCTTGCCGTGACAAAAAGTGTGGGCAGCAACATCAGTTGCGTGGATTCATTATGATGACGGCTACGTCGGAGAGTTTTTCTACGTCACATGCGGGTGTGACCCTTATGTCCCAGAGCAGGGGATTCTCGTCATCCTTTTTGCATTGTGCAACCGTACCCACAATCATCGGGGCGCCGAGAAATCCGGGCTTCTTGCGGGCGGAGACGATGTCCCCGACCCTGACTTTGTGCCTTATCGACAGCATCAGAATTTTAGCGAAATTGCCGCCGGCGCCCTGCATCATTCTGTCTGTATCGACTCCGGCAATTTTAACCGGTATTTTCGAGGTAGGGTCTGTAATTAGTTTGACCTTCGCTGTGCGGGGCGAGAGGTCTGATATGGTCCCGATGATACTGTTGTCGCCAAGGACGAACAGTTCTTTTTTCAGGCCGTCGTATTCGCCACGGTTAATAATAAGCTCGTCGCGGGAGCCGTTGATTGAGCTGGTGATGACATCGGCGAATACCAGGTTCGCACCCTCCAGCGGGCGCCTGTCGTGGATTCCGGAGAGCTTTTTTACCTTCTGACGTTCTTCGGTCAGTTCCTCCATAATATTGGCAAGGTAATTTTGCAGCCTGTTGTATTCCCTGCGGCTGATAGAGTCGGGAAGCGGCTGCTGCGCGCGTGCCGAAAGCGAAACACTTCTGCTGACATTCAAAGGTCCGTGAAAGACCCGGGCAAAAGCGAACTGGAATTTATTTGTCAGTTTCTGCGGGGCAAAAAGTAAAATAAACGAGCCCAGTGTAAACCAGGCGATTAATATTTTTCTTGGGATTGTGATTTGCCTGCCCGCCATTTTAGCCACCCGCGTCCCGTTTACAGACAGAGACGACAGTTAGTTGTCCACCGATTACTTGCTTAAAACCACCCATACTCACTATAATCTATTGTGTTTTTCCATAATTCGAGACTATCCAGATATACGCTCGTGCCTCGTGCGACACAGCTGAGCGGGTCCTGAACTCTTTGTACTTTAAGGCCGGTCGCGTTCGACAAAAGCGCATCTATGCCTCGCAGCAGTGAGCCTCCGCCACAGATATGCATCCCGTTGTCTATTAGATCGGCGGCCAGTTCCGGCTTGGCTTTTTCGAGGGTTTTGGCGACTGTATCGACGATTGCCGAGATTGGCTCGCGCAGCGCCTCGCGGATTTCCTCACTCGTTACGACAATTTTCCTCGGCAGTCCTGAGATGGTGTCTCTGCCTGCGACTTCCATCGTCAGTTCCTCTTCGAGCGGCACGGCGGAACCGATTTGTATCTTGACCTTCTCGGCCCTTGAGTCTCCGATGAGCAGGTTGTATGTTCTCTTGAGATGATTGATTATGGCTTCATCCATATCGTAGCCGCCGACGCGAATCGATTCGCAGGTGGCGATATCAGCAAGGCTCATTATGGCAACTTCCGTTGTGCCGCCGCCGATATCGACAATCATTGAAGCAGTGGGGGCGGTGACAGGCAGGCCGGCCCCTATTCCGGCCGCTACCGGCTCATCAATCAGATAGACCCTTCGTGCACCTGCACGTTCGGCACTATCAACCACCGCCCGGCGCTCGACCGCTGTTATTCCACTCGGCACGGCGATTACAACGCGAGGCCTCACGAGTTTACGCTTACCATGTACTTTTCTTATAAAGTACCCCAGCAGCGCCTCGGTGCCTGCGAAGTCGCATATAACGCCACCCTTCAAAGGTCTTATAGCTCTGATTGAATCGGGAGTTTTGCCGAGCATCTCGTGAGCAATCATACCGACGCCGTCGCCATCATTTACAACCTTATTGGTATCTCTGTGAACGGCGACTACGGAGGGCTCACTGAGGACAATACCTTTATCACGGGCACATACGAGGGTGGTGCAGCTGCCCAGGTCAATGCCCATATCCTCGCTGAACATGCCTAAGACTGTGTCGATGACCATTATCGAGTCCTTTCTCAATTTTGCCTGTCGTGACGCTTGCAGCGGATGGGCTGTCTGTCACGACCTTTTGTTTCAGTTCATCCGCTTTATATCGCCTGTATCGGTCTTACCAAATTGGCACTTTACGTACATTCGCCATTTGATATATACGCAAAACGCATTGGCTGACGGTGTGCTTTTATGGGACGAGGCGGGTTTGTAAGTCCTATATTATACGGAAGGCTGAAAGAGTAACTGTGTAGATTTGCAGAGGATGGTGGCGTTACAGCCAGGTTTCGGGGTAGTGGACCGATTCGGAGCGAATGTCGAACTTTCTGGACAGTGTTTCAATAAGTTCTTCAGTTCTTTTTATCTGGAAATCGCTCGGTCGGGTGGTCTTGTCGTCGGCTATAACGCAGATGCGAACAGTGTGACTGCTACCGTACCAGGTTCGCCCGGGTATGATTGACCATTGTCTTTGCCATTTCTCGGTCGGTTGTATCTGGCCGTCGTCGCCGCCGAGGCTGTTGCAGATAACAAAATGGCAGTCAATATCCTCGGGACTGGCCAGGCCGCTGAGCGAAGCCAACTGCTCTATATTGCCGGCTTTGGTGCCGCTTTTGTAAATTTCGATATTGTCCCAGCGGCTGCGAGATTGGACAGATTCAGAGAGAATGGCTTTTTCTACGGGGTCAAGCTGATAATAGCTCGCCAGACAAAATGGACCCTCGGAAGGACGGTTGTTTCCCATGGCTATCAAGACTATTGACCCGGTTGTCATTGAAACCAGAAGCGCCACTAAAACGTTTGCCGTCCTTTTCATAACTGACCCAGCCACTATCAACCTAATTTAACGCAGTATCTCATCTCTACAGTCCGGCCCCATGCCTTAACTATCGGTCTTATCAGACCATCACTTTATTGTTCGGCTCAATCAGGCTGTTTTAATTACCTTATGCATATAAAATATAAGAAATAATCGCATTAGAGCCAAATTAGATTTGTGCTTTGACTGCTGCATCCGATAATTTGCCGGTTTATAAGGTTATATCAGACCTGTAGGATCCAGTGTGCGCATATGTAACTTGCCCAGGCCATATCTGTTTACATATCAGGACAAATCACGTAAAATGCTCCGGGTAAAGTTCTTTTGGTAGAACAAACAATTTCCCTTATTCAATTATTTAAGGAACTTGTGTTGAATTGGTTTGAATCTTTAGCGGTATCTTAGTTTTTCAGAAGGGACAGTAAAATGAAGCAAACAGTAAATATAGTGGTGGTTTCGGCCGTTGTTTTGATGGCGGGCTGTGCGGTTATACCGGAAGGGACGGTTGCGGCCGGCGGGGCGGTAAGAGAACGGTTGTCGATGGACTTCGGCTGGAAGTTCCACCTGGGCCATCTTTACGATATGGAAAAAGACTTTGGTTACTTTGAGAACCTCTCCAAGTCCGGTGCAACCGATGGACCGTACGGGACCGATTTCGAGGACAGCAACTGGCAAAATGTTGACCTGCCGCACGATTGGCTGGCAGTGTTTGGGCCGGACAAAAATGCGGACGAACTGCACGCTTATAGACCGATAGGACCCAAATATCCACAAAATTCCATCGGCTGGTATCGCAAGACCTTTGAGATACCTGAAAGTGATTTGGGTAAAAGACTGTCATTAGAGTTCGATGGTATATACCGTGACAGCAGAGTATGGCTGAACGGACATTCACTTGCTCAGCACCTCAGTGGTTATACAAGCTTCGGCGTTGACATCACCGATTATGTCAACTACGGCGGCACTAATGTGCTCGTGGTTCGGGTCAACGCCAGCGGCGTCGAGCTGTGGTCCTATGAGGGCGCGGGTATATACCGACACGTCTGGCTGGTAAAGACACAGCCGCTGCACGTTGTACAATGGGGGACATATGTAAGCTCGAACGTGAAATTAGGTAAATCCAACAAAGCCGGTGTTACTATCAGGACTAATGTCGCCAACGAGCAAGACGAGGACAAGCGTTGCGAACTAATAGCAACGATAGTTGATGCCGAGGGCGAAACGGTCGCTACGGTCAAGTCCAGAGAGACAATCAAGGCCTGGTCAAACGAGGAGATTACGCAGAAAGTCAAGGTCAGAGACGCCAAGCTGTGGTCGGTCGAGTCACCATATCTGTACAGGCTGCTAACTACCGTCAAGGAACAGGGCAAGGTAACGGATATGTACGAAACAAGCTTTGGTATACGGACTTTCCGGTTTGACTCGGAAAGAGGTTTTTTCCTGAACGGCGAGAATGTAAGGCTAAATGGTGTATGTCTCCATCAGGACCATGGCGGAGTTGGTGTGGCAATCCCCGACCGGATACATGATTTTCGCATCAAAAAAATGAAAGAGATGGGGGCGAACGCATTTCGCTGTGCTCACAACTGGGTGGCGCCGGAGGCACTGGATGCGGCCGACCGATTAGGGATGCTGGTGATAGACGAGACACGCGCACCGGGCAACACAAAGGAGCGGATGGAGCAACTTGGCACTATGATTCAGCGCGACCGCAACCACCCGAGCATAATCCTGTGGTCGCTGGCCAACGAAGAGAAAAACATTCAGAAAAGCAAAATCGGCGCGCGAATTATAAAGAGCATGAAGCGGCTCGCGAGAAAACTCGACCCGACCCGACCCGTAACAATGGCACTGACCGGTGAGGGCCTGGACACCGAGACAAGCAGGGTGCTGGATGTGCAGGGCTGCAACTACCTCAAGGATTACTTAGACGACCTTCACGAAAAATACCCCGACAGGCCTTACATACTCACAGAGGCCTGCTGCCATTCGACTGCTCGCGGCGTCTATGAGCCGGACGAAGATGGCAGATTAACCGGCTACGATGAGAACCCCGCCTGCTGGGGCAATACCGCGGAGAAGATGTGGACATGGTGCGCAGAGCGGCCGTGGATGGCGGGCACGTTTATCTGGACGGGGTTTGACTATGCGGGTGAACCCTTGACCTGGGAGGATGATTGCGGCCATATCCCAAGCGAAGAGGTCTGGCCAATACAGCATACCCAGTGGGGAATCGTTGACCGGTGCGGCTTTGAGAAAGACCCCTTCTATTACTTTAAGAGCTGGTGGACGGATGAGGTTGTAGTGCATCTCTTCCCGCACTGGAACTGGCAGGGCAAAGAAGGCCAAGAAATCCGCGTATGGTGTTATAGCAACTGCGAAGAAGTCGAGCTGATTGTGAACGGAAGCAGCCTCGGCAGAAAGAAAATGCCTCGAAATTCTCATCTTGAATGGAAAGTCAAATACGAGCCCGGCTATATTGAGGCCCGAGGATACAATGGCGACTGGCTGGTCGCCACCGACAGGCAGGATACAACAGGTCAGGCGGCAGCAATTGTCCTCAAAGCCGATCGAACTAAAATAAAGGCGGACAACCGTGATGTTTCATTAGTGACAGTGAAGATTGTTGACGAGAAAGGGCGGTTTGTGCCGACCGCGAATGATGAGATAACCTTGACCGTAAGCGACAATGGCAAAATCATCGGCCTATGCAACGGCGACCCGGCCTGCCCGGTTGGGGAGAGCTGCACGACATTCCCGGCCTTCAGCGGCCTAGCAATGGTCTTTATCCAGTCCGGCTTCGAGGCCGGGCCGATTAAATTAAAAGCTGAAGCTCAGGGACTGCAATCAGCAGAGGTAGTTATCGAGGCCGAGCCGCCCTGCACACCTGAGCCGTTTATACCTTCAATTACCAAAGACGAGAAAAAAGAGATGGATAAAGAAAGCACCGAAACGTATCCTTACCTTTGATAAGGTGGATGGTGTAGGGTATGCTGTATCTCAGACAAGGGGTGTGGCGAACTCTGACTTACGTCGCTTTTTGTTGTGTTATTTCGCAAAAAACGCAACTACGGTTAAAAAGTTTGATTTAAGGCTTGTTTTCGGCTTTGGAATAATGTTTAATGTCGTCTTTGGTTTTCGAAGAAATGAAAGTGAGCAGGTTAGTTAATATTTGTAGAGGTAAATGGTAAATAGAGATGGCAGATTTGAAGGCATTGGCAGATGCGATTATAAAGGGTGACCAAAATACTGCGGTGGAAATTACCAAAGCAGCGCTTGATGAGGGCACAGCAGCCAAGAGCGTCCTTGAGGAGGGACTAATTGCGGGTATGGACGTTGTAGGCGAGCGTTTCAAGAAGAACGAGGTTTATATACCGGAGGTGCTTATCGCGGCCCGCGCGATGAAATCATCGATGGAAATCCTTGAGCCGGAGCTGGTCAAGGCTGGCGTCAAGCCTATCGGTAAGCTCATCATAGGGACCGCCCAGGGCGACCTGCACGATATCGGCAAAAACCTGGTGGCGATGATGCTCAAGGGCGCTGGCTTTGAGGTCATCGACCTCGGCGTTGATATCTCGCCCGACAAATTCGTCGAGCAGGCCAGGGATACGGACACCCAGTTGGTTGGTATTAGCGCGCTGTTGACTACAACCATGCCTTCTATGGAAAAGACGATAAAGACCTTAAAGGAGGCCGGCATTTCGGTCAAGGTGATTATTGGCGGTGCGCCGGTAACACAGGGCTACGCTGACAAGATTGGCGCCGATGGCTACGCCGCCGATGCCGCCTCTGCTGTTGACGTGGCCAAAAGCCTTGTGGCATAAATGCCCCCCACGCTTAAAGGCCAGGAAAAAACAAAAACCAGCCTCGATTTTGTAATCGGGGCTGTTTTTTTATGCCCAACTTTGGTAAAATGGACACTTGGTTATGTGGGAAAATATAGCGATTAAACCCAGTGTTATATAAACCGGACGGATTGAGGCACGTCCCTATGCGGCAGATAAAAGACCGAAACCTGACGCAATTGCTGATGCAGCTGCGTTTTACCCCCCCAAAACAGCGTCGAAAACAGCTTGAGGCCGCTGAAAAGCTCTTTGCGACTATCGAAAAAGACAAGGCATACCCCTTTGAGTTCGTCTGTTTCCGAATCACGGGCTTTCACCCGCGGGAACTGCCGGAACTGGAGCCCATAAAGGGCGATGAGCTCGCAGAGGACCTGCACGTATTCATCGCCAAGCTGAGCGGGCAGGTTGCCCGGCCCGTCACCGAGCAAAATCAGAAGGTTTATACCATCGAAGAGCTCGCGGAGGTCCTCGGCGTCTCGACAAAAACAATCGGGCGCTGGCGAAAACGGGGTCTGCTCGCGCGAAAATTTATTTTCGATGACGGCAAGAAACGATTTGGGTTTTTGCAGTCTGCCGTTGATGAATTCCTCCATGAAAACCCTTCTCTCGCGACCAAAGCCAAGAGTTTCAAACCCCTGACCAAAAAAGAAAAGCAGCAGATTATAAGGCAGGCAAAGGCCCTTGCGGCCAGGACCCCGCTGAGCCGCTATCAGATCATCGAACGAGTAGCAGCTAAAACCGGCAGAGCACACGAGACAATCAGATACACTCTGCTAAGCTATGAAAAGAAGCACCACGATAAGCGTATCTCCAACGAGCCGCCCGGCGTAATCAGCCAGACGGCAGCGGCTGAGCTTTACAAGCTGTTCAAACAAGGCTGTGACATCGAAGAATTGATGAAGCGATTCGGGCGCAGCAAAAGCTCCATATATCGGATTATAAATCGGCGAAGAGCAAGGGCACTAATGGCCAAAAAGGTCGCATTCGTCGACAGCGATGAATTCCTTGAGGAAGACGCCGAGCAGAAGATCTTAGCAAAGCCAATCGGCGACCAAAAGCCCGTCTCCCGAAAACCGATTGAGCCCTTCGACTTAGCTAATGTTTCTCTTCTCCCGCAGTATTTGGACGCACTAAGAGACGCCCCTGTGCTCAACAGGCAGCGCGAGGTTGAGCTGTTCCGCAGATACAACTACCTGAAATATCTGGCTTGTATAAACAGAGCGGGGATAAAACCGGGCCATGTCCGCAGCGCTCGACTGACCAAAATAGAAAGCTGTTTGGCAGAGGCCGAGGCAATCAAAAAAATGATAATTGAGGCAAACCTGCGACTCGTCGTCAGCATTGCCGGCAAACATGGTACAAGTGAGTCAAGTTTTTTAGAGTTAGTGAGCAAAGGTAATTTCGCGCTAATCAAAGCTGTTGAAGAATTCGACTACGCGAAGGGCATTCGGTTCAGCAGACTTGCTTCATTAGGAATAGCTAAAGAGTACGCAAAAGTCTCTGGAAAGACAACCGAACTCACTCGAGAAAAGGTGGGTGCATTGGGAGATGTCCAGCGTTATATGAAAGTACTAAAAGCCACGGACCTCGGAACTATCGAACGGGCACGCCAAAGCCTAGTTCAGGTCATCAGGGAGGAACTCGATGAACGCGAGCAGTATATAATCTTAAACCACTTCGGCCTGGTCGGCCCACCTGTAAAAAAGAAGAAAAAGACCCTGCAGCAAATTGGCCAAGACCTTGATTTGACAAAAGAGAGGGTACGCCAGCTGGAACTTATCGCCCTGCAAAAATTAAGACACTCCCTGAGCATCGAAGAATTCGAACTGCTTACCGGCTAATGCAACTTCGACCTTGGCTATCGTACGCTACCCAATTTGTGTCCCGGGCCGATGGTGTACAGTCGTTTCTTCGGCTCGGTGTTGATATGGGAGGCGACTATTTTGCCGACGAAGATTATGTGGTCTCCGGCTTCGGTCTGCGATTCAAGCTCACATTCGAAGTTCGCCACCGCATCCGTCAGCAGGACTGACTCAATTGTCTTGGCCGGTTCGGTTGCGCAGTCAAACTCGTCGAGTTTGTCGACGTTCCGCCCGGACCTTGAGCCGAAGAAAAGAGCGGCATCGGCCATATCCGAAGATGGAAAACTGATGGTAAAGGACTTTGAGTGCCTGACGGCTTCTATTGAATAATGGGTGCTTGCAACCGCTATTGCCATCATAGCGGGTTTGCCCGACACAATCATTGTCCAGCCTAACGTAATCGGGTTGGCCTTGCCGTCTTTGTCCCTGGCGATGGCGATTACCACCTGCTCGGGGTACTTGGTTTTGATTGCTTGCTGGTATTCGACTTGTTTTTGCATTGCTATCTGCTCCAATTGGTTTTATATTTACGCGGAGAAACTATCGCTCAAATTATAATTATCAGATCAGTTTTAACAAGGAGAAACAAGTGGACACGATTGGCTTTCTCGGCAGCGGTAACATGGCGGAAGCCCTGATAAAGGGGATAATAAGTGGGGGTCTATGCAATCCGCAAGATATTTTTATAAGTGATATCAGGGCCGAGCGGCTTGAGTTCCTGACGAAAGAGTACGGCGTTGCAGCGACCGACGGTAACAGCGATTTGGCGGACAAGGTCAATATTCTTGTCCTGAGCGTCAAGCCCCAGAACATGGTCGAAGCCCTCGAAAGTATAAAGGACGCTGTCAGGGCTGAGACCCTTATTATTTCCATCGCGGCGGGGATAAAGGTCTCCAATATCTCCGCTGTCCTGGGTGAGGTGCCAATCGTTCGCGTTATGCCAAATACACCCGCCCTGATTGGCGAAGGTGCCAGTGCGCTGTTCGCCAACGAAAAAGCAAAACCGACGCTAAGCAAAGCAGAGAAAATCTTCTCATCGGTCGGAAGAGCTGTGACCGTCGATGATGAATCACTGATTGATGCCGTTACCGCGGTAAGCGGGAGCGGGCCTGCTTACTATTTTCTTTTAATGGAGGAGATGACAAAAGCAGCCGCCGAACTGGGGCTGCCCGACGATGTGGCCAAAGACTTGGTTCTACAGACCGCCAAGGGCGCTGCCCTACTCGCGGCCGAAAGGGACAAACAGGGTGAGACGCCTGCCCAGCTTCGCCAAAAGGTCACTTCGCCCGGTGGGACAACCGAGGCGGCGCTCAAGGTTTTCGCCGCAAAGGATTTCAGCCGGCTGATAACAGACGCTCTAACGGCAGCCTGCGACAGAAGCAGGCAGCTTTCAGGCTGATTTACTCGACGATGATAGCTTCGACGGGGCATTCGTCAACGGCCTGTTGGACGGCGTCTTTGAATTCGGCGGGCACTTCGTCGACGAGGACCTGCGCTTGCTGGTCGCCCATCTCAAAAACCTCAGGGCACGTATCTACGCATAATTCGCAGGCGGTACAGGTATCTTCAACTCTGACTTTCATAATAAATCGCCTCGCAATTTGTTACCCAATGCGTTCCGTTTATTTTACTGAATTTGCAGCCGGCAATGTAGCCCACAAGGCGAAAATTGTCAATTTAAAATGTTTCTATGGAAAATTATTATGTGGCCCGTTATATTATTGTCCGGGATAAGTGCCCAGAGAGCCCGAAATTGGCACACGTGAGTGTTGATATTAGCGGCCGGGTCCCATGCAAGCCGAGCCCGTGAACCTGGTCAGGCGGGGAACCGAGCAGCCATAAGCGTGTTGCTTGGCTGTGCCGTGGATAAACCCGGCCGACCTTTTTTTGAAGATGTATACCGTTTTAGCAAGAAAATACCGGTCGCAGACGTTCGATGAGGTCATCGGCCAGGACCCCATCTCACAAACACTCACAAATGCCATAAAGACCGACAAGGTCGCACACGCATATCTGTTCGCCGGCACTCGTGGCGTCGGCAAGACCACCATGGCGCGGATACTGGCCAAAGCCCTTAATTGTCTTTCCGTCGATGCCCCTACAATTCAGCCGTGCTGCAAGTGCGACAGTTGCGTTGCGATAAATGTCGGCGAGGATATCGACGTTATCGAGATTGACGGCGCGTCGAACAACAGTGTCGACGAGGTCCGCAGACTCCGCGAGAACGCAATTTACCGGCCGGCGCGCTGCAGGTTCAAGATTTACATCATAGATGAAGTACACATGCTAAGCACTTCTGCGTTTAATGCACTTTTGAAGATACTCGAAGAACCGCCTTCGCACGTTAAGTTCATTTTCGCAACCACCGAGCCGAACAAGGTAATACCCACCGTTCAGTCAAGGTGCCAGAGATTTGACTTTACCAATATAAGCCCAAGGCTCATCGCCGAGCAGCTAAAAAGGATACTCCAGCAGGAAAAAATAAAATGTGAAGACGATTTGATTTTGTCTCTGGCGAGGATGGCGAACGGTTCGATGAGAGACGGGCTGAGCCTGTTGGACCGGCTTATAAGTACCGGCGTTCAGCCGCTTACCATCGGCCTGCTCGAAGAGTTTCTCGGCTGCCCGAACATCGAAAAAATCTGTAACCTCATAGCTAAAATCGGCGACAGCGACGCGGCCGGAACGCTGGCGGCAACGGAAGATTTAATCAGCACCGGCCTGGCAGAGGCACAGATTGCCGATGCACTCATCGATTATATGCGGGACCTGCTGGTCGTAAAATCCGCCGGTGCCGAGACGGAGCTTCTGATCCTGACTGCTGAACAGCGAAAACGGGCCGGCGAATTGGCCGAGAAGTTTGATACGGCTGCGCTGGTTTACAATATAACCGCGCTGGAGAAACTGGGATGGAGAATTAAAAACAGTGACACGCCGAGGGCGCTGTTGGATGCCTCGCTGCTGCGGCTTACCCTAAGTGAGCATTTCTTGAATGTAGATGAGCTTCTCTCGCAGTTAAAGGGCGGCCCATCCCCTGCCGTTAAAAAAAAAGAACTGACAAGCGTAAGCAGTAAAGCGACCAGCGGTGCACAGCCAGGCCAAGTCACACCGGTAAAAAGCCACGAGCAACGAGGCAAGCCCGAAATAGCCACGGAGGAGAAAGACCGGCCTAAGCCACGTGCGGACAGGCCGAAGACCAGCAGTCAAAAGAAAAACGAGATTATCAACGACCCGGCCGTAAAAACCGTCCTCATGGGTCTCGACGCAACCATAACCGATATCGAAGAAGAAAAACAAACTTAACTATCTTATACTGAACTGGTGTATTACCTTATCGTGATGCTGTAAAGCAGCATGCGATAGGCCTCGGAACAGGATTATTGTATATGATGAAACTGTCTGAAGAAATGCTTAAACTTCTTAAAGAAGTAATTGATAAACGGAATCCCAAACTTAAATCTTTGTTGCCTTCAATACAAACTATGGAACCCATTGAGAACAAGGATGTAATTGCTCTTTGTTGGGAATTGACCCAAGAGCTTCTCGAAACCGGATTCAAAGAAATCAGCAAGCCAAATAGACGAGGCAAAATATTATATAAGTTAACTGGCTATGTAAACCAACTACTCAAAGAATGAACCATGAGTAATATTTATACGGAGAGTTTGAACAGGCTTATTGATGAGTTTGGTAAGCTGCCGGGCGTTGGGCCCAAGACGGCCGAGCGGCTGGCGTTTCATATACTAAAGGCCGCGCCGGATGACGCTATGGCCCTTGCGAAGGCGATTGGGGATGTTAAGACAAAGATTAAACGCTGTGAGGTCTGTTACAATCTATCGGAAAGCAAGGTTTGTAAAATCTGCTCAGACGCCCGGCGGGACAAAGACATAATCTGTATCGTCGAGCAGCCAAAGGACGTTGTTGCTTTAGAGAAAACCGGCGCCTGTAAGTGGGTCTATCACGTCCTCGGTGGACACATCGCGCCGCTTGAAGGGATAGAGCCGAGCGATTTGACCATCGAGCAGCTTGTCGAGAGGGTGCGGACCGGCAGTGTAAAGGAAGTAATAATGGCGACCAATCCCAATATGGCCGGCGACGGAACAGCGCTTTACATAAGCTCGCTGCTGAAAAATACCGGCGTGAAAATCACCCGCCTGGCGAGGGGCCTTCCCACCGGCAGCACTATCGAATACGCAAGCGGCAAGATACTTACCGACGCTATCAGAGGCCGACAAAAGCTGGAGTGAGGAAGGGCTTAGCTGCTGGCGGGTACAACTTAAACCTTGTTGAGTCAGTTCCATAGACCGAGTTATGACCTCCAAAGAAAGAATTTATGCGATTTTAAACGGTGCTCTTTATGACCGACCGGCGGTTACTCCCATCTTTATGGCCTGGGCCGCGCATTACATCGGCCGCAGCTACAGAGATTATTACCTTGATGGTGATGTTCTGGTTGAGGCGCAGCTTGCGGTTACCAAGGGATTTAATCTGGACCAGATAAGCGCAATCAGCGACCCATGGCGGGAGGCATCAGCTTACGGGATGGAGTTTGATTATCCCGAAAACGGCGTGGGAAAGCCCAAAGGTTATCCTATAAAAACCCGCCGGGATGTATCGAAGCTAAAACGCTTCGACATTGAAAAGTCTGAACGGACCAGACAGCGCGTCGAAAGCGTTAGAAAGATGGTCGCCGAAGTTGGACAGACACACAGTGTATTAGGTTGGGTGGAGGGCCCGTTTGCCGAATATGCTGACCTGTGCGGTCTTGAGAAGGCCCTGCTGAATCTTGTCGATGAGCCTGAGATGTTTGTCAAGGCGGCTAAGGTAATCACAGCGAATACGATTGCCTTCGCGCTTGCTCAGGTAGAAGCCAGCGCGGACATGATTGGAATCGGTGATGCCGCGGCAGGACTGATAGGGCCCGACATGTACGTCAAATACGTCTTACCTGCTGAGCAGCAGCTTATCTCGGCTATTCACGAAGCCGGGGCCGCGGTAAAACTGCATATCTGCGGCAACATAAACCACATTATCCAATACATGGCCAAAAGCGGCGCGGATATTATCGACGTCGATTGGATGGTTCCTCTCCCCGAAGCAAGGAAGCTCGTGGGACCGCAGATTACCTTGTGTGGCAATTTCGACCCTGCCGCCGTTCTGCTCCAGGCCGGCCCTGCGGATGTCGCCGAGGCGGCAAAACAGTGTATTGAAACCGGCGGGAAAAAGTTCATTTTGATGCCGGGCTGTGAAGTGCCGCCGGCCACCCCGGAAGAAAATATTCGCGCATTTTGTCCTTGCGATGGCTGCTTGATTCGGAAGGAATTAGAGTGTTGAAATCCTACATGGAGTCTCGTTCAACACTCAATTATAATGACGTTCTTTAAGGGGACTTCCTACTGGCAGCCTTATCGAGTCTCCAGACCCTAAAATACCTACCGATGCTATAATCGGCATACGTTAACCGCAGTAATTTTGACCTTACCGGCAATATTGCCAATATTTTTCGGCGCATTTATGATATAATATAAAGGTCAAGGACGCGGACAAGAGGAGACTGAGTAAAGAGGTTTTGGGTGAAGTCATGAAGCTGGAAATGCGACCGGACATGCGGTTGGAGCAGAAGATGAAGCTCGCTCCGCGCATGATTCAGTCGATGGAGATCCTCCAGCTTCCTATCCTCGCCCTTCAGGAAAGAATAGAGCAGGAGCTCAACAGCAATCCCGTCCTGGAAATTGAGGAGCCTTCAGGTCCTGAAGAGGGCGGTTCCGTTGAGCAGGAGCCCGCCGACGATATCGGAGAAAGGGACTTCGTTGTCACCACGGACGCCAATAAAGGCGAAGATTTCCAGCGAATCGACAATCTCGATGACAACTACAGGGACTATATGACCCAGGCCGCGTCGTTCCGCCGTCGCGTCGACACCGGTGAGCCCGACCAAAAACTTGAGGCCATAAAAAATACCGCTGCACCACCCCAGTCGCTCCACGAGCACCTGAGCGAACAATGGCGAATGGTCGAGGCCGAGACACCGGTGAAAAAGGCCGGCAGTGCGATCATAGACTATATCGATGACAGAGGATATCTGACCGTAAGACTTGAGCAGTTGCACAACAAAGACCACGCTGCTTTCACGCTGGAAGATTTGAAAAAGGCCCTGCAGCTTGTGCAAAATTTGGAACCCGCCGGCGTAGGGGCGCGCGATTTAAAGGAATGCCTGCTCATCCAGATGGCGCAAAGCACAGATGACATGGGCTTTGAGGCCCGCCTGATTTCCAGGCATATGGATAGGCTGCTCCAGAACCGTCTGCCCGATATTGCCAGGAAGATGAACTGCGACATCGAGACTGTCAATCGGGCTATTGAGCGAATAGCGAAACTCGACACCTCGCCGGGCCTGCAAATCGGCAGGGACAGGAACCACGCCGTCACCGCCGACGTTATAGTCGAACCGGCGGATGATTCCGACGACTATTTAGTGCGCCTGGCGGACTCGAGCCTGCCGGGTCTGAGAGTAAACAATTATTACGCAAAGATGGCAAAGGACACCGTCACCAACGAAAAAACAAAAAAGTTCCTGCAAAATAATATCCGTTCGGCCCAATGGATTATAGATGCGATAGAGCAGCGAAAGAATACACTGCTCAAAGTCGCACGCTCGGTTGTCCAACACCAGCGGGAGTTCTTCGACAAGGGCCAGCTCTATCTAAAACCTTTGCCAATGTCCAAGGTCGCAGATGACGTCGGTGTCCACCTCGCAACCGTCTCCAGGGCCGTCGCCGGTAAATACATCCAGTGCTCCCGAGGAATACTGCCGCTTAGAAAATTCTTCAGCGGCGGCACCGAAGCTGACAACGGTGAGCAAAGAAGCTGGGAAGCCATAAGGGGCGAACTGCAGCAAATTATCGACGCCGAAGATAAAGCAAAGCCGCTTAGTGACGACCAGATACGTGAGAAATTAGGCGAGGCCGGCATCAAAAACCTCGCCAGACGGACCGTCGCCAAATACCGTAAACTCATGAGCATCCCCGCCGCAAGATTCAGAAAAAAATACTGACGGCGCTACACACTCTCGGTCTCGGGTGCTTCTATCAATCCATTCTCTGGTTCGAGATTCTCCCATTTACCTTTCCAAAGCAAGACAATGCCCAGTGTGCACAATAGAACAACCGCCCACACTCCGGCGACTGGCCCGAGACCGATTGTAGTTTGAATCGAATCACGCACACCGTCGTAGGCTGCATGGTAGACAGTAGCTACAGCCAGGCTGCGACTACGCACCCAGATATAGGCGAAAACAACCCCGTGCAGGAGGATGGGAATAGCCCCAACAATAACCACAACGGCAACGGTCACGGCGGCGGATACGCCAACAGGAAGGCCTGTCTCTTCAGCGCCGGCCATGCCGGCCTGAATGCCGGTGCCGACCAGGAATGGCAGATGCCAAGCCCACCAGATAACCGCGTGTATCAGAACGGCTTTACGGATGCTGTGACGGCCAAGCAAATGGGGCAGCATATAGCCGCGCCAGCCAAACTCCTCGCCGAAGGCGGGTATAAGCGTGACGAATAAAAGCACGAATATCCAGACAATCTGTGTTACGCCCAGGTCTGTCGGTAAAGTCAGTGTCCCCACACCCACATCAACGAGTGTGGGCACGGCCCACAATAAAAGCACCAAGGCCACGACTGTCAGGTGCTGCCTTGCTTTGCCCCACTTCCAGCCGGCACCTGCAAAGCCGTCTTTAAAGACATACCGCCCGGCAATAAATGTGCCCACCGTTACCATACACATCGAAGTGCCGTTGAGGATATAGAGCTGCAGCAGGTCGGTTGCCCATATAGCGCTTACAATTTGAAACGGCCACGACAGACCAAACACAATCAATATATAGAGCCATAGAGAGAAACAGCGCCTTTCCGAGATCGAGCTATCCTTGTTCATGTTTTTATTCTCTTATATTTAGCTGCTGGGTGCTTCATATGCTCTTATTACTTCTGAAGCCGTCGCCAGCGATATTGCTGGCAAAGTCTACTCCATGAAAACAATCTGGCCTTTTATCGGTGAATAGTTCATCTTTGCCTGTTTCTTGCCGTCTTCTATCACGTTCATTTTCTGAAAATAGCACTTGATACCTGTCCCATCCTGAATTATGGGCGTATTCTGCAGGTGGTAATGCAGGTGCGGCTGCGAGGAGTTTCCCGAATTTCCGCAAAGGCCGATTACCTGCCCCGTCTTGACCTCATCGCCGACCTTTACTTTTATACTGGCAAGTTTCAGATGGGCCAGAACAGATATCTCGTACTCGCGATGCTGAATAAATACCGCGTTGCCCAGTGCCGAATATGGATTCATTGACCCGGGCACATTATCCCTGACCCCCTCAATCACATCGGTTACAGTCCCGTCCGCCAGCGCCAGCACCTCTCTGCCGAAACTAAAGTAATCTTCGTTTGCTTTGCCCTCGCCTGAGTGCATCGCACCGTCTTTGTTGACACCAATGAAGTCGAAGGCGAATTTCTGATTAGGAACATCGTGATGCATGTTCAGTTCCTTATTGTCGCCGCCCCAAAAAACCAGCCACCTGCCTTTGAAAGGCAGCGACAACTCGGTTTCGTGCTTCTCAGGGACAGGTATATCTGTAACGCTATGCGGCAAAAACCACAACCCGATGATTTTGTCCTGCATGTCGAGCACCACCTTAATGTCCAGGACCGCACGTTCAAAATATGCTGGGAAAATTGCCTGGTTGGGTGGAATATAACGCGGCTGACCAAGCTTCTGGATTTTCCCGTATTGGGCAGATACACTCTGGAAAAAAGGCGTTAATTTTTCCAGTGGAAACGCATCCAGCATTATTTGGCCGAAATCGGCCTGTATCCCGGGGTAATTAGCTTCATTGATAGCTTCGACCATCCGGTTGACCACCTTCTCAAACCGCTCCGTCGCCACTTCTTGTCCAAACGCCGAGCCAACGACAAACAACAAGACCAAACTAATAACTAACTTTTTCATTGTTTTTCTCCTAAAAACCGCTTTTTACTGTAAATCACTCATAGCCTAAGCTACTGCTCATGTCAAAACAATAAAATATTTGATTAAGCTCGAACTCTGCGTTACTATGTGAGTATATGTTCACATATGATTTTGATTAGAGTGCCGATATGTTGACTAAGAAAAGGCAGTTATTGTTTGAAAAGCAGGCGGAAATCGCAAAGGCGATAGCCCATCCACTGAGAATCGCAATCGTGGATTTTCTAAAAGAAGGCGAGCAATGCGTCTGCGATATTGCCGAATACGTCGGTTCCGAAAGGTCAAATGTTTCTCGGCACCTGGCTGTTATGCTCAATGCCGGCGTGCTGGAGTACCGCAAAGAGGGCCTGAAGGTCATTTACAGACTCAAGACGCCGTGCATTCTCGACTTCTTTTCATGCACGGCCGAGTGTTTGAAGCAGCAGCTCAAAGAGGCCGAGAAGCTGCTCAGCGCCCTGTAGTTTGCCCTTTGGCCTTAAAACGGGAACAATTATGAAACGTGAATGGAAGATTTTTGCTGCACTGGTTGGGATTTTTGTTGTCGCTTACGCCCTGCCGTTGGGTAACCCCAGGATTCAGGCAGCCATTCAAGAGGCGTTTCGACTGCTCCAGTGGTACGCACGTAATCACACACTGGCCTGCGTTGTACCAGCTTTGTTTATTGCAGGAGCCATTATCACTTTTCTTTCTCAGAGCTCGGTCATGCGCTATCTCGGACCGAATGCTAATCCTTGGCTGGCTTATGCAGTGGCCTCGGTGTCGGGTTGCGTCCTTGCGGTTTGCTCCTGCAGCGTGCTTCCTATGTTCGCCGGCATCTATCAACTGGGGGCAGGTCTTGGCCCCGCCTCGGCCTTTTTGTATTCTGGCCCTGCTATAAACGTCCTTGCCATCTTTTTAAGCGCACGTGTCTTGGGCTTGTCCATCGGTGTAGGGCGGGTCGTCGGTGCCGTCGGTTTTTCAGTTGTAATTGGCTTGCTTATGGCGATTGTGTTCCGCAAAGGCGAGCGTGCAAAGGCTGCGGCAGCGCTTCAAATGCCGGAGCCCGAAAAGCCCCGCCGTCACATTGGCAAAACGGCTCTGTACCTTGCGTGTATGATTGGGTTTTTGGTGTTCAGCGATTGGTTCAACCCCGGCAATGTCGTTGTCAAGACCAGCGACGGCCGGCAGTTCAAGGCGGTGGTCATCCATGAGACGAATGACGCCGTTCGTTTTCAGCTTGAGCAGGACCGCGACTCCGCCAAGACTGGCGATAAGATAACGCTGTCAAAAACAGAAATTGCCGAAATGACCGAGCGGCAAACGTGGGTAATCGCCGTCTATCATATTCGGTGGTACCTCGCGGGGCTGCTGGGCCTGGCGGTTCTGATTATGGCATGGCGGTGGTACGAACGCGAGGAGATTCGCCAGTGGATGCAGAACACGTGGGAGTTTACGAAGCTGCTTGTGCCTCTTCTGTACGGCGGCGTATTTGTCGTCGGCTTCGTAAGCGTTTTGCTGCCGGAAAAGCACGTCGCCCAGTGGGTAGGCGACAACAGCTTAAGAGCCAACCTTGTAGCCAGCCTCATTGGCACATTCTGGTATTTCGCAACACTGACCGAGATTCCCATCACGCAGGCGCTGATGAAGTTCGGCATGCACAATGGCCCCGTACTTGCGCTGCTTCTGGCCGGCCCCGCTTTGTCGTTGCCGAATATACTCGTCATACGAAAGGTCATGGGCAACAGTAAGACCATTGTTTTCATACTGCTGGTAGTTGTGATGTCCACAATTGTCGGTATGTTCTTCGGTACGTTTTTTTAACGGGTGATTGTCAAGTTGACAGACGCTATTGATAATAACTCAGACATAAAGCATCGTACTAAGGGCAAGGGACTCAGTATCTTTGAGAAGTACCTTACCTTATGGGTGGCCGTCTGTATCGTCGGCGGCATCGTTTTAGGAAAGCTCGCCCCTGAACTGTCCAGGTACTTGGATAGTCTGGCTATATACGTGGGCAACGCCCCCATTGTATCTATTCCTATAGCCGTGTGCCTGTTCTTCATGATGTATCCTATCATGGTCAAAATCGATTTTGCTGAGGTCCTGAAAGCCGGCAGAAACGCCAAACCTGTAGGCCTGACCCTCTTTGTAAACTGGGCCATAAAGCCGTTTACCATGTACGCTATCTCGCTGCTTTTTCTGGGCACCCTGTTTTACGCCTTTATCGGGCCTGATGCAGTCGACCGCCTCAAGATGCCTTTTGGGCTTGATTTGCCCGTCGGTGGTACCTATGGAGTTGGGACTGTTATTGAAGTTGAAGGTATAAAGATGCTGCAAGTTCCACTTTGGAGAAGCTATCTGGCCGGCTGTATCCTGCTCGGTATAGCTCCCTGTACGGCTATGGTCTTGGTGTGGGGCTACCTCGCAAAAGGAAATGATGGGCATACGCTGATGATGGTCGCTATCAATTCTCTGACTATGCTGCTTCTTTACGGTCCTCTGGGTGGATTCCTGCTCGGTGTCGGCAGGCTGCCTGTACCGTGGCAGGCGCTGCTTTTGTCAATCGCTATCTATGTTGCACTGCCGCTTGCTGCCGGATACCTCTCCCGAAGATGGATAATTGCCGCCAAAGGACAAATCTGGTTCACCGAGAAATTCCTGCACTTTCTAACGCCTGTCACGATAGTCGCCCTGCTTGTCACCCTGGTCTTGTTGTTCTCATTCAAAGGAGACATCATTCTTTCCAATCCACTGACAATCCTCTGGATTGCGATTCCTTTGTTTATTCAGACAAATCTTATATTTTGGTTGGCCTATGTGCTGGCAAGGCTTTTGAAACTTCGATACTGCGATGCGGCCCCGTCGGCAATGATAGGAGCGTCGAATCATTTTGAAGTTGCCATTGCCACCGCGACAATGCTGTTTGGCCTGTCGTCCGGGGCCGCCCTGGCAACGGTCGTTGGCGTGCTTATCGAGGTCCCTGTGATGTTGATGCTTGTCAAGATATGCCTCAAAACGCAGAAATGGTTCCCGGCAGATATGAACGCAGGTGTATAATGAAAAAGATACAAATTCTTGGAACAGGCTGTCCTAAGTGCAGCAAGCTCGCGTCAAATGCAGAAGCCGCCGCCACAGGACTCCGAATCGAATACGAAATAGAAAAGGTCACAGACATCAATGATATCATCAGCTTCGGCGTAGCAATGACACCGGCGCTCGTCGTGGACGGTGATGTTAAATCAGCCGGCAAAGTACCTTCTGTGGAAGATATCAAAAAAATTCTCATGTAGCTGACGCCTCTTGAGAATGGCTATCGAGCCAAAGGAGATGAAATATGAAGGCTAAGACGATTGTTACGATAGTACTATTACTGTTTGCTGGTACCAGCATTGCTTATTTGATAACGGCCGAGGTACGCTCCGGCTTAATGTCGCCTGCCGCAGACTCGGATGCGCCCGAAGTTGAAAAATCAGCCGCCAAAGCCTTGCAGCCGACGAAATCAACGGCCTCAAAGGTCGTAGTGTATTACTTCCATGGAACGGCCCGCTGTATGACTTGCAGGAAGTTCGAGCAATATACCCTCGAAGCCCTCCAGGATGCGTTTGCAGAGCAGCTCAATGATGGGCGACTCCAATGGCAAATGGTCGATGTCGAACAGCCCGGCAACGAACACTTTGTGAAAGATTATCAACTGTATACAAAGTCCATCGTCATTGTTAAAACCAAAGACGGCAAACACACAGGGTCCAAGAATCTAAAGGAAATATGGGAGCTGGTCCGCCATAAACCAGCCTTTCTAAAGTACATTCAAGACGAGGTCAGGAACTGTCTGGAGTCAGACTGATGCAGGAACTTATCATAGGGGCATTGTCAGCGCTGTGGTTAGGCATCCTGACCTCTATCAGCCCGTGTCCTTTAGCGACGAATATTGCCGCCATATCTTTCATCGACAGACGTATCGGTCGGACCCGTGTGGTCTTTCTCACAGGCCTTGTCTATACACTCGGCCGGATGTTGACCTATGCAGCTCTTGGGATTCTTCTTGTCGCCGGGGCTCTGTCTATACCACAGGTATCACATATTCTCCAAAAATATATCAATAAGATACTCGGCCCAATACTGATTCTTGTGGGTATGATTCTGCTGGAGCTGATACAGATAAATATCTCCGGCTCCGGCTTGAGTGCAAAAATGCAAAAGCGGGCCGAATCATTGGGAATCTGGGGAGCAGGACTGTTAGGTATTGTCTTCGCACTTTCTTTTTGTCCCATCTCCGCTGCACTTTTCTTCGGAAGCCTCATCCCGCTGTCGGTGAAATGCAACTCAACCGTGGTGCTGCCCGCACTTTACGGTATTGGGACCGCGCTTCCGGTGCTTTTGTTCGCGCTTCTGCTTGCCTTGGGGGCTCAATCTCTCGGCAAGGCATTCAACAAACTGACACAAATCGAGTTGTGGATTCGCCGTATAACAGGGGGTATCTTCATTCTAATTGGGATTTACTACTGTCTCGCGTACATTTTTAATGTCTTTCAATAAAAAAACGGCACCAGCAAGACCGTTTCTGCTCCGATTCATCACGTCATATACAATTTTGCCCATCTTGGCTGTTTAGCATTCGTTGTTGACATTTCGGACTTCAGAGATGTATAGTATTGGCTCGGTCGCGTTTTGCTGGCTGAGAAGATTTATAGCTTCGCAAGTATGGGAATCTGAGAAATGGACCCTACAATTTTCAAGGCGTATGATATAAGAGGTGTTTATCCCGATCAGGTCAGCGAAGAGGACGCCTGGAAAATCGGCTATGCGTCCGCACAATTTTTGCGGTCCCTGCTTCGCGGCTACGAGCGAGGGCAGACTCGTTCACAATCTATCTGCGTCGCCCGGGATATGAGGACACACAGCGAGTCGCTGGCCGGCGCCCTCATACGAGGCATAAGCGCTTGTGGCGCGAATGTAGTCGACATTGGGATGATTGATACGCCCCAGATGTACTTTGCAATCAATCATCTCGGCACCTGCGGCGGCGTCCAGGTGACCGCTTCACACAACCCGGCCAAGTACAATGGCTTTAAAGTATCCGGGGCCGGGGCTAGGCCGGTCGGAGTCGATACCGGACTAAAAGATATAGAGCATATCGCGATGGCTCTGCTGCACACGAAGGGCAGGGCAACCGGCGCAGTAAGAAAACATGATTTGACTGAGGAATACAAAAATCACGTCCTGAAATTCCTCAAACCCAACATAAGAAAACTGAGAATGGCCGTCGACGCCTCAAACGGAATGGCCGGAAAGATGGTCCCGGCGGTATTCGGCGATTTGCCCATAGAGATAATCGGACTTAACCTCAAACACACCGGCACTTTCAAGCACGAGCCGAATCCGCTTGTTGAGGAGAATCTGGCCGAGGTTAAGCAAGCGGTAAAAAAACAAAATTGCCATTTCGGAGTCTGCTTCGATGGCGACGCCGACAGATTAATGATGGTCGATGAAAAGGGTCAGAATATCGGATGCGATTTAATGACGGCCCTTATGGCCCGCTACTTCCTGAACAAAGAACCCAAATCCACCATCGTCTACGATTTGCGAAGCAGTCTGGTCGTCTCTGAAGAGATTCTTAAGTATGGCGGCACCCCTCGAAGGGAGCGCGTCGGACACGCGTTCATAAAAAAGGCCCTCCGGGATTCACACGCCGTATTCGGCGGAGAACTCTCCGGACACTTCTATTATCGCGACAACTACTATGCCGACTCAGGCCTAATCACCCTGGTGCATGTATTGAACATTGTAAGTGACGCGAAGGTCCCGGTAAGCGAGCTTATCAGACCGCTGCGCAGATATTCGAGCAGCGGCGAGATAAACTTCGAGGTCGATGACAAACAGGCCAAGATGGATGAGCTTGCAAGAGTATATAACGACGGCCAACTCGACCGGCTCGATGGCGTCACCATCTGGTATAAGGACTGGTGGTTCAACTGTCGGCCGAGCAATACCGAACCTTTGCTGCGACTGAATGTCGAGGCCAAAAGCAAAAAACTCCTCGATGAGAAACTCGAAGAAATCGAGCAGCGCCTCGGCAAGCCCTTCAAGGAGAAAAAGCAGGCAAAGAAATCAAAACCGAGCAAAAGGCCAAAAACCGCTAAAGAAAAGAAAATAACTAAAAAGAAGAAAGTAACTAAGAAGAAAAAGGTAGCCAAAAAGAAGACGGTAGCTAAAAAGAAAAAGCTAACTAAGAAGAAAAAGGCGCCAAAAAAGAAAAGAACGACCCGAAAGAAGAAATAATCCAAAGCCCGCTCGTCTTGCTGCAAAAAGACATTTTTCAAAGTATGATAATGGAAACGCACACGAAAAAATATCAGACTCCAAACGGCCCGGTGGAGGGCGTGCAGGCCAAATGGTCCGGATTTAATATCCTCCTGGTGACGGGCTCCAAGGGATTCCTGGCTTGTCCTGCCATTGACGTCGACGCCTGCCAGCGGTACGGTGTCGCCGCGGCATTGGTCGAAAGCTCGCCAGATAATCCCATCGGAACACTCGAGCGTTTCCCGGACCGTAAGATTACAAAGACAAACGCGAAGGCCGAAGAACTTGGTATAACAGAAGGTATGAACGTCACAGACGCCTTTGTGCTTATAGCGTAAATCACATTAACCACGTACAGTATAGCAAGAGAAGGGAGAAGATATGAAAGTACAAAAGTATTGTCTCGTCCTAAGTTTTGCGGTTGCAATTTCAGCTCTTCCGGCTTTCGCCGAGCCGCAGCCGACCATACCGCATGACGAACATACGTTGCTCGGCAATGCAAATCCGTTCCTGGCCGGCATAGATAAATTGTATGCCGTCATCCTGCCGCTCGATGTCCAATCCAACAATCAAAGCTCGCTCTGGCAGCAACTCCAAGTAAAGCTCGAACAAAAACTCAATAAAGCCGGCATCAAAATAATCTCTGTGCCCGTTTTCGATTCGGGATTGAGGGCCTATGACATCCCCGAGCTCAGAGTCTATATAGATATGTTCAAATTTGCCGACTCGCCCCAGTACATCTTCCGCATTCAAACATCATTGGCCAGGGCGGTCTGCCTGACGGAAAAACAGAGCCTGCTCTTCAAAGCCGATGTCTGGCGCGTGGCCCCGTCAATGCAGGCGGTATCGGCCGAAAGCATGTCCGCAGCGGTTACCGATGTCGTCCTCGAACAACTCGAAGCGTTTATCCACGCCTATCTGGTGGCCAATCAGTGGACTGACCAGCCCTCTGAAGGCGAAAGAAAAGATGCCGTTTCACCAACAACCCGAAAAGAACGAACCGCACCGGCCGTCAAATCCCCTGCAGCCCAGTTCAGCTATGTCGCATCAAAGAACAGTAAAGTATTTCACAACCCCGAGTGCCAGTGGGCAAAGAAAATCAGGCCCGAAAACGTGATAGGCTATACCAGCCGGGACCAGGCGATAAGAGCCGGCAGAAGACCCTGCAAGACCTGCAACCCATAGTGTCTTCCGGGAATCCGTTTTTGAGCGCGAAGTAAGTTTGGTGTTAACAGCTTTACCGTCAAAGGCCAATGATAATAGACAAAGTCTCTGAGAACAAACAACAGGGTGTAATTAAAAGTCGATTGGCATCGATTGATGCGCTGAGGGGATTTGATATGTTCTGGATTATCGGAGGCGGTACGGTATTTGCGAGTCTGGACGGCATATTCAAAAACCCAACAACCGGTTTTATAGCGCGACAGCTTGAGCACGTCAAGTGGGAGGGATTTCGCTTCGAGGACCTGATATTTCCTCTGTTTCTCTTTATAGTGGGAACGGTTTTGCCGTTCTCTATCTCGCGTCGAGTAGAGCGGGGGCAAAGCCGCCGCGCCCTTTACCTGCACATTTTCAAGCGCGCCGGTGTGCTTATTTTGCTCGGCTTAATCCTCAACGGTCTGTTACGGTTTAACTGGCCCGAGATGCACTGGCCCGGTGTGTTGCAGCGGATAGGACTGTGTTACTTTTTGGCGGCACTTTTGGTAATGACCACAAAATGGCGCGCACAGCTGATAGTTGCAGGGGCGATTCTGCTTTTGTACTGGGCTGCATTGACATTGATTCCCGTACCCGGCTACGGACCGGGCGTCATCACGCCGGAGGGGTGCCTGTCATCGTATATCGACCAGAACCTGCTCCCCGGCAAAATCCATGAGGAGCATTACGGCTACGGGGATAACGAAGGAATAATCTCTACGTTACCTGCGATTTGCACCACGCTCTTCGGGGCCCTGGCTGGCCACTGGCTCCGCTCAAAACACTCCGGCAATCGCAAGGCTGCTGCTCTGGCGATAGGGGGCATAATCTGCGTAATCGCAGGATATATCTGGGGATTGTCTTTTCCTATCATAAAAAATATCTGGACAAGCTCATATGTATTGGTCTCCACCGGGTACAGCTTGTTGCTGCTGGCATTATTCTATTGGGTCATTGATGTCAAAGGATATAAAAAGTGGGCGTTTTTCTTTATCGTCATTGGAATGAACGCGATTACAATATACTGTATTCAGTTGGTCGTTGGCTTCGAGGAAGTCGCAGGTTTTCTCGTTGACGGTATCGCCCGATGGGCGGGCTTGGCAGAACCTCTGGTATTGGCGTGTGGAGCGCTGGGGGTTAAATGGCTGCTGTTATTGTTTTTGTACCGACACAGGATATTCCTTAAGGTTTAAAGTGGACAGGGAAAATGATGGACGATGAAACTGATGTAATCTTTCGTGAGGTACAAAAATTTGCGTCGTGGCTTCACTGGGTCGTTGCTCCGTCGATGGCTGTCGCAGTGGTATTCGGCATGTTTGCCTTGAGGCAAGAGTCCTTGCAGCCACCGCCCCGCACAACGCAGATTGTTGCGCTCATAATTCTGGGAATACTTCTGCCGATAGCGATTGCGGTCCTTTTTTCACTCTTGAAATTGGAAACGGAAGTTCGCACAAATGGTCTGTACGTTCGTTTCTTCCCGTTCCACATCAACTTCAAAACATTCACCGCAGAAGATTTGAGCGAACACTATGCCAGAACGTACAGGCCCATACTCGAATACGGCGGCTGGGGAATTCGGTGCGGCTGGCGCGGCGGCAGAGCCTATAACGTAAGCGGCAATCAGGGCGTCCAGCTCGTCTTAAAAGATGGCAAGCGCCTGCTCATCGGTTCTCAAAGGGCCGATGAATTGGCCGAGGCGCTTAGCTCACTTACTCAAACCAGTTAGCGTCCTAAAACCGGAGCTTCTCGTTGCATTTTGCACATCCGTGGGTTATCATCACTGTATTGAATTCGTATTTAGTTTTTTCAGCCCCAATGAAAAGATTCCAGTTCATAATTTGCAAGGTGATGCAGAAAGAGGCCTACTTTTGTGCCGCTCGCTCGAAGAACACCATCGACATAGTACTGATGCAGCAGGGCCTGCATAACGAGCCCGACAGGCTTCGCAGTGAAGTACAAAAAGCCCTCGACCGCACTTCTGATACCCAGGGCCAAAACTATGACGCTTCCCTGCTCGGCTACGGTCTTTGCAGCAACGGCATCGTTGGTCTCTCTGCCGAAATCCCCATCGTCGTACCGCGAGGCCACGACTGCATTACACTTTTGCTCGGCTCAAAAGACAAATACCAGCAGTACTTTGATTCGCACCGCGGCGTATACTGGTTCAGTCCCGGCTGGATAGAAACGGGCACCCAGCCCGGCAAAGAACGCTATGAACACACACTCAAGGAGTACATCGAAAAGTACGGCGACGACAGCGCCGAGTACCTTATGGAACTCGAACAAGGCTGGATGAAAGAATACAACTGGGCGACATATATCGACTGGGGCTTTCCTAACTCCGACCAGGAAAAAGAATACACCAGGCGCTGCGCCGAATTCCTCCACTGGAGCTACGACGAAGTGAAGGGCGACCCGTCCCTTACGCAAAGACTCCTCGACGGCGACTGGAATGATGATGAGTTCTTAACCGTCCCGCCGGGACAAAAAATTGACGAAGACCTCACAAGTAAGGGTATAATAAAGGCCGAGTAGAAAATCTGTCTTTGCTTTTGCAAACTGACGACCTTCAGTCAAACTGTACAATGGAGCAAACAAACAAAAAACAACACACTCTCTTAATTTACCTCGCCCTGGCCTTGGCTGTATTTGCCGCCTTCGAGCCGGTGCTACATAATGATTTCGTTGGTTACGATGACCCCTTTTACGTCACCGACAATCCGAATGTTAATGTTGGCATAACCCGCAAATCCATCGTCTATGCCTTTACCACCCCGCACGGCGCCATCTGGAATCCCCTTACCACCCTCTCCCACATTCTTGACTGCCATCTGTTCGGCCTAAATCCCTTCTGGCATCACCTGACCAGCTTATTGTTTCACATCGCGAGCACTTTGCTTCTGTTTTCGATCCTCAAAAGGATGACCGGTGCGGTCTGGCCAAGTGCCTTTCTGGCCGCCGCATTCGCCCTGCACCCCCTGAGAGTCGAGTCGGTCGCATGGGTGTCATCGAGAAAAGACGTCCTGAGCGTCTTTTTCTGGATGTTGACAATGTGGGCTTACGTGCGATACACAGAGCATCCCGGTATAAGGCGGTACCTGCTGGTATTCTTGTTCCTCTGGCTGGGACTTCTGGCCAAACCCATGCTCCTGACCTTGCCGTTCGCGCTGCTTCTGCTGGACTATTGGCCCCTTGGCCGGTTTCAGCCAGCCATTCAAAAAACGACCTTGCGACTGATTGCCGAAAAGCTACCTTTATTTGCCCTTGTGGCGGCTGTCGGTCTAATCGCATATATCGTCCCCCAAAGCGAAGGAGCGTTGAAACTAACGCAGACTTTACCTTTAAGCGTCCGCCTGTCCAATTCCTTGGTTGCCTATATCGCCTACATAGGCAAGATTTTTTATCCGGCTGATTTGGCGGTCCTGTACCCGCACCCGCGTGACACCTTGCCGGCGTTCCAGCCGATAGCCTCACTCTTGATACTCGCACTCATATCGGCCGCAGTATTCTACAAGATGTCAAGGCGCCGTTACCTGACGATGGGCTGGCTGTGGTATCTTGGAACATTGGTGCCTGTTATAGGTCTGGTCCAGTTGGGACATCAGGCCATCGCCGACCGATACACTTATCTGCCTTCTATCGGTATCTTTATTATCGTTGTCTGGGGCGCTGCTGAGTTATTCGCCAAAAGCCGGCTGCCGAAGGCTGTGCCGACAATATCCGCCGCCGCAGTCCTTATCGCTCTGTCGGTATGTACCCGGGTCCAGGCGCGCTACTGGCAAAACAGTCTTACCCTCTATGAACGCGCCGTTACGGTCACGAAAGATAATTACATAATGCACTACAATTATGCGAACGCCCTTCTCCGGGCCTGCCGATACGACGAGGCCCTCACGAACTTCGAACAGGCCCTTAAAGTCAATCCCCAATACTTCGACGCCCGCAACGGCATCGGCAGGGCACTTCTGAAGCAGGGCAAAACCGATGAGGCTATTGCCTGCTTCAGTGAGATGCTCCAACTCAAACCCGGTTACTACAAGGCGCACTACAACATGGCACTGGCCATGACCGAAAAGGGCGACTACGACAACGCTGTCGAACACTTTCACAAAGCTCTGCGCGTAAAGCACGATTGGCCCGAGGCGTACTACAACATGGGCAGGGCCTTTTACCTTCAGGGCGACCGTGACTCCGCCGCCAAACAGTTTGTCCAGGCCCTGCGTTTAAAATCCGACTATCTCACCGCGCGTGTTAAACTCGCCCGCACCTTGGCCGAAATGAGCGAAACCAAGTACGCCGTTGACCACTTTTACAAAGCGCTCGAACTTCAACCCGACAATATCGAAATACTGACAGGCCTCACATGGCTCCTGGCCGCTTCTGAAGATACCAAAGTCCATGACCCCCCTGCCGCCGTTAAATTCGCCCAAAAGGCCTGCGAACTTACTAACTATGAACAGATAGAGGCTCTGGACACCCTCGCTGTCGCCTATGCCGCGGCAGGCAAATTCCCTCAGGCAATTGAAACCACCCAAAAAGCTCTTGAGCTGGCCATCGCCGCCGGCAAAGAAGACCTCGCCCGAGAAATAGACGAACGCCTCCGGTTGTATAAAGCTGGACAGCCTTGTCGCGGCTTGAAGCCCGACTACGCAACTGACGAAGACACGATTGACCCACACACGCCAGGAACGCACTAAAAACACATGCCGGCCGCTGAAAATTTATTTATTGGATTGTTTTTCCATTTGCGTTATTCTTTTTTAGCCAAAACCTAAAATCGAGGGACATAAAATGAAAATTACTGCCTTTAACGGAAGCCCCTGGGGTCCCACAAGCAATACTCAGATTATGGTCGATGAGTTCCTGGTTGGGGCCACAGATGCCGGCGCAAAGACCGAAACCATCCTGCTGCAGCAGCGAGACATCAAGCCCTGTAAAGGCTGTTTCGACTGTCTGGTCAATACGCCCGGAAAATGTTCGGTAAAAGACGAGATGCCCAAACTCATAAAGAAGTTTATGGGTTCTGACATCGTTGTCTTTGCCACGCCGCTTTATATTGACAATGTCTCCGGCCCTATGAAAATCTTTATGGACAGACTCATCCAGCTCGTCGAGCCCCACTTCGAAAAGGCCCCGGACGGCCAGTATCGGCACCGCAAACGGTTCCCGGAATATCCCAAATTCGCTGTCATCGCAAACGGCCACATGCCGGAACAGTCCATCTTCGATGTTTTAAGATTGCTCTTCAGACGCCTCGCCCGAAACATGCACACCGAGCTGGTCGCGGAAATCTATCGTCCGACCGGCGGTCTTTTAAGAAGCGAAGATGTCACGCTCAGGGCGGTGATAAAAGAGTATAAGCAGCTCTTGCGTAAGGCCGGCTTCGAGTTGGTGAACGAGGGCAAATTCACCGAGCAAACCGCTGAGCTGCTCGAAAAACAGCTGATGGACCCCGACCAGTACGCCGAATACGCCAACGAAAAATGGGACAATATGCTTCTAAACGCCTGACACTACCGCGCCCACTTTACAGGGCTTTTACAAAGTGTAGACGCACATCTGCATTCAGCCGGCCCCAAAGCAGACCGTGCAGGTTCTTCAATAGATAGAATTTTTCACAATTATCGCTGTCGGCTGGGTGAGGAGTCCTTAAGGAAAAATTCTTTATGACCGGAAAAAAACAAACTCGATTTGATGACATTTACAAAGATATGTCGCTCGATGAGGTTCCCTGGAATCTCGAAACTCCCCCGGAGCTTCTGGTCGAATTGGTTGACACCGGGAAAGTCCGGCCCTGCAAAGCCATTGACTTGGGCTGCGGGGCGGGCAATTATGTCGTCTATCTTGCCGCCAGAGGATTCGACGTTACCGGAGTCGATTTTTCGCCGACCGCCATAAAAATAGCAAAAGAAAACGCCAAAACAAAAGGCGTCAAGTGCAACTTTCTCGTCGCTGATGTTCTTGACCAGTTGGGCGATATTGACCAAACCTGGGACTTTGCCTACGGCTGGGGCCTGTTGCATCACATATTCCCCGAGCAAAGGCAAAAATACGTTGAGAATGTCTATCGAATACTCAATCCGAAAGGCAAATATCTTTCCCTGTGTTTTAGCGAAAAAGACACCGGTTTCGAAGGCTCCGGAAAATACCGAAAGACGGATATCGGCAGCGTTATATATTTTTCCTCCGAAGATGAATTAAGGAAATTGTTTGAGACACACTTTCAAATAATCGACTTGCGAACGGTCCAAATCAGCGGCAGGTTTGAATCCCATATTTTCAATTATGTCTTAATGGAAAAAATGTGATGTTGCACCTGCTTGCGCAAAAGAATTACCGAGAGCCTGATTAACCGGCTCGCAATAAAAACCGGGTAGTCACACAATATTGACAGGCGGTTATGGCCTTTATGACAATCATAATTATAGCTGTTGGCCTGGCGATGGACGCCTTCGCCGTCTCCATCGTTACCGCCGCGGCGTACAGGCAGCTAAAGATAAGCCACGCCCTGCGAATGGCCTTTTTCTTCGGTGCCTTCCAGGCCTTTATGCCCTTAATCGGCTCGCTGGCAGGGCTCAGCCTCAAAGACCACGTAGCGGATTATGACCATTGGGTCGCCTTCGCTCTTCTGACTGCTGTCGGCGTCAAAATGATTTATGAATCATTCAAAATCGCCGGCGCTGAGAAAGACCTCAATCCGTCGAATATCTTTGTCTTGCTGGTTCTCTCCGTCGCTACCAGTATCGACGCCTTCGCCGTCGGCATAACGCTTCCACTCTTGAGCGTTCCGCTTGCAGCCGCCGTGATAATCATCGGCCTGGTCACCTTCGCCCTCTCATGGCTCGGTGCTCTGCTCGGTAAAAAATTCGGTCACCTCTTCGAAAGCAAAATCGAAGCTGCTGGCGGCCTTGTCCTCATCGCCCTCGGCATAAAAATCCTCCTCCAGCACTTGCTCCTGTAAACGGCCCTTGCGGTCAGCTGAAAAAACAATATAATGACCGCATTATTCCATCGGATCGGATTGTTACTGTAATTGGTGATTTTTATGGCTTCCAGGGTTTATTTTATTCAGGCGTCCCGCGGTGACGGTGAAAAGGTAATTTCTAAAAAGGCCCGAACGCTGTTCAAGGCGGCCGGCTTCGCCAACTGCTTCAAGGAAAATGACTTCACCGCCGTGAAGGTCCACGTCGGAGAAGCGGACAACAACACATACATAACCGCCCCGTGCATAAAAGGTCTGATAGACGAGCTGCTCGAACTGAAAACAAAACCGTTTGTGACCGACACCAGCGCCTTATACGTCGGCCGAAGACATAACGCCATCGAACACTCCATACTCGCCGCCGAGCACGGCTTCTGCGAGACTGTCCTGGGCATTCCGTTCATTGTGCCGGATGGACTGTTCGGAACATCCGAGACGCCGGTCAAAATCAACGGCGAACTGAACAAGGAAGTCTTCATCGCCTCAGACATTGCCAGGTCCCAATCCATCCTTTCGGTCGCCCACTTCACCGGCCACTGCGCTGCCTGCATGGGAGCTACCCTAAAGACTCTGGGAATGGGCTGCGCAAGCAGGAAGGGAAAGATGAGACAGCACGCCGCCCTTACGCTCAGCATCGGCGATGACTGCACGCGCTGCGGCCAGTGCTACGACCATTGCCCCGCCGATGCGATTACACTAAACGACGTCAAGGCGCACATCGACCAGGACAAATGCATCGGCTGTGCAGAATGTCTCGTCGCCTGCGGATTCAACGCCGTCGAATGCGACTGGGGCGAGGAGGATGAGGTCCTGCAGAAAAATATCGCCGAACACGCACTCGGCACCCTCAAGGGAAAACAAAACAAGTCCGTGTTTTTCAATTACCTCATCTCCGTCACTAAGGACTGCGATTGTTTCAGTGAGCCGGATATGCCCAGGATAGTCGATGACATCGGCATACTCGCCTCCACCGACCCCGTTGCCGTCGATAAAGCGGCACTGGACATGGTGGAGGCCAAAGGCGGCAAAAACCTCGCAAAATTACTCGGAAATGACAAGCTCAACCCACATTACCAGCTTGAGCACGCCCAGCGAATCGGCCTCGGAACCGCCCATTACGAACTTCTGGAGGTCAATTAAATTATAAAAACAAATTTGAGGATTTGATATGTCGTTGGCCCTGGTGCTCGGCACTCAATAATCGGTAGGATTGTAAATCTTTGCCGCCGGAATTTGGCACTTGAGGCATTACTTTCAACGTTTAGTAATTTCTTTTTGAGAGGTTTAAATGGAGCGATTAAATCACAAACTACTTATCTCTTTGATTGGTCTCGCTCTGATTCTGATTACTGTTATTGCCTTCGAGCCGATGCGTTACAACAGATTCGTCGATTATGATGATGGGACCTACATAACTGAAAATCCACAAGTTACAGCGGGAATAACACGTGAATCTGCTCTGTGGGCCTTTACTGCACGCCATGCGTACAACTGGCATCCGCTGACCTGGCTGAGCCATATGCTGGATTGCCAACTGTTTGGGCTCAACCCATCTCGGCATCACTTAACTAATCTGCTATTTCACGTGGCAAATACTTTGTTGCTGTTTTACCTCCTGCAAAAAATGACAGGCGCGGTTTGGCGAAGCGCCTTTGTGGCCGCAGCTTTCGCCTTGCATCCTCTCCACGTCGAGTCCGTAGCTTGGGCGGCCGAACGCAAGGATGTCCTCAGTTCGCTCTTCTGGATGCTGACCATACTTGCTTATATGCGATACACAGAGCGACCGCGTACAGGAAGATATCTGCTGGTAATTTTGGTCTTTGCTCTCGGGCTGATGGCCAAACCCATGTTGGTGACTCTGCCGTTCGTCCTGCTCTTGCTGGACTATTGGCCGCTGAAACGGTTCCGATGGGACCGTCAAGACCTGCAAGGAGCTCTGCCGCAGTACGAATCACCCGACGACCGTCGCTGCGAGTGCTCAACCTCCCTGTTGATAAAGGAAAAGGTTCCTTTACTCGCACTCGCCGTGGTCTCGTGTATAATCACTTTTATTATCCAGCAAAAGGCTGGGGCGGTAGCACCGCTTGCTTTACCGTTGCGAATCTTTAATGCTCTTGTTTCTTACATAAGGTACATCGAAAAAATAGCCTGGCCCAGTGGCTTGGCAGTCCTTTATCCCCATCCTACGTACAGACTGTTATTCTGGCCAACTGTAGCAGCGGTCCTGCTGCTCCCGGCTGTGACCATCTGGGTACTTCGCTTGGCCAAAACCCACAGGTACCTGCCTGTCGGATGGTTTTGGTACCTCGGAACTCTCGTACCTGTCATTGGTCTAGTGCAAGTGGGAAACCAGGCTATGGCTGACCGATATATGTACCTGCCCTCCGTCGGAATCTTTATTATAGTTGCCTGGGGGGCTGTTGAACTTCTCGCCGAATGGCGATATCGAAAAATTGCTCTGGGAATATCAGCAGGATTACTGCTTGCTGCTATGCTGGCGTGTACCCGGATGCAGGTCTGCCACTGGCGAAACAATCTCACTCTGTTTGGAAATGCTGTTGAGGTAACCGAAAACAATTACATAATGCTGGACAAATACGGATTGGCGATGCTCAAACAGGGCCGACTTGACGAGGCCGTAACCCAATTCAGCAAAGCGCTGCGAATCGAGCCGCGACATTTAGACGCTCGTAAAAATATGGGCGATGCGCTTCTCATGAAGGGAAGGCTTGATGAGGCTGTCACCTGCTTTAATGAAGTACTGCGCGTCAATAAAGACTGGCCCGAAGCGTACCTTAATTTGGGGACGGCTTATGCTAGGCAGAACAAGTATGACTTGGCGATTCAGAATTACAATGCTGCGCTGCAACTCAAGCCGGATTACCTCAGTGCGCACATAAACTTGGCGTTGGCGCTGATGCTGCAGGACAATATCGACCAGGCATTACAGCATTGCCACGATGCGCTAAACATCAATCCCAACGACAGCCGGGCCCGCCAGCTCCTAAATCAACTGCTCACGAAGCAGGGTAAATTGCAAAAGTAATGATAAGGGCAGGAACCTCGCAAAATTGCTTGCACACGACAACTTCAAACCCCTTTACCAGCTTGAGCACGCCCAGCGAATCGGCCTCGGAACCGCCGATTATGACCTCATAAACGTCGATTAGCGTTTAAAAGAGAAAATTTTGTTAAATATTTATCTAACTTTAGCTTGCATTTACCAGAAATGCTGATACAATTTGCATCATGTCTTTGGGTCAGATAATAAGAAAAAAACGCGAGCAGATGAATCTCACTCTCGATGAGGTCGGTAGCAGCGTCGGCTTCTCAAAGCCCTATCTGTCAACCATCGAAACCGGCAAGGTAAAAAACCCTCCCAGTGATGACTTACTAACAAAGCTCGAGAGAATACTCGAGTTTGAGCCGGGACTGCTCCTGCACATCGCGCACATGCAGCGCATTCCGCCGGATATTCGTCAGCAATACGAATCCGCCGAGGCTGAAAATCAGAAATTACGCAGCTTTATCAAAAACCTCATAGACGCAAAGCCAAATACCAAGCAGCTCGGTTCACTCCTGGCCAAAAGCAAGCTCCACACCGAAAAAGCCGAAGCTCCACTGGCCGCCGGCCGGCTCGTGCCCGTCATAAACAAAGTTTCAGCAGGCTACCCCAGTGACTTCAACGACCTGGATTATCCCGTGGGCGTCGCAGACGATTACGTCCGCTGTCCCGACCTGCACGACCCAAACGCCTTTGCCGTCCGGGTTGTCGGTGATTCGATGGAGCCGAAGTTCCGTGAAGGTGACATAGTGGCCTTCTCGCCCGCGGCCGAGGTACACAATGGCGACGACTGTTTCATTCGCTTTGCAATGCCCCACGAAACCGCCTTCAAAAGAGTGTTCTTCGAACCCGACAACGAAGTGCGGCTCCAGCCGAGAAACGAAAAATACTCCCCCATAATCGTCGACGGAAAACGAATTGACGGCCTGTATCGGGCCATTATAAAATATGAAAAGCTCTAACCCTTCAAGCGCAGATTAGATAAATTATACAGTACGCTTAGCGTAGTGCTTGGCGGTATACTGAAATGTAGGGGTCTCATTAGCTTTTTGCTCCTGTAAGAGGCTAAGTAATGCGAAGGACACTTCAGTATCAGTTGTACGCTTGTGGCGAAAAACCGCTGCCCGCCCAAATCGCGGTTGGCGAAAATTCTTACCGTCTGTCTCAAGTCTTAAAGCATGATTTCTTCGCCGCAACCGCTCTTTATGAATCCTCCAACAAGTCGCTGGAACCCCGGATACCTACGCCGCAACAAATTATCTTAAAGCTCAATCGCCAGCAGCATTTCCTCGGCCTGCCTCTGGCCTGGCTGGGCCAGATGCTTTGCTCACACCAAATCTCTATCATCCGACGACTAAACCACGTCCAGGGAACGCCGCGCCTCCTCCAACGCTATGGCACGACAGGATTCATATATCAGTACATCCCGGGCCGAACACTAAAAGAGAACAAGGAAAAACTCCCCGACGATTTCTTTGACAGGTTGCTGAAACTCCTCCGGCAGATACACCACGCAGGCATCGTTTACCTCGATACGAACAAGCAAGACAACATCATCCTCGGCTCCGATGGCCGGCCCTACCTCGTCGACTTTCAGATATCCCTTTATGTCCCCAACCGCCTCCTCCTATCCCATCGACTTACCTCTTATCTGAGGAACACCTTACAAAAGGCGGACATCTATCATCTTTACAAACACAAGCGAAAGCTCGCTCCGGAACTGCTGACACCCGACGAACGCCCGCTGTCACGCCCCACCAGCAAAGCGATTCAGCTCCATCGCCTCGCCGCCACCCCTTTAAGAAACCTCCGCCGCAATCTCCTAAGGCGCCTCCAGCCAAAAGACCCCCTCACCTCACAAAACACCCCCCATCAGCCCACATAATAACCATCTCCGCTTCACTTACGGCCTCTCGCAAAAACAGACCCTCGAATGTGTCATTCCCGCGAAAGCGGGAATCCAGAAAGATATGGCCGTGTGCCTTATCGGTGCTGCACGACTGCTTTTGCTGGCCAGGTTTCACAACGGTTGCTTGAAGAAACAAAATTTAATGGTATAGTAGAATAGCCTGCTACATATATTGATTTAATTTTTTAACCTTTATCTTGGGAGTTTTATTTATGCATCGACAGGGAAGGAAGTTAGTGGCTCTGTTTTTATTGTCTTTTACGGTATTGATGCTTGAGATTTGTCTGACGCGGATTTTCTCGGTGCTCAGCTGGCATCACTTTGCATATCTGATTATTAGTCTGGCCCTTTTGGGTTTCGGTGCTGCGGGAAGTTATATCACCGTTTCAAAAAGCTTTTCTGAAGAAAAAAAGGCCGATGCACGTTTGGCCAAATTTGCCTCGCTCTTTGCCGCTACCCTTATAGCAGCAATTTTTCTGCTCACCAAAATCCGATTTTATCCTACCGATATTATTACCCGCAATGATTACAGCAACTCCATAAGTTTGTTGATTTTATATATTCTAATGGGCATACCTTTTTTCTTCGCCGGTGTATGCATCTGCAGGCTTGTTGCTCTGGCTGGTGACAAGGTGAATCTTTTCTATTTTGCGGATCTGGCCGGCGCAGGTTCCGGTGCATTGATGTCGCTGTTTGTAATAAACTATATCGGTGCCGTTGGCGGTATTTTTTTGGGGGCATCTCTCGCGGCTCTTTCGGCCCTTATACTTGCCTTTGAAGGAACAAGGCGACAGAGGTTCTTATATGTTTCAACGATATTCGCTTCTCTTGCATCTTTGATGCTGGCTGTGTTTACAGATTTTATGCCACTCTATTACCCCCCAAGCAAAGACCTTTTCCGGGATGAGCATAAGATCGTATATTCCAGATGGCACATCACGGGCAAAATCGATATCACATCTCCTGAGTCAATGTACGTCTCGTTCGGCGGCGCCTTATCAAGACGCTACCGTGACAATCCTCCCCTTGTTCGCGGTATCTATCAGGATGGTGCCGCACCTACTGGTATAATGGCTATGTCGGATAGACCCGAAAGTTCCTCTATTCTTGGAGAATACCTTCAGGGCATACCTTACGTTGTTCAGCCTGCTCAGAAAGTTCTCGTGATAGGTGTTGGCGGTGGGATAGACGCACTTATCGCGCTTCATAACGGTTCTTCCGACGTCTTGGGAGTAGACCTCAATCCCATAATCGTTGATGCCGTCGAAAGAAAATATCGAGATGAGTGTACCTCTTTATGGCTTGATGACCGATTCAGAATTGTGGTAAGTGAGGGCAGACACTTTTTAAGTCGAAATACCGAACAATTTGACGTTATACAACTATCCGGTGTCGATACATACACCGCTCTTTCCAGCGGAGCTTACGCACTGGCTGAAAATTTCCTTTATACCACAGAAGCTATGGCTGCCTACTGGGCACATCTAACTGAACATGGGATTTTGTCGTTTTCTCGCTGGTTGTTTGAGCCGCCCAGGGAGTCGCTCAGGCTGGTAGCAACTCAATTACAGATGCTTGATAGGCTTGGTATTGAAGATGCGGAAAGTCACTTTGTCGTTGTTGCAGGACCAGCCTACTACAACCGTCCACCCTGGGCAGAGGTCTTACTAAAGCGCACCAGCTTTACGAAAGACCAGATTGCTAAAATACAACAGTGGGCCACAGAGAGACAGTTTGATGTCCTGTATGACCCTTTCACAAAACGCTCAAACGCCTTTGATGGTGTAATACGCGCTAATCAGGCTGACAGGGCAAAAATGATTGCCGTTCATCGCTTTAACATCAGGCCCACCACCGATGATGACCCCTTTTTCTTTCAGTTTTATCGCTGGAAATCTGTACTTGAGATGACTGGCGCTAGGGGCGGTCTGGCCGACAGCAAAGGCGGTTACAGTATGACGAGGATTCCACTGGGCTTTATTATCCTTGCCTTTAGCTTGTTTCAGATGATGCTCTTAAGCATAATTTTCATTATCGCACCGTTATTTGTGCATCGACGTCTGCATATCTCTCGGCCCGGCAGGTTCGGTGTCTTTCTGTATTTTGCCGCCCTCGGTCTGGCTTTTATTCTCATTGAGATTGCACTGCTCCAGAAATACTCCGTCTTTGTTGGTGGTCCGGTTTATAGTATGGCAGTAACCCTCGCTTCGATACTCTTTTTTTCCGGTTTAGGCAGCTTCATTGCAAAAAATTTCAAAGTATCTCTCGGCCGGTCCCTTGCGATAATGCTTGTACTTGTCATTGTTCTTGTCTTTGTCCAGTTATGGATTCATAATCTTATAGTAGACAGATTGCTGTTCTTGAACCAACCTGTCCGATGTTTGGTCGCTATCCTCGCGATAGCCCCTCTGGCCCTCGTTATGGGCATGCCTTTTCCGACGGGCCTGCGTATCATTCAGCGCACAGATCCAGCGGCAAGACCCTGGGCCTGGGCCGTTAACAGCTTCGCTACCGTAATAGGCAGTATCGTCTGTGTGTTGTTGAGTATTCATTTCGGCTTTACGGTCACTATCATTACCGCCGCGGTTATTTATCTTATTGGTGGCCTCGGACTTTTATCGTCCGTAAAGTTGAGCTTTATTCATGCCACATTCACATCGTGACCCTCAGCAACCCACTGTCCGTTTGGCGGGCCTGTCGAGCGGCCTAACAATACTTAGCATCCGAATCTTATCCTGAACTGGCCTTCACCAGGTCGAAGGATTATTGCGGACTTTATTTCGATAAACTTAGCTGATGTCCTGGCCCGCCACCGCCAAAACCACCGCGAAGACCTTTGCTGCTCCTGCCTCTTTTAACGTCTTTGCACATTCATTTAGCGTCGCGCCGGTTGTCTTAATATCATCTACAAGACAGACCGTCCGCCCGGCAAATTTATGTCCGCGCCGAACGGCAAACGCCCCGGCCACGTTCTTGGCACGCGCAGCGGGCGTCGGCATCGCCGGCTGCGATTTCGTCCGCCGGACCCTGACAAGCTCTGTATTAATCTTTGCTCTCGCGTGTTTTAGCCTCTTGGCCAGAATCATCGACTGATTGTACCCGCGGGCAAGTCGCCTCGACCAGTGCAAGGGAACAGGAACAAAAAATTCAATCTCGTCAAGAAAACTGCTTCCCTGCAGCGCGGAATTGACCAAGAAACCCAGCGTCGAATCTAATTCCGTCCGGCCGTAATACTTAAAAGTCAGTATCATCCTCTGCAGGCTCCCCGAATAGAACCCCGACCGTGCTATCCCGTCAAAGTGTATCTTCCTGCCCTGGCAGTCAGGACAAGCGCCTTCAACCAGTGCGTATCTGCTGACGTCCCGCCCGCAGCTGGGGCAGTAGTCCGCGCCAGTACACGCCAGAAGCTGTCCCCAGCACTCCTTGCACAGGCTCCGGTCGCGCTCACAAATACTCCGCTTGCAGTTTATACACACCGCCGGCCAGAGAAGATGATTCAATCCTCCCAGCACAAGCTCCCCTGCCTTTTTTAACCTTCCGCAAACCCCTTTTGCTCTTAACGTACCCACCCCGCCAATTATACTATCCCTGAGCCTTAAAAACCATTTTATTCCAGGTCGTATGCACTGTTGTCTGCCGACAGAAAACCCGTCCCCTCCGCAATATATTCCCTTTCGCCTGCATGCGCCTCCGTAAAACACTCCTCCACCGACTTTACAGACCCGTCACACCACGCAACGTTTGTCTTGCCCAAGTGCCGATACCCCTGTGTCCCCGCATACCGACCGGAGAAATTCTCATCGAGCTTGCCACCAAACGGCGAACGCATAAACTTGTTTGCCCCCCCGCCCCACTGCCCGTCCCCGAATAGCGCACACTTCTCAGGCCTGCGCACCTCACCGACCTTCGACGACATAACGACAGTCTCACTGACCACCTCGCCGTCCTTCACCGCCGCCCTGCCCCCGATGTAACTCGTATTATAATTGTAACCGGTGTACGGGTCTGCAAACCAATTATGGCTACCCTTGAAAGATGGACACTGTTGTATCTTCTCAATTGTCTCACCCTGCCATAATATACCGGGAATTACTTTTTGCTCAAGTGTATTCCAATTTTTAATCGATGTAAAATCCCACGCGCACAATTTATACAGCGATCCGTCCGTCTCCGTCACCATCGCCAGCGGAAAATAATCATCGTTACCGTTCGCATACATCTGCGCCGCTATCGCTAACTGCCGCAGATTACTCATACACAGAACACTTTTGCCCTGCTGCCGCGCCCTCGCCAGCGCAGGCATCAACACCGCCATCAGCAGAGACACCACCGCTACCACCACGAGCACCTCTATTAGTGTAAAAGCCTTTCTTGGCATACCCTGTCCCACCAGTCACTCACATTCCCAACTGCACTCTAACCAGTTATCCGTAACCTCGGCAACATCCGACATATCATTCCAGTCCACCGCCACAATCGCAAAGTCAAACAGGTTCACTCTGCAGTCCGCGTTAAGGTCGCCCGCAGGATATTCGTGCCTGTAATCCCCGCAGCAGCTCACATCCGAAACCGCATCCACCTCCGGCGTCCCCGGACTGCACGGGTCATCCTCTATCCTCACATATTGAATCCACCTCTGCCCCGTATTCGAATCAACAGCCAGCGCTGTATAATCATTTGCGTCAAGCCCTTTTATATCAAAGCCCGCGCCTCCTGCGGAACCATCGTAAATCTCGATTATCTCAGCGACACTGTTGCCGTCAAAATCGCTTGCCGTCAAATTCGGGTCCACCGGCCGGGTCGGGTCCAGCTCCTGCCCCCACTCATCGTTAACATCGTCCCACCGATAACCCGCCGTCGCCGCAAAATCATCCGCATACGGCCCGGTGGACAATTCATACCAGTCGTCGCCGTCCTGACTTACGGCGACAATGCCAAGCTCTTTATAAAAAGTAGTCCCGACCGTAACAGTCTCCGGGTCGGACCCCGGCCCCCACGACCCGCCTCCCGCTATCCCCCACCTCGCGTTGCCGAACATAATAAAATCAATACCATACGGATTGTTCTCATCGTCCCCCACCCGATGGTTAAAACGCAGTACAAGCTCCCCGCCGCCGCCTACCGTCACCACCTCGAACGACCGCCACGCCGGGTACACCGGCACAACAGGGACATCTTCATCAGCCGGTATATACCAGCCGTCGCCGGTTGTTTCTAAAGTAGGTCTGCCCAGAGCGGTATTAGGGTCGTTAAAAGGCTGGCCCGATAGCCCATCTACACCTACTCCATCACCTTCAACATACTCAACAACTTCTACTGCAAAATCATTCGCATCGTATCCTGCCACCCCCAACACCAGCAACATACTCACAGCTTCTAACAAAATTGACATCCAACACGCCCTCTCATTCCTGCACAGTTTATCCCACAGGGAGCAGCAATATATATGGGCCCCACCTTCCCGTGGGGCCCGTTCTATCCATTAACCGCCTACCCATACCGTCTCCTTCGAAGCAAAATTACGCCGCCGGCCAGCAGCGCAACCGTCGCCGGCTCCGGCACCGGAGCGCCCGACCGACCGTAAATCCAGCCGTCCATGTCACCATCGCCGACCACCCGGCTCGACATACCATAAAGCGGCGACGTCCAGCTCGTCTCGCCGGCGTCCTTAAGCCAGTAATGCCACCAGTCGTCACCTCCGCCGTACCCGCCGTTCGAATGACCGAGATACGCCATGCTGTCAACAAACAAGTCCGGCTCTTCCGCGGTTCCCCAGTTCGTATACGCCAAAGTAAAATCCGTTAGCTCACTGTGTAAAGTCAGCAGCAAATCCGCCCCTGTAATCGTGTCGGAGGAGCTCTGTCCGAACCATACCTCAAATTCCCCAATGAACCCGTCCGACCACTCGATATAAACCCCCGCATCATTCACGCCCGTCCCGACACTGACCGGCGTCGCTACCGCTCCACCGCTTGCCAGCGCCAAAACAACGATTATGCTCATCAGTATTCTCGAAAACATTTTCTTTTCTCCTTCAGCTAAAAAATCACAACTTCCTTGTAAAAACTTACTTCTTCCCTGTTTATCGCTTTTAGCTTTTGGTTGTTTTGTCTCCTTTCGTTCTAACTTGCCCCTTATCGCGAGGGGCCTGTTAATAAAAAAAACCGCCGTTCCCGCTAAAAGGAACGACGGCTTTATTACTAACATACACAGGCCCGCAATAACAATATTCGCTCTGGGCCCCGGCGTACTTGCGCTCCAGTTCGCGAGAACACGCAAATAATCAAACTAACCACAGGCAGGTTTTCTGACTTGCGCCCTACCGAGAAACGCCTTCCCGTCCCGCACTAACTTTAGTAATGGACAGTGGTTAATGTCTCTCGGACTTCCGATTCTTATAATCGGAGCGGACACGCACAGCGGCGCGACCGTCTCGGATTTTAACCGAGTTCCCGTTTGACTATCCGAAAGCACACGCTTTCGGACCTGCAGTTAGACTCTATTTCCTTTTCAAAGACCAATCCCCCTCCTTCTACCAAACCGCCGGCCACCCTTCAATAAAAAAATAATGAAATTTTTCCTCGGTCGTCCCGACCGAGGCCGAAGGCCCGCCCTGTCATCTTGAGCGAAGCGCAGCGAAGTTGAAAGATCTGGCCACCGACCACAAATTACCAATCGAAATATCCCCCTTGTTTAGCACCCAAGCCTGTCTTGGGTGGACACCCAAAACGCCTCAAGGCGTCCGTATTCAGCCCCGTCCTTTGGGCGGGGGTGCAGGCGTTAGGATTGCTTTTTC